>JACQPK010000075.1 GCA_016207565.1 Elusimicrobiota bacterium
CCTTTCAGCGCTCGATCGCCGACCACGAGCGCCGGGAGCAGGAGCTCTTGGTCAAGCGGCAGGACTTGGAAGAGAAGGCGCAGGCGCACGCCGCCAAGCTCGAGCTGGCGAGAGGCGCCCAGCACGAGGAGCTCGCCCGCGTGCGCGCGCTCGAGGCCGTGCTGCGCGAGCGCCAGGAGCTGCTGTCTTTGTCCGAGCGCGACGCCGAGATCTTCCGCCGCGACTCCGAGCGAAAGCTCGCCGAGCTGGCCGAGCTCCGAGAGGCGCTCGCCGCCGCGCGGGCGGAGCTCGAGACCAGCCGCGCGTCGGAGACCGAGCTCCGCGAGCAGGAGACGAAGGCCGCGTCCGCGATCGAGACGCTGAAGGCGGAGGCCGCCGAACGGCGGATCCGCCGCAACGAGCTGGGAAGCGCCGTCGCCCTCGCGGCGGCCGCGCGCCAGGTGGCCCAGAAGGACTTCGACGCCAAGGTGGTGGAGAAGGAGAGCCTCGAGGCGGCCATGGCTCGTCGCGAGACCGAGCGCGGGGAGATCGCGCGCCGGCTCGAGGACTGCGCCGCCGTCGAGACGCAGGCCCGCCGGGAGACCGACGCTCTCCAGGGCCGGCGCGGCGAGGTGGAGGCTCGCGTCGCGGAGTTCGCGGCGCGCCTCGCGGAGATGGACGGCACGGCGCAGGGTCTCGAGGAGAGGATCCGAGGGCTCAAGGCCGCCAACGAAGAGGACCAGGCCAAGCTCCACCAGTGGGAGGTGCACGCCTCCGGCCTCAAGGCCAAGCAGGACGGCCTCAAGGCCCGCCTGTGGGACGAGTGGCAGCTTCCTTATGAAGAGGCCGTCACCAAGCACGCCGGCCTCGCGGCCGACGCCGAGCGCGTCCAGTTCCTGCGCAAGCGCATCCAGAGCCTCGGCAACATCAACATGGCCGCCCCCGAAGAGTACGAGGCGCTCACGCAAAAGCACGGCTTCCTCAAGACCCAGGTCGACGACCTGGCGAAGGCCAAAGACGACCTGCGCGAGGCGATCAACAAGATCAACGCGACGACCCGCGAGAACTTCCGGAACACGTTCACCGCGGTTCGCGAGCACTTCCGCCGCATCTACGGCTCGCTCTTCGAAGGCGGCGAGGCGGACCTGGTCCTCACCCAGCCGGACAACATCCTGGAGACCGGCATCGACATCGTCGCCCAGCCTCCGGGCAAGCGCCTGCAGAGCATCTCGCTCTTGTCGGGCGGCGAGAAGACGCTCACCGCGATCGCGCTCCTGTTCGCGTTCTTCATGGTACGGCCGTCGCCCGTGTGCATGCTCGACGAGGCCGACGCGGCGCTCGACGAGGCGAACACCGAGCGCTTCGCCTCGATGCTCAAAGAGTTCTGCGACAAGACGCAGTTCATCGTCGTCAGCCACTCCAAGCGCACGATCGAGGCCGCGGAGCAGATCTACGGCGTCACGATGGAGGAAGGCGGAGTGAGCCAGATCATCTCCGTCGACTTCCGCCGCCGCGCCGAAGGCGAGGTCCTGACGCCCGAACAGCGCGAGGCGCAGAAGAAGGCCGAGGAGCTCCTCGAGGCGGCGACCGCCCCGGTCGCGGCCGCGCGAGAGCCTTCGTCGGAAACGCCTCCGCCGGCCGAGCCGAGCCCGGAGCCGCCGGTCGGCTGACCCCGCAGTCGGCAAGCCCTTAGGCATTTGCTATAAGGGCTTTCTGTATGTTGTGGGGCGTCATTTCCGATATCCATTCGAACCTCGAGGCTCTCGAGGCGTCGATCAAGACCCTCAGCGAGCAGGGCGCGAAGGGCTGGATCTGCTGCGGCGACATCGTGGGCTACGGCCCGCAGCCCAACGAGGTCTGCGAGAAGATCGCGTCGCTCAAGCCGCTCCACGTCGTCAGCGGCAACCATGACCTGGCGGTCGTCGGGAAGATGGATGTGTCCTGGTTCAACGACTACGCGCAGGCGGCCGCGTTGTGGACGCGCGACTCGCTGACCGAGCCCGCCCGCAAGTTCCTCGAGGCGCTGCCCGCGCGCGACGTCGCCGACACGTTCATGGTCGTCCACGGCTCGCCGCGCAACCCGCCCGAGGAGTACCTCCTGACCCGGCAGCAGTACATGGACAACCTCGCGGGGGTGAAGGTCTCGCCCTGCTTCGTCGGCCACAGCCACCTGACGTGGTGCTTCCAGCGCGACCCCAACAGCCCGCTCGGGACGAAGGCGCAGCTCCTGCGGGACGGCCAGAGGGTGGACGTGAGCGAGTCGAGCGGGTCGGTGGTCAACCCCGGCTCGGTCGGCCAGCCCCGCGACCACGACAATCGGGCCTCCTGCGGCCTCTACGACGACAAGGCGCGGACGTTCAAGCTCTTCCGCGTCCCCTACGACATCGCGTCGGTCCAGAAGAAGATGCGCGACGTGGCGCTGCCGGAACTGCTGGTCCTCCGCCTCTCCTACGGCCAGTAAGTGAAGTTAGTAAAGTGGGGACTGTCCCCACTTTACTTGCAACCCCAAGGGCCTAATAGTAGAATAGGCCCGCCTAGAAAGCGCCGGTATTTTAAACACTAAATGCCTGGCACCCGGGGGTGGCGAATGAAGCGCAGCTTGCTTTGCGTGGCGGTCCTATTGGGAGCGGCGTCGTCCGGCCGGGCCCAATGGGCGGAAGAGCTCAAGGGATTCGGCGACGTCCGGCTCCAGCTCCAATTGGGCCAGGGCCTGAGCCTCAGCCGCGGCTGGCAGCGCACCGCGGCGATCCCGGGCAAGGACGATCTCACCCGGTTCCTCCAAGAGCGGTCCCAGGTCCTCTCCAGCGACGGCTACGCGGCGCCGACGGCGGCCGCGGTCTCCGTGGATCTCTCGCGGCTCCACAACCGGAACTGGAAGACTCCGGCAACGTTCACGATGGGCGGCCAGAAGGTCTTCGTCGGCGGGGCGTTCGACCGCTCGCAGAACGCCTTCATCAGCGCCTACGTCGACGGGTGGACCGAGCCGAAGTTCTTCAACATCAAGGGGCTCCTCGACAAGGAGGGCAGCCTGACCGTCGGCTCCGCCGCCTACGGCGTGTCGCTCTCGGCCAACGTCCTCAACCCGATGAAGAGCCAGATCGTGTTCGAGAACAAGGCCGACGAGGAGGACCAGAGCCGGATCAGCGTCAAGAAGCTCCTCGACTCGCTGAACGCGGCCGGCGAGACGGTGAAGCTCTCCGACCAGTCCTACCAGCTCTTTTACTATAGCGACGTCAAAGAGGGGGCGAGCGGCCCCGCCGTGGACCCCAACAGCCGCACCTTCGCGATGATCCTGACGGAAGGCGACGAGATGCACGTCTTCCTGATCCCGGCCGAGTCGGTGCCGGCGGCTCAGGTGGCCGTGTTCAAGATGTTCAAGGACAAGCGAGTGGGACTCCAACTCGTCGGGATCACGCTGAAGGTCTTCGAGAACCCCTAGAAAACGGCGTCTTAATCCTCGAAAGCCCGGCACCGGAGCGACCCGGTGCCGGGCCTTTTTCGGCACATGGGCCTTCTAGACCTCGGTTTCTTGGGACCTTTTCCCTAATATCTGGGCCCCTAGGGCCCATGCCCCGGCCGGCCAGCCGGGCTAAAATCGCCAGTGCAGAGCGTGAAAACGCCGACCCCTCGTCTTTGGGCGCTCCCGGTCGCCTTGGCTGCCGTCGTTTGGGCGGTGGAGGCACGCGCCAACCCCAGCATGTCCGCCGATTTCGAGCGGATCGCGGGCTGGCTGTCCAACGAGGTCGTCCAGGGCCTCGCCTTCAACGCGGGCTCCATGTTCGACCCGCCCAACGAGCTCCGCGACTGGCGCTGGCAGCCGGACATCAGCTTCGGCCTCGGCTCCATCCCGCTCAACAAGAAGAAGTTCCCGGCGATGGAGGTCCCCGCGCTGGCCGACAAGCATCCCGAGTCGGTGCTGCCGAACTCGGTCACGTTCCCGAACTTGGCGCTCCACCTCCGGCTGGGCCTGCCCGGCCGCTACGACCTGTCGCTGCGCGGCGCGAACATGACCGTGCCGAAGGGCTACCAGCTCTCGCCCGGCACGAAGGCCGACGGCCAGTCAAACTCGTTCGGCTTCAGCCTGCGCCGCCACTTCCTCGGCGGCCGGGAGCTGCCGCTGGTGAGCGTCTCGCTGAACTACAACCACGTCAGGGGTTACTTCAACTTCCTGAGCGAGTGGGACCGCATCGAGGCGGCTCCGGGCCTCTTCGTCGACAGCCGCAACACGGGCCGGCTCGAATGGAGCGTGAACAGCTACGGCCTAAACGCGGTCGTGAGCCGCACCTACGGCATGTGGACGCCTTTCGGCGGCTTCGGCGTCAGCCGCCTGGGCGGCTCGATGAAGACGAGGCTCCAGGCGGACTTCGCGACTCCGCTGGTCGCGCCCGCGGTCGGCGAGGCGAGCGACCGCCCCGAGGAGAACTCGGGGCGCTTCATTTTCGGGACGCAGATGGACCTCCAGCGCGTCAGCTTCTTCTTCAACGGCGAGATGAAGGCGATCGGCATCCAATCCGGGCGCGCGTTCATCATGCAGCTCGGCATGGTCTGCCCGTTCCGGATCGGGTCGAGCGCGTTCGAGGCCAAGGGGACGCACCGCCTCCACCTGCTGGACAAGGAGGCTCTCGCCAAAGAGCCGTGGGAGCTCGACGAGGAGGAGCGGGTCTACCTGCTGAACGCGCCGGGGCCGAAGAAGGCGAGGCGTCGGCGCTCGGCGGAGCCGGAGATCGAACCCGACATCCCTCCGGAGCCGATCTACAAGCCGGCGAAGTGGGATTACCGCGACGCGCCCCGGCCCCAGCGGAAGACCCGGCGGCGCAAGGATGACTTCCCCGACATGATCCTGATCCAATGAGCTGGAGGAAGGCTGTCGCCGCGTTGTTGTCGGCCGCTCTCGTGGCCTTCGCCCCGGGGCTCGAGTGCTGGCGCGTCTTCGCCCAAGAGATCGTGCGGCCGAACATCCCGGTGTCCCCGGCCGGCGGCGCGATCGGGGCCGCGGGAGCGTCGCTCCCGGTGGCCGCCCCTTCGGTCTCGCTCGCTCCGTCCGTCTTGACCGCGCCGCTGGGCCTGCCGCGGAGCGCGATCGTGGTCGCGCCCAGCCGGCGGACCGCCGCCGCGCCGGGCACGGTGGTCGTGCGCGTCGCGCCCGCGGCCGGCGCGAGCCCAGGTGCCGCGGCGCAGTCGGTGGCCGGGGCCGGGGGCGGCAGCCTGCTGCGGAGCCTCCTCTGGCGCGACGCCGGCGCCGCCAGGCCTTCCGAGCCGACCGCGCTCGGCCGCTCGGTCGAGCGGCTCTCTCAGCCCGCCCTTTCCGTGCCCCAGGGGAACTCCGGCGAGAACGCGAGCGCCGAGGCCGACCGGGACTTCGCCCAACGCCGCGGAGCACCTTCGGGAACGGGCGCCTCCGAGGACGTCGCGCCCGCCGCGACGGCGCGGCCGCTCGGCACGACGGTCGCCGCGGCGCCCGTCGTGGATCTTCAACGTCCCACCGTCGAGGCGCGCCATTCGGGACCCCTCGCCGTCGAAGGGCCCTCGGCCGCCGCGCCCCTCGCCATTGAGCCCGTCCGCCCTCTGGCGGGGCGGAGCCCCGCCGTGCCGGCGCTCGAGGGGGCTTTCGGGGTCGCCGGCCAGGACGTCCGTTATCGGTCGGTCGTCGCGCCCGCGGCCGCGACCGCCTTCGCCGCGGCCGCGTGGGCGGTCGCCCTCGCGGTCCCGGCCGCGCTCGCGTGGGCGGGCGGCGCGCTGGGCGTCCAGTCCGCCATGCAGGCCGCGCAGGGCACCGCCGTCCTCTCGGCCGCGCAGGCGTTGTGGACCGTCGTCACCTACGGGACCTTCGGCGTCGCCGCGGGCCTCGCGCTCTACGCCGCCGTCGACGTCGCGTTCCTCGCCACCGCCGTCTGGGCGGGCCGCCGGGTCTCGGAGGACGAGTTCCACGGGGCGGTGCGCCGCGCCCTGCGCGAGCTGGGCCTCGGCCCGGCCGCGGTCGCCGGCCTCGCGGGCCACGCGCCCGGGCGCGGGACGATCCACGCCTACCGCGGCGGCAGCATCGCCACCCGGCTCTCGTTCGGCTTCACGACGCCGCACGGCGTCTACCTCCGGCCGGAGCTCGCGCGGTTCCCGTGGCTCCTCAAGCGCGTCCTCCGCCACGAGCTCTACCACTTCCACCAGAACCGCGGCCGGGGTCCGCCGGCCCAAAAGCCCGAGGGGATGCTCGCGTCCATCGCGCACGAGTTCGGCGCGCGCCTCCAAGAGGACTTCGGCGGCAAGTGGCTCCGCGAGCTCAAGATCGGCGTGCTCGAGCGCGTCGTGCGCGAGGCGCAGGTCTCGCTGTCTTTGCCGTACGACTACGACGTCGTCGTCGTGAGGCCCGAGAAGGACACCCTCCGCGACCCCGAGGAGTTCAAGGCCCTCTCCGGCGGGCGCGCGAAGGTGACCGAGGCCGGCGACCTGGCCGAGCTGCACGCCCGCCCGAACGCCGCCCGGATCATCGTGGCGCCCGGCGCGACCCAGTGGCTCCCTCAGGGCGAGGCGGAGGACGCGAAGAAGGGCCGCCACCTCCTCGAGCGGGCGCTGCGGCAGCTCGACGACCAGTACGTGCTCTCGAAGGGCCTGCGCTCCACCGCGTCGGGGAACAAGAAAGGCGCCTGGCGCGAGCTCGAGGATCTGGCGCGCAAGAGCCGCCGCTCGGGCGACTCCGACGCCGAGCGCCTGCAGCGGCTCATGTCGGTCCTGTGGCGGCAGGTGGCCTCGGGACCGCTGAAGGACCTCGCGGTGCTCCAGTCGATCGGCCGCCTCTACGGGAGCCTGCAGGACCGCGGCGTCCTGCTCCTGCCGTTTTCGGCCGACGAGCCGGGCGTCGACCTCCTGTTCCGCCTGCTGAACTATTGGGAAGGGCCCGACGGGGGCCGCTTGCAGGTCGAGCGGATCAGCCTGCCGGAGGGCGGCCACGTCCTCGTCGCCCGCAAGGTCGAGTCCCGGGTCAACCTCTGGCTCAAGCCCAGGGGCGGCCATGCGATCGCCGCCTCCACGACGAACATCTCGCGCGATCCCGCGAAGGCGCCGCTCGCCGAGCGTATCCTCCGGGAGGCCGGCTTTGGAGACAAGGAGCTGGCCGAGTTCAAGGCCGCCGGCGTCGAGGTCCGCCACGCCCTCGGCGCGGACATCGGCGACAACCGCGTCTTCATCAGCGTCCCGAAGCGCAAGGCCAAGGCCCTCAAGCGCTACGCCGAGAGGGCCGGAGCCTCGATCGACGCGTCGCGCGGCGGCTACCGCGTCCACCTCCTCGACAGCGGGCCGATGCAGAACCTGCCGCAGACCTGGAAGCTGCGCGTGGAGGGAGAGGGCGGGCGGATCTTCGACATCGACACCGGCATCGACGTCACGCATCCCGACTTCGCGGGCGTGATCAACGCGATGGCCGAGGCGGGAACGCCCTCGCCGCGCGTCTCCTCCTACGACGTGACGGGCGAAGGCGACAACGACTACATCGGCCACGGCACGCACAAGGCGTCGATCTCCTACGCCAACGGCACCTCCTATAAAGGAATGGCCCCGAAGGCCGAGGGCCGGATGGGGAAGGTCTTCACCCGGGACGGCTTCGGCGCCTCCGACGGCGACATCATGGCCGCCGC
>JACQPK010000082.1 GCA_016207565.1 Elusimicrobiota bacterium
CATCGCCGTCATCGACGTCGGGAAGGCCAGGAGCACGCCGAACCCGCCGAAGGCGGCCGCCGAGGCGATCAGCAGCCGGCTGTTCGCGAACTTCTTCGCGAGGGTGACGTTGAAGACGCTCGCGCCGAGCATGCCGAGGAAGACCGCGGTGTTCACGAAGCCGAGCTGGGCCGTGGTGCCGCCGAGGAATTTGTTGATGATCACCGGCAAGAGCGTGATCCGCAGCGGGTACACGAGCAACACCGCCGCGAAGCTGAGGCCGAGGAGGCCGAGGAGGTACGGGCTCTTCTTCAGACGCGACATCGCCTCCATGAAGCCCGGGTTCGCCTTCACCGTCTGCTCGACCTTCGGCATGAACCAGAGATAGATCGGGATCACCACGAGGGCCTGGATCGCCGCGTAGAGGAAGAACGTCCCCGAGTAGCCGAGATACGCCTTGACGGCGATCCCCCCCGCGACCGAGGCGAGCGCGCTGATGCCGGCGAAGATGAGGTCGAAGCGCGCGAAGGTGCGCGGGATGGCGTACGGCGCGTCCTTGAGGATCTTCGGGATGAGCGACGCCTCGCCAACGATGACCGCGATCAGCATGAACTGCGTGATAATCGACAACGGGATGAGGGTGCCGAAGCTGATCAGCCCCGCCGTATTGAGGAGGCCCATCACGACGGACGCGACGCCCAGGAGCGTGGAGCCGCCGACCAGGATATGGCGCGGCGACAGCTTGTCGACGAGCATGCCGTTGACGAACGCCAGCGGGATCGACGCGAGGCCGCTGATGAGCATGACGGTCGCGAACGCCCCCCCGCCGACCGCGTCGATCGCCATGAAGGCGAAGGCGATCTGGTGCAGCGCGAAGACGGAGATCGAGAAGATCCTGGCGAGCGTGAATCCGCGGATCGTGCGCTGGGCCTCGGCCGGGATGGGCGGCTCTTCCGTTTTCGGAGCCGGGACCTTGTCTTGAGGCTCGGCGGCCGGAGCCTGGGCGCGCGCCGCCACCCCCAACCCCGCGGCCGGAGCAAGTAAAGTGGGGACAGTCCCCACTTTACTAACTTCACTACCCGAGACCGAGACCGGGCCCTCGAGCAGCCGGGCGGACCAAGCGTTGAGCTCCTCGAGCGGCATCGAGCGCAGCCGCTCCGTGGACATTCCCTCCAGCTCCGTCGCGACGCGCTCGAACAGCACGCGGGTCGCGGCCGGGGTCTGGGACCGGCTCTGGGCCGACGTCCGCGCGGAGGGATCCGCGGCGGAGGCGAGAGCGGAGGCGCCGGAGGCGCGCTCGAGCAGGATCGCGAGCTTCTCGGCCTGCGCGCCCGATAAGGCCTGGTTCCCCGCGGCGGGAGCCGCCGCGGCGCCCGCGCCGATGACGGCCGTCCCGGGGGCCGTCCGCAGGACCGTCGCCGGCAACGATAGCGCCGATCGGGAGAGCGCGGGAGCGACCTGAGTCGGGCCCTGCCCGGCCGCGCCCTGGATCACGGCGCCGAGCTGGCCGAGGGCCGGGGCGCCCGTCCCTTGCGGCACGACGACGCGGACGGTCTGCGCGACGGAAGCTGAGGCGAGGACGGCGAGCAGGACTCCGGCGCCCGGGACGCGCCTCATGCGGGTCATGGCTCGCAGTATACGCCAGGGCGCCCGGGGACGGATCAGGCCCTGCGGGCACGAACGCGCTGGAAGAGTGCCTACCCCCGCGTGGGCCCTTTGGCCGCAGCGACTTCTCTAGGACTTCCGGCGGATGGGACGGAGAGGGTCCGTCGTGGAGCCGAGGCTCGTCTCGACGCGCACCTCGGTGGGCGAGACCTTCACGAAGCGGTCCATCTTGGGCCAGAGGATCTTCCACTTCACCCAGGCGCCGTCGATGCCGAGGTCGGCGCGCCCGCGGATCGTATAGACGACGGGATCGCGGAAGCGGAACTTGTGGGACGGGAAGTACGGGTTGTGGAACTCGAACTCCGAGAGGCTGTAGATCGCGACGACCTTGCCGCCGCCCAGCAGCAGGCCTTGCATCTCGTAGGGCTCCCCGTCGTCGGTCTGCCCGGACGGCAGGGTCACGACGCGCAACTCGTAGTGGTCGAACAGGCGCCTGACGTCGTCGCCGTAGATGAAATAGAGCCACGGGCCCCGCAGCCCCGAATCGGAAAAGAGGTCCGAACCCGCGTAGCCGCGGGCCACCGCCTGCGCCATCACCGCGTCGCCTCGGTCGAACTCGAGCCGGCGGACCATCGCGGTCTGCGTCCCCGGATAACGCGCGCGGAGCCAGGAGGCGAGCAGGGGATCGAGCGGCGGCAGCTCGCCCCAGAGCTCGCGGGAGAAAAGCGGCGCGTCGACCGGCTCCGGCACGGGCGGAACCTGCGCGCCGGCGCCCGCGAAGAGCGCGGCGATGGCTACCAGGGCGGCACCTCTCGCCGCCCCGGTCCTCATTTGGGCGAGAGGAGGCGCAGGGCGAACCGCGCGATGCCGAGCGGCAGCACCGGCGTCATCGTCTTCGAGAGCTCCGCGAAGGCCGCGGCGGCGTGGTTGAAGCCCTTGCCCACGTCGTCCGGCTGGCCGGCGGCGGAGAGGGTCTTCATCACCGCGTTGACGATCGCGTCGAGCTTCTCGCCGACCTGGGTCACGCCGAAGAGCATGGCGAGGAGCGAGATCGTCCCGGCCACCTTCGGCGTGGACATCGAGGTCCCCGAGATCGCCTTCACCGGCCCGTATACCGGGTCCGTGCGATCGGCCCGCATGTACGTCGGCCACGGGGCCTCGGTGTTGTAGCCGACCTCGGCCAGGTCCGGCCGGTGCGGCCAGTCCTTGTACTTCTCGTTGCCGTCGGTCGTCGGGCTGCCCGGGCCGCGGGACGAGAAATAGGCGACCTTCTTCTGCCGGTCGGTCGCGGCGACGGACAGGATCCTGGGCGCGCCGCTGGCCGGGTCGACGTAGCTCATGATCGCCGGGGAGCCGACGGTGTTCTTGCCGCTCCCGGCGTTGCCCGCGGCGAAGACGTTGATGATGCCCTCCTTGGCGGACATCTCGTAGACCATCTTCGCGTCGGGCTCCTCGGGGTCTCCGCTGTCGGAGCCCCACGAGTTCGACGTGATGATCGCCTTCCTCTCCCGCGCGACGCTGAGCGCCTTCAGGATGTCGTCGGTCGTCGCGCCCCCGTTCTCGAAGGCGCGGATGTGGATCGAGCTCTTCAGCCACGGCGCGTACGCGAGGACGGCGCCGTGCGTCCAGGTGCCGTGGCCGATGTCGTCGTTGGGCTTGCCGTTCGTGACGTTGATCGACTCCTTCACGTGCTTGAGGACCTTGTGCTTCGGGTCGATGCCGCTGTCGATCACCGCCACGACGGGCTCGGGGAGCTTCGCGCCGAAGAGGCGCAGCGTCCTGAGCGTCAGGCGGCCGAAGAAGCCGAGGGAGAGCGGGGACGGTCCCCACAGCTCACGGCCCTTCTCGTGCAGCGGGCCCATGCTGGAGACGCCGAAGGTCTCGGGCAGCGTGACGGCGCCGCGGGCGTCCGGCGAGGGGGCGTCCGGCCGGTTCTCGTCGGGCTGCACGGGCTCGATGATGCGCCGCTCCTTGTTGGCGTCGACGCGGAAGCCCCGCGCCTCCATCGCCGCGCGAAACTCCGCTACGCGGTCGGCGGGCAGCACGATCGTCGCGGTGTTGATTAGGTCGTAGGTCGCCACCGCGGAGGCGCTGTAACGTTCGAGGACCTGCGGGCCGAGGCCGGCGGCCTCCAGATCCATCAGCATGTTTCGGTAGGTGTCGGCGTAGTAGCCCGCCTTGGCCTGGTCGATCAGCCCGTTGCCGGAAGGACGCGCGACGAGGTCCATGTGGACGAAGCGCGGCAGCGGCTTCGGCGCTCCCGTGAGCCGCACGAGCAGCTTCACCGGCTCCGCGATGGTGCCGGGACTGGAGCCGTCGCGCGGCGACGTGCGCGTGGCGGCGATCCGGGTCTCGACCGGCCCCGGGCTCAGACGGACGATGTCCTCCTGCTTCGGGCCGACGACCGGCTGCAGCATCAAGCCGAGCGCGGCGAGCGCGGGCAGCGCGCCGGTGGCGAGCTGCGCCGAGCCGAGCAGGTGGACGCCGCCCATGAACAGGCCCGCGAGCCACTGGCTCGCGAAGGCCAGCGGGGCGCCGAGCCAGGTGAAGAGCAGGACGAGGCCGATCGCCATCTGGAGCCCGACGTTGGCGTCCAGCGTCGCGGAGATCCGGCGGCCGTCGATGAAGCGGTTGACGAAGTTCGACTTGAGGAAGGCCCGCACCAGGTAGCTGCCGTCGAGAGGGTTGAACGGCAGCAGGTTGAAGAGGCCGAGCATCGCGTTGAAGTACACGAACAAGGCCAGGATCGAGCCGACCGTGGCCAGGCCCATCGACACCGCGCCCATGTACGCGAAGCCGCCCAAGAGCGCCAGACCGAAGTTCACCGCGGGACCCGCGAAGGCGACCTTCGCCTCGTCCTTGGTGGGCCGCAGGAAGTTGTTCGGGTTCGTACGCACGGGCCGGGCGCCGCCGAAGATGAAGCCCCCGGTCAAAATCGAGATCGTCGGCAGGAGCAGCGTCCAGAACGGGTCGATGTGGGTCTTCAAGTCGCGGAGCTTGAAGCTCAGGCGGCCGTCGAGGCGGCCGGTCGGGTCGCCCAGCTTCTCGGCGACCCACGCATGGCCCATCTCGTGGAGGATCAAGGACGGCACGATGAGGCCGAGGTACACCGGCAGGAGCGCGATGTTGCTCGCCGCGGCGGCCACTCCCGTGAAAGTGGCGGCCAGCGTCATCGGCAGCACGGAGAAGAGGTCGGAGCCGCCGCGCGAGCCGCCGCCGAACTCGTCGGAGACCGAGTCCGGGCCGTCGGACTGCTCGCGCCGCGGGTTGCCGAGCTCGTCGAGATCGCTCACGTCCTCGGAGTTCCCGCGCGAATCGCCCGGCTCCTCGAAGTGCGGCGAGCCGCCGCGCTTCCGATCCGGCGTCCGGCGGGAGCCCTTCTTGAGCGAGACCGACTCGCCGCCCGTGCCGAGGACCTGTCCGGAGCCCAGCACCGAGCCGTGGGCCTGTAACGTGCCGAGACCGCCCGTGCGCAGCGCCATGTCGGCGTCGAGCGCGGCCCGGGCCTGGTCCGTCGCCATCCCCCGGTAGTCCGGGATGTCGCGCCGGAGGTCGCCGAGGGCGGTGCGCTTCTCGCCGGGCGCCTTCGCCGGGGCGGCGACGGCGCCGGCGGCTACCGGCGAGGCGACCGTGCGCGCGGCGCCTGCGACGGCGGCGGCCGGCAGGCCCACCACGCGTCCCGCCGCGGCGACGGGGGCCGGGCCGGCGTTACGAGCGATCGACGCGCGCGCGGAGCCGTTGCCCGCGACCGGGGACATGAGCACGTTCGGGGCGAGCGTGAGCGCGGCCTGCGTGAGCCCCGGCAGCGGCGCGAGCTGCATCGAGCCCTGCGCTCCGGCGGCGGGAGCGACGCCGGCGACCCCGGCGGCGGAGACGCCGGTCGCGTTGGCGCCCGCGGCAGCGGGATTGACGACCTGCGCGGCGGCATGATACGCCCCGAGGCCGGGCGACAAGGCGACGAGAGCGAGAGAGAGGGTGGAAGCGAGCGCCGCGCGAAGGGTCTTCATCGAGTGCTCCTCGGGAACCGGGTTGTACCGGATCGTACCACGGACACCGGCTCCGGCCTTCGGGCCCTAGGGCCCACGGAGGCCCAGGCAGAGGGCCCAAGGGCGCATGGGCCGGGGGATGGGGGTTCTATTTCTTGGCGCGTGTCGACGGAAAAACCACGAAAATCTCGGCGATTTGGAGGAGCGCGACCGCCGTCATCGTGAGCCCGACGACCCAAAACGCGGTCGAGCCGGGGAGCACCGCCATCAGCCAGCCGAACAGCAGCACGCCCAGGACGGAGAGCGCGAGCTGGTAGAAGTAGAGCGCCGCGTACGCCTTGCCCATGTCGTGGGGCTTTTGCTCCATGAGCGCCCGCTGGTAAAGCCCGGGCCACACGACCGCGGCGAAGCCCTGGAGCGTGCTCAGGAGGAGCATCGCTCCCACGGAGGTCCAGAGGCTCGTGGAGAAGAACACGGGCCAGTACAGGAGCGCCGCCAGGCCGAACAAAAGCCCCGTCCACCACCCCGCGCGGTCTTGGCGGTCGAGCTTTCCGGGCGACACGACCTCGGGCTCGGCCTTCTCCTTCGGCTTGCGCAGCGCGAGCCAGGCCGAGGCGATCGCCATGCCGAGCGAGCCCGACGCGAGGTAGAGGCCGAAGACGCCGGCCTTGCTCGTGAGGGCCGACACGAGCCCGCCGAGCAGCGGGACGCCGGCCACGGCCGAAAGACCGCCCGTCTCCGGCAGCGTCGCGATGTAGCGGGGCAGCGCCGTAAATATCAGGGAGTCGGCGACGAGGTAGTTGAGCCCCGAGAAGAGGAAGGTGTATCGCAGGAACCGGATCGACCACAGGATCTTGAAGCCCTCCGCGAGCTCCTTGAGGACCCGGCGCTGCGGCACGACCCGCACCTCGTAGTCCGCGAAGCGTTCCGGCACGCCGCGGGACTCCGCGGGATCCCCTTGGACCTCCACGAGGAGCACCGACCGGCCCTGCTCCTCGCGCGCCGCGACCCCGCGCACTCTGGGCCCGGAGGGCGGGCTCTCCCGGAGCTTCCCCTCCAGGTCGCGCCGCGCCTGTAGCACGGGGTCTCGCGGCGGCGAGAGCCTCCAAAACCCGACGGTCGCGAGCGCGAGGACGACGCCGTAGACGGCATACGAGAGCGCGTTGCCCGCGCCCGGCGTCGACAGCCCGGCGCCGAGAGCGCCGATGAACGCGCCCGCGGCCAAGGGAGCGAGCACCCCGGCGGCGCTGACGACGATGTTGAAGACCGCGTTCGCGCGGTTATAGTGGGCCGCGTCGGGGCCGAGGATGCGGCTGTAGGCGACCGTGCCGCCCGTGATGCTCGTGGCTTGGAGGAAGCCGTGCAGCGCGATCACCGCGAGGAAGGCCCCGATGAAGCTCGACGTGCCGAGTCCGAAGAACAGAGCCGGCACGGCCAGCATCAACACCGCGCGGCCGAGATGGGTCCCCACGAGCACGGCCCGCGCGGAGGTCCGGTCGACGAGGGGGCCGGTCGCCAGGTTGGAGAACGCTTGGGCGCCCCAGTTCACCGCCCGGTTGGCTCCGAGCCGGGAGCTGTCCTCCGGGCGAGGGGCGATGAGGCCGGGGAGCGCGGTGTAGTGGAACGACTGGCCGACGGTGAGGAGCGCCTGCAGGCCGACGAACTTCCAGAACTCCCGGTTGCGGCCCTCTTCGGGGAGCACGCGCAGCAGGCTCGTCGCCCGCCGCCATGCCCGCCGAAGAAGGCCGCCCCCGCCGGCCTCTCCGGGGTCCGGCGCCCGGGGGGGCGGCGGAGCGAGCGACGGAGGCAGGAGGTTCGACTCGAGATGGGTCAGCCCGAGCTTCGGGCCGAAGCCCTTCGGCATGATCGACATCGGCCGCTGCCGCGTCCCGCCCGAGAACCCGCCGGCGGCGCCTCCCTTCGGCCCCGGCGGCGCGGGGTCGGCGTCCGGCCCGATCGTCTCCAGCTGCTCGACCTGGCGCTCGAAGAGCCGGATGTGCGCCTCGGTGAGGGCGATCGTCCGCTGGACCGCCGCGAGCTGGGCGCGGCGCCCGGGGTCGCCCTTCGCGGCCGCCGCGGCGAGGAGCTCGGCCCGCTGCTCGAGCTGGCCGCGCACCTCGATCAGCGGGGCGAGCTTGCTGCGCCGCGTCTCGTCGAGCAATTGGCCCGCGGTCTGCAGGCCCTCGAAATGCGCCCCGAAGAGCTTGCGGTACGCCTCGGAGATCATCGACTCGAGGCTGGTGTTGCCCTCGACGTAGCGGGCGCGGGCGTGGTAGATGAGCTGGTAGGCCGCCTGCTCCGTCGGGTTGCGCACGTCGAGCCGGGCGGCGATCTTTCGAGGGTCGAACGCCCCGATGAAGATCGCCTCGTTGGTGAACGCGTTCTTCTCCGTCTCGCGGGTCAACGGCCGGCCCTCGAAATAATCGAGCGCGTGGGTCAGCTCGTGCACCATCATGGCGGCGACGAGCGCGGGATCCGTGTTCGCGAACTGCGTTCCGACGACGAGGTCGAGGGTGACCGGCGAGAAGTACGCGACGGCGTCGTCGCCCGACGGCGCGAGGGCCACGCGGCCGCCGGCGGCGGTCAGCCGCTCGAGGGCGCCCACGACCGGCGCGAGCGCCCGGATCCTTGGGTCGGAGGAGGCGGCGATCGTGTTCCGGATGAGCGCCACCGGCTCCGCGAGCCTCGGGTCGACCGCGGGCTTCTGTTTCACCGGCACGAGCTTCCAAGAGGACGGGTCTACGTCGGCCGGCTGCACGCCGGCCGATAGAGGGGTCTCGAGCTTGCCGCCGGAGGCGACGGACTCGCGCTCGAGCATCTCGAGCTGCGCGACCGCCAGGGAGACGGAGCCCTCGAGGATCCGCGAGCGCTCCGCCAGCACGCGCTCTTGATGCGCGAGGCCGGCGACCCCGATAGGCCCCTCGAGCCCGGTGCGGACGAGGCCGAGCTCGTCGGCGAGGTCGGCCTGCTGGCGCTTGAGGAGCGAGACCTGGTCCTGCGCCTTCTGCAGCATCATCGGCACGGTCTCGAGCTCGGAGAAGACCTGCTCGAACGCGCCGGAGCCGGCCGCGGCCCACTGCCGCTGCTCGATCTGCGACTCGAAGAGCTGGGCCTCGAGCGGGTTGTTGATGTCGATCGTCTCGGCCATCGCCCGCATGTCCGTGCCGTCAAGGAAGGCGTCGAGCGCCAGGACCTGGCGCGCGGCGGCTTCCTTGGTGGCGGCGGTGCGGCCCTCCTGATGGTCCGAGACCTCTTGGAGCTGGGCCGCGAGCAGCGCGGCCTGCAGCTTCGGGTTGGACCGGCGGAGCATCTGGTTCAGGTAGATCGCTTTGGTCGACGGCTCGTAGTGCGCCGCCACCATCTGGCCGCTGAGGGCAAGGCCCGTGAACCGGACCGTCCCCTCAGCGGCCAGATGGCGATCGAGCGCGGCCACGAGGTGGCCGAGCCGGCGCCGCTTGGCCGGGCTCGAGCCGATCTCAGACCGCAGGACGTCGACCACGGGCGAGAGCCTCGCGTCCAGCCCGGGGAGGCGGAGGCCCTCGTCCGTGTCGGCGTCCACGGCGGCGTACGACTCGTCGCCGTGGGAGTGCCGGAGCGAGCCGGGGTGGCGGCGGCTCAGGCCGCCCCCCGGATCGTCCGCGCTCAGATTCCGCGTCCCGTCGGCGGCGGAGCGGGATCCTCCCCCGCCGCCCCCCCCGCCCCCTCGAGGACCGTGCTTCGCGTCCATCGCCTGGGTCATGTCCCACAGCTTCTCGATGCGCTCCGTCGTGTCCGGGTGCGTGATGAACAGGTTCAGGAACGCGTTATCCTTCTTCTCGACGGGCCGTCCCTGGAACCGCTCGGAGGACTCCAGCACCCCCGCCTCGAGCAACTGCTCGCCCGGGTTCACCGTGAAGAGCTGCTGCGTCGCCGCGATGAACGGCAGGCGGCGCCGGTCGAAGCGGAAACCGGCGTTCGGCCGCCAGCTCATGAGGAGGCCGAGGCCGAGCGCCAGCGCCGCAGGGTCCTCGCTCAAGATCGCGCCGCCCTCGTCGGCGTGCGCCTCGCGGGTCCGGCCGGAGGCCATCTGGAGCATCTGCGCCACGACCGGCGCCCAGAGCGCGACGAAGACCTTCACCAGGCCCGCGATCGTCTTGATCGCGAGGCCCGTCGAAACGGGGTCGACGGCCTCGGGGCGGATGCCGCCCTCGAGGTTCCGCGTCCCCTCCTCCTTCGTCCCGCCGTCATCCCGGCGCGGCTCCGTGGAGCGGCCGCGGACGTAATCGATCGCCTTGCGGGCCAAGTACCGCGCGTGGCCGACGGCCCAGAGGACGCCGTAGGAGGCGAACGCGATGCCCGAGGACTGCGCCCCGGCGATTGCGCCCAGGATCATGTCCCGGTGCAGGATGTGGTTGATCTCATGGCCGATGACGCCCGCCATGATCCGCTCGCCCAGGGCCTCCAGCTGCTCGCGAGAAGCGTTGCGCACGGCCCCGATCACCGCCTGAGGGCCGGCGTCCGCCGCGATGCCGGGGATGCTTTTCCCGATGCCGTTGCGGAACGCCTGGAAAGGCTTGCCGTGCGGCTCGACCCGATCGAGCATGCGGATGAGCCCCGAGCGGAGGATCTCCGGCTCGAGCGTCATCTCGCTGAAGATATCGGTGACGCCGATGAGCGCCTTCGACGGCCAGATGCCGGTCGCGAACGCGTTCGGCACGGGCATGGGCACGCGGACGAGCTCCGGCAGCGGCCACGCCTTCTTGCCGGCCTTCACGCGCGCCGCGTTCGCCTTCTCCCACTGGCGCCGGACGATCCTAAACACCACCGGGTTGCGGGCCTCATCGAGGGGCTCCGCCTTCATCATCGCCTTGATCATCTTCTTGGCGAAGATGAGCGGGATGAACGCGAGCGCGGACGCGATCAGCGTGTTCGTGATGATCGAGCCGACCCCGACGATGCTCGCGCCCATGAACCAGCCGAACCCGAACAGCGTCGCTAGGTAGATGCCGGTCTGGATCGCGTAGTGGTACTTCGGCCAGGCCTTCGCCGTGAGCGAGACCGGCTCGCTCTTGACCGGCGCCGCCGACGACGGGGCGGGCCGGCCGGCCGGGAGCATCTTTCCGAGCAGCTTCTCGGCCCACACGGCCGCTCGCTCGGGAGCGAACGCGATCACGAGGAACGTGACCGGCGCCTGCAGGCCCGAGAACAGCGCCAGGCCGAGCGCGCCGAGATACGCGTAATTGAACAGTTTGCTGCTGCCGAGGAACATCCACGCGCCGAACGCCGCGTTCACCCAGAACGGCGAGTAGCCCGTCAAGAGCGCGAAGACGACGCCCGTCATCACCCAGGTGTAGATGGGGAAGCGAATCGGCTGCATCGAGCCCGGGATCGAGAACGGCCGCCCGGTCTCGGCGGACTCGACGATGCGGCCGAGGAAGAAGGACAGCGTGGTCAGCACGGGCATGGCCACCAGGCCGAAGACCGCGCCGATCGTCATCGGGCCGATCGCCGCGGCCGACGCGGTGAGCAGCGCGGTCGAGCCGAGCGCGAGGAGGCCGGTCTTGAGGTGCGACTCGCCGCCGATCATCGAGAGCAGCGTGCCGACGCCGATGACCCCGATGGGGATCGCGACGGCCGGGCTCGCGAAGACCGCGCCGGTCAGGATGCCCGGTAGGGCGACGAAGGTCGCGCCCGCGAGCAGACCGAGCGAGACGTCGAAGAGGCGCTTGGGCCCCTTGAGGCGCTCGGAGTCGCGCAGGCCCATGCGGTAGCGGAAGTACAGCGCCGCGGGAGCGATCACCACGCCCGACATCACGGCCCACAGCGCCGCGCCGGGGATGAAGCCGAACATCGCCGGGGCCAAGGCCACGGCCGCGGCCTGCGCGCCGATGGCGATCGCGGCGCCGCCGGCGATCCAGGCCATGGAGCCGAGGAGCTTGACGAAGCGATTGCCGCCGCGGTTCGGCGAGGGCTCGCCGGGACGGACGGGAGAGACGGGGACGCGGCTGCTGGAGGGGACGAAATCGCCGCCGGTGCCGAGCGGGGCTTGGCGGAGCGCGTTGGCGCGGACGCCGGCGTCCACTCCGGCCACGACGGAGCCGGACTCGGGCGCCGCGTTCACGCCGAGGACGCGGTCCATCTGCCGGGCCGCGGCGTCGCGGGCCTGGCCGCCCGACATCCGCCCGATCTCGACGGCGGACAGAGAGATCGTCTTGGGGTCGGCGAGGAGCTTGAGGACGGGGGAAGCAAGCCGCCCGGCCAGTCCTTCGGGGACCACCTGAGAGGCCGCGGCGACGGGATAAGCCGCCGGGCCGTTGCCGACGGCCTGCGCCGCCGGGCCCGCGATCCGAGAGGCGCCCGCGACCACGGGGGACGCCGCCGCGCCGCCGAGCTGCAGCCTTCCGGCCGCCGCAGGAGCGTGCGGCGCCCCGACCTTCAACATCGTCGTCGGGGCGAGCGCCGAAGGCGTCAGCCTAAGCGCGGCCGGGGCATGGGAGCCGCCGGGCAAAGACGTCGGCACGGCGCCCGCGACGGCGCCGGAGGGCGCCGCGCTCACGCCTGCGCCCGTCACGGTCGGGGCGACGACTTGGGCGACGGCGTTCCAGCAGCCGAGTCCCGGCGCGGTCACGAGCAGCGCCGCGCTCAAGGTCGTCGCGATAAGCTTGTCGATCATCGAAGTTCGCGTCATTTCGTTCTCTCCCGCTAACGGCTCACTCTTTTAAGGAAGTCCACCGTCTGCTCCGGCCCCACTTCGGGCAGGAGGTACACGTTGTCGAGGCGAGCGTCGGCGCCCTTGCCGACCGCCAGCGCCGTTCCCTGCGGCAGCGCCCGCGCCATCGCGGAGTCGAAGCCGGGGACCGTGAAATCGTCTCCGATCATGACGACGTCCTCGGGCTCCGGCCGGGCGCCTTCCGCCGCGAGCAGCTCGAGGATGCCGTTGACGGCCATCGTCTTGGAGGACTTCGAGATCCGGATGTAGGGCTCGAGGTGCGCCTTTTTGGGGTCGTCGTCGAAGGCCTTGAGCGTGACGCTGAAGTCGTAGCCCGAGCGCTTGACCGCCTTCTGCACGGCCGCAAACAGCGGCCGGACGCGCTTTTCTCCCGCGGCGAACACCGCGGAGAACTCGTAGCCCTTGCTCTCCTGCTTGAGCGGGGTCAGACCGAGCTTGGCGGTCTCCTCGGCCATGACGCGCTCGAGCGCGGCGAGCTCCTCCGCCGTGAGCGGGTTCGACTTCACCGGGGCCGCGGGCTTCTCGCCGTTCGGTCCGTACTGATAGACCTCGGCGCCTCCGCCGGTCGAGATGATGAAATTCCGGCGCAGCGCCTCGGGCAGCCGGTCCATCATCATGTCGGTCATCCCGTAGCCCTTGCCTTCCAACGGGCGGTTCGTCGCGAAGGCGACGCGGATGTTCGCGGCGGCGAGCCGCTCGAGCAAAGCGATCCGCTCGGGCGTGATCACCAGGCCCTTCCCGTCGGAGTTGTCGAGGAACGTGTCGTCGTAATCGAGGATGACGACCTTGGGAGGAGCCTCGCGGAAGCGGTCGACGAGCGCGTCGTAGTCCTGGGCGGTGAGGCGGGGAGCGCCGACGCCGAGGCCGAGCGAGGCGAGGAGCGCCGCGGCGCGCTTCCTCAGCCGGTAGCTCAGGCTCAGCCGGGGCGCGACGGGCGCGAGCTTGGCGCCCGCCGAGTCGGTCGGCCGGTACGCCCGGTTGAACTCCGCGAGCTTGCCGTCGAGGAAGACGTTGGAGGCCAGCACGCCCAGCCCGAAGAGGACGCCGAAGAGCATCCCGTACCAGGCCGCCAAGGGGACCGCGGCGAGACCGGCCGTGGTGCTCAGCTGGAACACGGCGATCGCGAGGATCGGCATGACGTAGTACTTCCACGTCTTCAGGCGCGCGGGCTGGCGCAGCTGCTCCGCCTTGCGGGCCTCGCCGAAGAAATCGAGCGTCATCCAGAGCAGCGGCGCGCCCAGGAACACCAGGAAGTCGGCGATGTTCGCGTGGGAGTGGCCGAACGGGATGAAGTCGACGACGCGGCCGTTCACGAGCCCCTCGACGCCGTTGCCGAGCGCGGCGGCGAGCAGCGCCGCGATCGCGACGTCGGCCACCTTCGTCAGCTTCCGGATCACCGGGTAACGCTCCACCAGGTCGCCGACGAAGCGCTTCTCGCCCAGACCGACGGGGAAGAGCAGGACCTCGAGGGCTCCCTTGACGACGGTCGCGAGGACCGGATGCTTCCTGCGGATCTTCTCGATCCACTGGGCGGGGCCCTGCTTGGCGTGGACGAGCGCGAGGTAGTAGGCGGCGGAGATGAAGGCCATCGGCACGGCGAACATCAGGAAGGCGGCGCGGGTCGGGACGATCGCGTGGTAGACGACCGGGAGGCCGAAGGCGACCATCGCCCACTTCACTCCCCAGTCGAGCGCCAGGAAGGCTCCGGCCATGAGCGAGACGCGGCCGGCGGCGTTGAGGAGCGGCGAGGCCGCGGGAGGCGCGTTCGCGCCCGGGACCAGGTTCGTCCGCGCGCTCCACGCCCTGAACGCGAAGAACAAGCCGAGGCCGATGCCCGCCACGAGCAGCTCCGCCGCCGGGAACGCGAAGCCGGACAGCGCCCCGAGCGCGAGCGGAAGGCCGAAGGCCGCGAAACCGCCCATCGAGTGCGTCGAGGGGTCCCCGTCCTTGCGGGCGACGTACTTCGACGCGGCCGCGTCCCAGTCTACGAGCACGCGGTCTCCCGCGGCGACCCGCTTCTCGAGCTCGGCGTCCACGATCGCGTCGAGCACGTCGATGTTGATGGCCTGCTTGATCGGGCGGGCGCCGTAGACGCGGTTCTCCGCGTTGGTCGCCTCGTCGACGAGGTGCAGCCGCGCGGTGTCGGTCAGGCGCACCGCCGGGATGCGCCCGGCGATCCGCGCCTGCAGGTCCTTTAGGCGCAGGTTGAGGATCTTCTCGATGTCGAGGCGGCTCAGCTCGTTGAAGACGACGACGTTCCGCTTGCCCACGCGGTTGAAGAACTCGGGCTTCACCGCGGCCTTGAGCGCGGCCAGGTAGGAGGCGTTGCGGTCCAGCGTGCGGGTCTCGGGCTCGTCGCGCTGCACGAAGCCCATCTTCCGCCTCACCTGGTACGCCTCGCTCCCGCCGATGTTCGACGTCATGATCAA
Organism: Elusimicrobiota bacterium; assembly: GCA_016207565.1. Taxonomy (GTDB): domain Bacteria; phylum Elusimicrobiota; class Elusimicrobia; order UBA1565; family JACRDR01; genus JACRDR01. The sequence continues at coordinate 14,709 of JACQPK010000082.1, forward strand.
GACGACGTTCGAGAAGTCGACGACCCGGCCGTGGCCGTCCGTCAGGCGCCCGTCCTCGATGACCTGCAGGAGGACGTCGAGCACCTCCGGATGCGCCTTCTCGATCTCGTCGAGAAGGACGACGGTGTAGGGGTTCCGGCGGACCGCCTCGGTCAGGATGCCGCCGTCCTCGTAGCCCACGTACCCGGGCGGCGCGCTGATGAGGCGGCTGACGGAGTGCTTCTCCTGATACTCGGACATGTCGATGCGGACGATGTTCTTCTCGGAGCGGAACAGCGTCTTCGCCACGACCCGCGCGACCTCGGTCTTGCCGACGCCGGTCGGGCCCAAAAACAGGAACGTGCCCACCGGCTCCTTCGCTTCCTTATAACCCAGGCGTCCACGGCGCACCGCCCGCGCCACGGCGCTGATCGCCTCATCCTGGCCGATCACGTTCTCCTTGAGATCGTCCGGCAGGCGCTTGAGGGACTCCAGGTCGTCGGCGGAGACCGCGTGCGCCGGGATCCCGGTCCGCAGCGCGATCTCGAAAGAGATGTGATCCGGCGTGACGACGAGCGGCGGGACCGGCTCGCCCTTGCGCTTGGCCTCGTTGACGCGCAGCTCGACCTCGGCGGAGGCGTCGTCGAGCAGGTCCAGGGCCGAGTCGGGCAGGTTGCGGTCCGTGACGTAGCGGGCGCCGAGCTTCACGGCGGCCTCGACCGTATCCTGTCCGATCGTGACGCCGTGCTTCGCCTCGTAGCGCCCCTTCACGCCGTTGGCGATGTCGATCGCCTCGTCGATGGTCGGGACCGGGACCTTCACGAAGTTGAACCGCCGGGCCAGCGCCTCGTCCTTCTCGATGTGGCGCGCCTCTTTGAAGGTGGTCGCGCCGATGATCGAGATCTCCCCGGTGGAGAGCGCCTCCTTGAGCATGTTCGCCGCGTCGAAGGGCGCTCCCGAGGCCTCTCCCAAGCCCATGATGTTGTGGATCTCGTCGATGAAGAGGACCACCTTGCCCTTCGAGGCCTTCGCCTCGTTGATGATCGACTTCATCCGCTCTTCGAACTCGCCGCGGAACTTCGTCCCGGCGATGATCGCGCCGACGTCGAGCTTGAAGACGTTCTTGCCTTCGAGCTCCGGGAGCTCGTGGTCCGCGATCAGGCGGGCCAGCCCCTTGGCGATGGCCGTCTTGCCGACGCCCTTGTCGCCGACGATGAGCGGGTTGTTCTTCTCGACGCGCAGGAGCGTCTTGACGATCTGGCGGATCTGCTCCCTGCGGCCGATCAGCCTCGGAATCTCCGGGCTGTTCTCGACCGCCAGCCGCGTCAGGTTCACGCCGTACTTGTGGAGGTTCTGGTACTTCTCGTCGTTAGCCTTGATCAGCCACGTGTCCGGGCTCGGCGCCGCGGGCGCGGACTTCGACACCGGCACGAGCGCCGTCGTCTTGGACGCCGCCGGCGTCTCCCCGTCCTCCGGGCCGACCCCTTCCGCAAACGCGCGCACGGCGGCCAGCGCGGCCTCGTAGCGCTCCATCGCGGGGTCGCCCTTGAAGTCGATCTTGAGCTCGCGCAAGGCGCCCATCAGGACCCGGTGGTCCGCCCCGTCCATGGTCTCGGGGACGCGCGAGCGCGCGAAGAAGGAGAGGCGGGCCCAGTTCGAAGCGCGCGTGAGCGGCGCGTGGAGGTCCGGCTTGTTGTTGCGCTCGGCGGCCTTCGCGAGGACGCCGGCGAGCTCTCCCAGGATCTTCAGGTAGGCGTTCCCCTTGAGCTGCTGGATCGCGCCGCCCGCCGAGGACGGCTGGCCGCTCAGCCGCCGGTGCTGCTCGAGCTGCCGCGTCGCCTCCTCCAGGTACGCGACGGCGAGCAGGTGGTCCTGCCACTTGAGCGCGCGGAACTTCCGCAGGCCCTCTTGGGCGAGGGCCAACGCCGGGGCGGGAGCGTCCGAGGGAGCGTCGAAGCCCAGATAGAGCCAGTTCCCGCCGCTGATCGGCACCGCGGCGCCTTCCGGCAGGCGCAAGAGCGCCGTCTCGGCCTTCTCCTCGTCGATGCCGGCCCGGCGGGCGGCCTCGCGGGCCGCGGCCGGCGTGATCGCGTCGCCGGGCTTGTGCGCGCCGCCGATGAACTCGCCGAAGCGCTCGAGCCCGCGGCCCTCGGGCTCGCCGCCGGAGAGCAGCCCGCCCCACAGATACGGCGCCGCCATCCCGACCGCGGCGATCGCCGCCGGGGCGGCCTCGCGCAAGAGGACCGTGAGACCGACGAGTCCCAGCGCGGCCCCCATGGCGCGCGCGCGCGGCGAGCTCCACCAGCGCGACGGCGCCGCGACGGCCGGCGCCGGCAGCTCCGCGGCCCCGTCAAGGACGAATCCTCCGTCCTGCGAAAGGCCCGACTCCCGCCCGGCGATCTCGAGCCCGGAGACCGCGTCGCCGCCGGCGACCGGGCGTACGCTCGAGCCCTCGAACGGCCGGCCGACGGTCTCGGCCGACGTCTCGTTGGCGCCGGTGCCGAGTTGCGCGGCCGGCCGCGCGGCCCGCACGAGATCTCCCGAGGCCTTCGGCCGCTCCGCGTCCTTGGCCGCGGGAGCCAGGCCGGCCACGGCCGCGGCGACGGCCGCCGAAACCGGCTGCGCCGCCGCGGTGGCCGCGGGCGCGCGCGCGGGCGAGACGGCCCTCGTGACGGGCGCGATCGGCCGGCCGAGCGTGAGCGCGGCGGGAACGAGCGCGGTCGAAAGCGGAGCGGCGGCGGGGGCGACGGCGCCGCCCGTGGGCAACGCGACGGAAACGGGGACCCGGACGCCGGAGGCGGAGCCGGAGACGGTCTGCGCGAAGGCGCGATACGGGTGGACTCCCGGCGAAGAAAGGATGAGCGCAGCGACGAGAAAACGGACGACGATGCGAGTCAAGGTAGACGAGAACCGGGTCTCTCTCACGAACCCCCCTCTGCTCCGTCCATCTTACTCCAGCCTGCCTTCCGTACTGTGGGCCCTTGAGGGACGCGGTTCGGGAGAAAAAGCCCTACGACGCAAAACGCGTCCGACCCACCGCGCCTAGGCCCTAGTGCCCCGATTGTTTCCCTCCGCCGTTCCCCGATGTTCACATAACCGCTGACTAAAGCTGACTCCGCGCTTCTTGTGTTGCAGGGGTCCGGGGGGTACATTGCAGGCGGCAAGGAACATGAAAGCCTCGACGCGGACGCTCGTGGCGGTGTTGGCGGGGGCGAGCCTGCAGCTCGCCGCCTACACCGAGGCCGCGGCCCCGGTGTTCCGCGTGCCCCGGCCCGCCCCTCCGGCCGCTCCGCGCCCGCTCGATGTCGCGCAGCGGCAGATCCGCGCGCTGCGCTGGAAGCCCTCGAGCGTCTCCACGGGGCTGCCGTTCCATGCCGGCGCGAAGCTCCGGCACGCAGCGCAACTGCCGCTCGAGGGCGCGGGGTTTTGGACCATCCGCCCCGAGCGCAACACGCATTACGGAACCGACGACATGGTCGCCGGCCTCATCGAGACGTGCGCGAGGCTCCTGGAGTCCGATCCCGCGATGCAGCCGCTCGCGATCGGCGACCTGTCGGGTCCCCGCGGCGGCAGGGTCTCGCTGCACCTCTCTCACCGCAGCGGACGCGACGCCGATCTGCTCTTCTTCTGGACGGACGCGAAGGGCTCTCCGGTGCTGACGGAGGACTTCATCCGCTTCGACCGGACCGGGCGGGGGCGCTACCTCGGCAAGCCGGTGCGGTTCGACGTCCTCCGGAACTGGTCGCTCGTGCGGGCGCTCATGGCGGGCGAGCGCTTCGGCGAGCGCGTCTCGGCGATCTTCGTCGCGCCGCACCTGCGGCGGCTCTTGCTCGAGCACGGACGCCGGACCGAGCCCGACCCGGCGGTCCTCGCCCGCGTCGGCCGCGTCCTCCTCAACGCGCGCGAGAAAGACGGCGCCCACGACGACCACTTCCACCTGCGGATCCGCTGCTCCGCGCGCGAGCGCTCCCTCGGCTGCCGGGATTGAGGGCGGCGGCTGACTACCACTGACTCACTGTCCCTCTGGGACAGTGCGATCGGCCTGCGGCTTCCGTCACCGCCTAGAGCAGGTGTGGACGGAGCCGACCTCGCCCAGCAGCTCGTGCCGGCGCTCCTCGGGGATCGCGAGGCGGGCCGCCGCCGCGGGCGAGAACGCCGCGTCGATCGGCTGGGCGTTGAAGTCCCGCGGGCCGCGGAACACATCGTAGATCAATTGGTTCATCACGCCGAGCCCCTGGTTGTAGGCGCCCACCGCCGTGAGCCAGCCCTTCTGCTCGTCGACGACCTCGGCCAAGCGCTTGCGCCGGAGATGGGCGAGGTACGCGGCGGAGAGGCCGAAGTTGGTCTCGAGGTTGTAGATGTGCCCGAGCTCGTCTTTATGCGAGGCGATCGCGGCCCGGCGCTCGCGCTTCTTGGCGGCGAGCAGCTCCCCAGGCGCGCGCATGAGCTCCAGGCGCCGGACCTCGCGCGTGAGCGCGTCGACGTCAGAGGCTCCCTCGACGCCCGACGGCATCCGCGCGCCGAGCAGCGTCGCGTAGAGCTGGGTCTCGTTGCGCAGGACGGGGTCGCGCTCGATGCGGTGGATCGCCTCGGTCACCGCGACGTTCGTCATCTGCCCGACGCCCTTCGCCGTCGTCGTCCAGGCCGAGGCGCGCGGGTCGAAGCTCGACTCGCGGAAGGTGAGGCAGAGCAGCACGGCGGGCGGGATGTGGAAGGCCTCGGCCGCGGCGCGCGCGGCGCGCACGAGCCGCCAGATGTCGGTGTCGGCGAGATCCGAGCCCGCGTCGGGCGAGAGCCTGACGCCGCGCTCGAGGAACCAGCGCACGAGCTCGCGGCGCTCCTTGAACGGCCCCGAGCCCATCTCCGGCGAGTTCAGGAGGGTCAAGACGAGCGCGCGCTCCTGAGGCGCGAGGCGCCGCTGAGGCAGCGCGCCCTCGAGGGCGGCGAGCTCGGCCCGGGCCGAGGCGCTCACCGGGCGGCCGATGCCGTCGACGGACTGCTGCGCTCGGGTGAGCGGGCATGCGGACAACAGCACGGCCAGCGCAAGGACGGACTTCGCCATGGTCTCCCTCAGGTTAGCCCCCGGAGACGGCGCGGGTCAGGGCCTTTCGGCACCGCCCGCTAGGACCGCCACGTCGCGGGCGCGGGACCGGGCGGCCTGGGCCTGGACCGGGTCGCCGGCCGCCTCCAGGAGCGCGGCCCACTCCAGGAACATCCGCTCCAGCTCGGCCAGGAGCTCGGCGGAGGGCTTCTCTCCCCGGCAGGCGAGCGAGAGGAACTGGTCCAAGGGCAGCATCAACGCGAGCTTGCCGTGGGTCCCGAAGGTCTTGCGGACCGCCTCCTCGATCGCGGCGATCGAGGCTTGGACGTCGCCCTTCTTCTTCAGGCCGAGCGCGGCGCCGATGGCCTGGGCGAGGATATCAACGTGGCGCTTGTACCAGTCGCGGCGGATCAAGGCCCTAGACCGTGCTCGACGAGCGCGCGGAGCGTCTCGGCGACCGACCAGGCCTGCGAGCGCGTGCCGCCCGGGTTCTGCCTCGGGCCGCCCGGGCTCCCGCCGTCGAAGACCTCGGGCAGCGACCCCTCCGCCC
>JACQPK010000070.1 GCA_016207565.1 Elusimicrobiota bacterium
AGGCGGACCAGATCAAGAGCCGCTTCGGCGACGGCCGCCGCCTGGGCGTCGAGATCCGCTACGTCCAGGAGCGCAAGCCGCTCGGCACCGCGGGCGCGCTGGCGCTCCTGCCGAAAGGCGCGGTGAAGCAGCCGCTCGTGCTCATGAACGGCGACCTGCTCACGAAGATCGACTTCAAGGCTCTCCTCGACTTCCATCGCGAGGAGCGCAACCTCGCCACCATCTGCGTCCGCGAGCACGACTACCAGGTCCCCTTCGGCGTGGTGTCGATGAAGGACCATCGCCTGGAGCGGATCACCGAGAAGCCCACCCAGCGCTATTTCGTGAACGCCGGTATCTACGTCCTCGAGCCGAAGACGCTCTCGCTCGTCCCGCGCGGCAAGCCGATGGACATGCCCGAGCTCCTCACGCGCATCCAGCGGAAGAAGGCCCGCTCGGTCGGCTGCTTCCCGATCCGCGAGTACTGGATCGACATCGGCCGCCTCGACGAGTACCGCAAGGCGCAAACGGAGTACCAGAACCACTTCTGATGCCCAAGACCTCGAAGAAGCCGCCCCTGATCCCGCTCTCCCAGCCCGCGATCCGCGGGAACGCGTGGAAGTACGTGAAGGAGTGCCTCGACACCGAGTGGGTCTCCTCGGTGGGCCGCTTCGTCGGCGAGTTCGAGCAGGCGACCGCCCGCTTCACCGGCTCGCCCCACGCCGTGGCGGGCGTCAACGGCACCGCCTGCCTGCACGTCGCGCTCAAGCTCGCCGGCATCGGGCCCGGGGACGGGGTGATCGTCCCCGCGCTGACCTTCATCGCGACCGCGAACGCGGTGACCTACTGCGGCGCGACGCCGCTGTTCCTCGACTGCGACGAGCGCCGGTTCAACCTCGACCTCGACCAGCTCGAGGACTTCCTCGAGTCGCGCTGCAAGAAGGGAGGCTCGGGGTTGGTGACGCCTTCCGGCGTCCCGGTGAAGGCGGTCCTTCCCGTCCACGTCCTCGGGTTCCCGGTCGACATGGACCGGCTGGGCGCGCTCTGCGAGAAGCACCGGCTGCTCCTCATCGAGGACGCCGCGGAGTCCATCGGCTCGCGCTGGAACGGCCGCCACACCGGCACCTTCGGCAGGCTCGGGGTCCTCAGCTTCAACGGCAACAAGATCATCACCACCGGCGGCGGCGGGATGATCCTGACCGCGGACCCCGAGCTCGCGGCGCGCGCGAAGCACGTCACGCAGCAGGCGAAATCCGACCCCGACGAGTACCTCCACGACGAGATCGGCTTCAACTACCGCCTGACGAACGTCGCCGCCGCGCTCGGCCTATCCCAGCTCGAGGTGCTGCCCGAGTTCCTCGCGCAGCGCGCGAAGATCGCCGAGTGGTACCGCCGGGGACTGCCGTCGGTGCGCGTCGAAGAGACGCCCCCCGCGGCCGAGTGGAACCGGTGGCTCTTGGCCGTCCAGACGGGCTCCGCCGACGCCAAGGCCGAGCTCCTCCGGCGCTTGAACGAAGCCGGAGCGCAGGCGCGCCCGCTCTGGGTCCCGGTGCCTCTGCAGAAGCCCTACCGGGGCGCGTTCTCGGCGAACATCGAGAAGGCCCGCCGCGCCTACGACACCGTGATCAACATCCCCTCGTCGACGTCGGTGACGGAGAAGGACGTCGAGCGCGTGGCCGCCGTCCTGCGCGACGCGGCCCTGGAGCGCCTGCTGGCGTGAACCGCGAAGGACTGCTGATCCTCCGCGAGCACGCGGCGCCTTACCGGGGGCGGCTCCTCGGGCTGAGCGGGCTCGTGCTCCTCGCCTCGCTCGGCGAGGGCTTGGGGATCGGGCTCTTCTACCCCCTCCTCGAGTACATCCAGCGCGGGCCGGATTTCCTCTCATCCGGAGCCGCGGCCCGGCTCGCGTCCGCGCTCGCCCTCGTGGGCGTGGTCCCCTCGGTCGGCGTCTTCATCGTCCTGATCTTCCTCGTCATCTGCCTCACTCTGACGGTGAAGTTCCTCGTCTCGACCGGCACGGCGGGGCTCGCCGAGCGCGTAATGAAGGACCTCCGCGACCGCGCCTTCGCGCGCCTGATCCGCCTGCACGTCTTCCACTTCTACGCCACGAGCAGCGCGTCGTTGAGCCAGACGCTCGAGAACGAGGTGGAGCACATCGGGCAGGTGCTGAACTTCGGCATGCTCCTGCTGGCGGCCGCGCTTTCGATCCTCATCTACTCCGGATTTTTGGTCGCGCTGTCGTGGAAGCTCACGGCGCTGGTGGCCGTCCTCGGGGCGCTCCGGTACGGCGTGGGCGGCCTCTTCATCCGTCGCACGCGGATGCTCGGAGTCGAGCACGGGCTGCTGCGCGAGCGCCTGAAATCGATCCTCACCTCGATCCATCAAGGCATCGACGTCGTGAAGTCCTTCGGCACCGAGGAGCGGGAGACGTCGCGCTTCGCGGGCCTCACGACCCGCGTGCGCGACAACGCGGAGTCGCTCCTCGTCACGCACGCCGCGCACTCGTTCGCGGAAGGGCTGCTCGGCGACGCGCTGCTGTGCGGCGTGATCTGGGTCGCGGTGTCCGCTTGGGACGTCTCCGGCACGACGCTCCTCACGTTCCTGTTCATCGTCAGCCGGGTCATCCCGAAGGTGGCCGCGATCAACGACGCGCGCATCCGCATCGCGGAGTACCTCTCCCGAGTCTCGCTTTTGCCCAGGGCCTTGAGCGGCGCGGGGCTCCCCGAGCTCGCCTGGGGGACGAAGGCGAAGGCGTCGTTCGACGACAAGGTACTGTTCGAGAAGGTCTCCTTCTCCTACCCCGGCAGCGAGATGCCGTCGGTCCAGGACGTGTCCTTCACGCTGCGCAAGGGAGAGACGCTGGCCCTCGTCGGCGAGTCCGGCGCCGGGAAGTCGACCGTGGCGCGGCTCCTCCTGAGGCTCTTCGATCCCTCGGCCGGACGCATCCTCGTCGACGGCTCGCCTCTGGCGGAGCTGCGGCGAGAGGACTGGACGCGCCTGGTCGGCGTCGTGAGCCAGGATACCTTCGTCTTCGACGACACCCTCGAGAACAACGTGAAGTACGGCGCGCCGGACGCCTCGCCGCAGCAGCTCCAGGAAGCGCTCCGCCGCGCACGCTGCACGGACTTCGTGGCCGCGATGCCCGAGAAGGAGCGCACCGTCTTAGGCGAGCGCGGAGTGCGGCTCTCGGGCGGCCAGCGCCAGCGCATCGCGATCGCGCGCGCGTTCCTGCGCGACGCGCCGATCCTCATCCTCGACGAGGCAACGAGCGCGATGGACGCGGCGACGGAGAAGGCGATCCAAGAGGCGATCGCGGAGCTGGCGAAGGACCGGACGATGCTCGTGATCGCCCACCGCTTCACGACGATCCGGGGCGCGGGCCGGATCGTGGTCCTAGAAGGGGGCCGGATCGTGGAGGAGGGCACGCACGAGCGGCTGCTCTCGGAAGGCCGCCTCTACCGCAAGTTCCACGAGCTCCAATCGAAGTAAGTGAAGTGGGGACAGTCCCCACTTCACTAACTTCACTTCCCCGCGCCCGCAAGTTGAGTAAGTAAAGTGGGGACTGTCCCCAC
>JACQPK010000076.1 GCA_016207565.1 Elusimicrobiota bacterium
CTGCAGTCCGGCAAGACCCTCGGCGTCTTCCAGCTCGACTCGGAGGGCATCCGCGACCTCGTGCGCAAGCTCAAGCCCTCCGCCTTCTCCGACATCATGGCCCTCGTGGCCCTGTACCGGCCGGGACCCATGAAGAGCGGCATGGTCAACGACTTCGTGGCCCGCAAGCACGGCGAGAAGAAGGTCGCCTACGAGCACGCCCTTCTCAAGCCGATCCTGCAGGACACCTACGGCTGCATGGTGTACCAGGAGCAGGTCATGGAGATCTCCAAGTCCTTGGCCGGCTTCACCGCGGGCCAAGCCGACGGCCTGCGCAAGGCGATGGGCAAGAAGATCCCCGCGGAGCTGGAGAAGCAGCGCGGCGACTTCGTGAAGGGCTGCAAGAAGAACGGCATCGCCGACAAGCTCGCCAACAAGGTCTACGACCAGATGTGCGAGTTCGGCGGCTACGGATTCAATAAGTCGCATTCCGCGGCGTACGGCCTGGTCGCGTATCAGACGGCGTGGATGAAGGCGAACTATCCGCTCGAGTTCATGACCGCGCTGCTCACCTCCGAGATCGGCCACAGCGCGATGGTCGAGGGCAAGGAGAACAAGCTCGTCACCTACCTCGACGAGGCCAAGGCCATGGGGCTGGCGGTGCTCCCCCCCGACGTCCAGAAGTCGGAGGTCTTTTTCTCCATGGAGGGGCCGGCGATCCGCTTCGGGCTGGTGGCGATCAAGAACGTCGGCCAGGGAGCCGCCGAGTCGATCCTCGAGGCCCGCGCGTCCGGGCCGTTCGCGTCCCTCGACGATTTTTGCCGCCGCGTCGACCTCAAGGCGGCCAACCGGAAGGTGCTCGAGTCCCTCGTGAAGGCGGGCGCCATGGACTGCCTCCAGCAGGCCAAGCCGGTGGCCCTCGGCCGCGCGGCGCTCAACGCCATCCTCGAGGAGACGATGGACCGCCAGGCGCGGATCAAGGAGGACGTAGGCCGCGGGCAAGGGCTCCTTTTCGGCGCCAACGAGGGCCCGCCGCCATCGGCCGCCTCCCCGGACGTGCAGCCCCTCCACGAGCACGACGTCTTGAAGTCGGAGAAGGAAGTCCTGGGCTTCTACCTCTCCGGGCATCCGCTGGTGCGCTATAAGGACCGGCTCGCCATGGTGTCGACGCACACGATCGACAAGCTCGGCCCCGAGGTCTCCGGCCAGATCCGGGTCGCAGGGATGGTCGCCCAGGTCAAGAAGCTGCTGACCAAGGAGAAGGGCGAGCAGTACGCGCGCGGCGTGCTCGAGGATCTGACGGGCGAGATCACGGTTCTGGTCTTCCCGCGCAAGTACGCCGAGGGCCTGGGCAAGCTCTTCAACCTCAACGCCATCGTCACGATCGCGGGCAGGCTCAGCTTCCGGGGGGACGCCGAGAACCAGGCGCCGGAGCTGATCGCCGACGAGATCCTGCCGATCGACCACGCGGTCGCCCGGCTGGCGCGGCGGCTCACGATCCCCTTCTCGACCGCGGCGCTCGAGAAGACGCTGCTCGAGGACCTGCGCCGCGTCCTGGCGAAGCACCCGGGCCGCTGCCCGGTCACGCTCCGGCTCGACACGCCGGCGCACGGGACGGCTTTAGTCGAGACGGAAACGTCGGTGCGGCTCGAGGAATCGCTGTTCGACGATCTAGAGAGGATCCTGGGAGAGAAGACATGGCAGATCGAAAGCGCATCCTGATCGCGGACGACGACCCCGATCTGCTGGAGCTCCTCAAGATGGACCTGAGCTACCAAGGCTACGATATCGTGACCGCCACCAACGGCAAGGAGGCGCTCCAGATCGCGACCTCCGAGGCGCTCGACGTGTGCCTCCTCGACGTGATGATGCCCTACATCGACGGCTATCACGTGGCCTACGAGATCAGCAACAAGCTCGGGGCCAAGTCCCCCAAGATCGTCATCATGACCAGCCGGGACACGGTCCGCGAGAAGGGCGTGGCGCTGATGAGCGGGGCCCTTTCGGTGGTCCAGAAGCCGTTCGTGATGGACGTCCTCCACAAGACCCTCTCCGAGATCCTGCTGAAAAGCTAGCCGCGGCCGCAGGCTCCTGCCGGAGGCGTTGCCACGTGGAGCGCAAGAAAGCTAGAATTCGCATATCTATGCGATCATTTACTGCGTTGCTGCCGCTCGTATTCCTCTGCGTGAGCGCGACCCCGGCCGCGGCCGGCGACGCCGCGGCCCCGGCCCCCGAGGCCGCGACCGCCGCGCCCCAACTGCCGCCCGTGGACGCCGCCCTGGCCCGCCTCAAGGACAAGGACCACATGGCCCGCCGCCAGGCCGCCGAGGAGCTGGGGCGCCTGCGCGATCCCAAGGCGATCCCCGCCTTGATGGAGGCCTTGAAGGACGAGAGCGGCTGGGTCCGGGCCGCGGCGGTCGACGCCCTGGGCCTTCTCCGGTCTGGCTCCACCCAGATCGCCGAGCTGCTCGTCAAGGACCCGGAGCCGCAGGTCCGCGTCCAGGCCGCCATCTCCCTGACGTACCTCTCCGATCCGGCGACCGAGGACGCCCTGCTCAAGGGGCTGGAGGACTCCGCCGAGGGCGTGCGCTTCGCCTCAGCGCGCACCTTGGGCAACATGCGGTCGCAAAAGGCCGTCGCGCCGCTGCTGACGATGCTCGAGTCGCCGGAGGTGTCGACGCGTCAGGCGGCGGCCTCGGCGCTGGAGCGCATCGCGTCGCGCGACAGCGTGCCCGCCCTCAAGAAGGCGGCCGGCGACGCCGACCCCGGCGTGCGCCAGTTCGCCGTCCGCGGCCTGGGGGCCGCCGGCGACCGCTCGGCCGCCGACGTCCTGAAGGCGCGGCTCGCCGACGGCGATGTCCAGGTCCGGGTGCAAGCCGCGATCGCCCTGGGGTCCTTCGGCGACGCCTCCGGGCTCGGCCTCGGCATGGACCTGCTCAAGAGCCCCGAGCCGCTGCTGCGCCAGCAGGGGTCCCGGATCGTCGGCTCCGTGGGCGACGAGAAGGCCGGCCTGCCCGCGCTGAACGCGGCCTTCGCGAAGGAGCAGGACCCGGGCACCCGCCAGATGATCGATCTCGCCCGCGCCCAGCTCAAGGCCAGGCTCCAGATCAAGGACCCCCCGGCCCCGCCGCCGGCCCCCGAGAAGCCCGCCGCGGGCTCCACGAGCGAGCCCAAGACGGCGCCTAAGGCCCCCAAGAAGAAGGCGCCATGAGCCGGACCCTGCTGCTCGCCGCGGCCGCCTCCTTTTTCCTGGCGGCGCACGCGGCGGCGGCGCTCAAGAAGCCGGTCCGGGCCGCCGGCGAGGCCGCGGACCCCGAGCGCGGCGAGGGGGCGCTGGTCCCGGCGGACACGGAGCTCATGGACGTCCCGACCGCCGCGATCCTGGACTACGGCGGCTACTCCAGCCGGACCCGCTTCTTCTCCAACGGCGGCGTCATGGAGTGGCTGAGCTTCGGCGTCTTCCAGCGGCTCAACATCGGCGCCTCCATGAACGTCGACCGCCTCATCGGCACCTCGAGCCCGGTGCAGCTCACCCGGCCGGACCTCCAGGTGAAGTTCCGCTTCTACGACGGCGACCGCGTCATCCCGGCCGCGGTCATCGGGTTCGACGGCCAAGGCTACCTCTACAACCGCAAGGACTTGAGGTACGACCAGCGCCAACGCGGACTCTATCTCGTCGGCTCCCAGGAGATCGGCGTCCCGGGCCTGCACGCCAACGCCGGCATGAACATCTCCGATTTCAACTCCAACTCCATCTTCGGGTTCATGGCCATGGACTACAACGTCCGAGACAAGGTCCTGCTCATGCTGGAATGGGACAACGTGCACAATTTCGTGGAGAGCCGGATCAACATGGGCTTCCGGATCTACGTGACCCCGAGCTTCCATCTCGATTTCGGCGTGCGCAGCGTCGGACAAGGCGGGCATTTCTCGAACGGAGTCTCTCGCGCCGCCGAGCGCGTCGTGAACTTCAAGTACAGCGGAAGTTTTTAGCTCGCGTCTCGATCGGGACGCGAGCTAAAAACTTCCGCGAACGGGCAGACAACGGCAAGAACGAACAAGACACATGGAGGAAACATGACGGCAGTGGCTGAGAAGACGACGGCGCTCAAGGACCATTTCACGCACCTGACCCCGGGGAAGCTAACGGGCCTGCGGCAGATCACCGACGCGAGCAACAAGTTCCGCGTGCTGGCGCTCGACCAGTCCAACTCGTTCAAGAAGGCGCTGCGGGCCATGCACGAACGGGCCGGCAAGCCGGCCGAGCCGACCTACGAGGAGATCCGGGACTGCAAGGTCCTGATGGTCAAGATCCTCGGCGAGCACGCCAGCGCGACCTTGCTCGACGTCAACTTCGGCGCCCGCCAGGCGCTCAACGCCCTGGCCCTGCCCAAGCACGTCGGGCTCATCGTGCGCTCCGAGGCCTCCAAGGACGCCGGCATCCCGTCCGAGTACGAGCCGGGCTGGAGCGTCGAGAAGATCAAGCGCATGGGCGCGGCCGCGGTGAAGCTGCTCGTCTACCTCGACACCGAGGACCCGGCCAACGTGAAGGCCCAGATCGCCTTCGTGGAGAAGGTCGCCAAGGCCTGCCGCGACAACGACATCCTGCTCATGACCGAGGAGCTCTCCTTCCCGCGCAAGGGCGAGGACAAATCGAGCCCGTCCTACAAGGGCCGCAAGGTCAAGAACATCCTCGAGGCCACCCAGCTCATCGGGCCGCACACCGACATCCTGAAGCTGGAGTTCCCGGGAGACATCAAGGGCGACTCCACGCAGCAGCTGCAGGACAACCTCGGCAAGCTCAACGCGGCCGCGATCCGGCCTTGGGTGCTCCTCTCGGCGGGCGAGAAGTTCGACCTCTTCACCAAGCAGGTCGAGCTCGCGATGAAGGCGGGCTGCTCCGGCTACATGGCCGGCCGCGCCATCTTCAACGAGTACTTCGAGCAGCCGACCGACGGCGCGAGGCTCGCGTTCGTCCAGTCGACCGGCGTCGAGCGGATGAAGACGCTCAACAAGGCGGTGGACCAGTGGGCGCAGAGCTGGCTCGACCGCTACGGGATCAAGGCCGACGACCTGGCCCGGGCGGTGACCTCCGACTGGTACCTCGACGGCAAGGGCGCGCCGAAGGCCGCCGGAAAGGAAGTCCATGGCGACTACTAAGAATTTGGGAGGCCGAAGTCTCGGCCTCCCAAATTCTTAGATTTACATTAGGCTGGAACGGAACGGGGAAACGTCCAATGAAACGGATTGCCATATTGACGGGAGGAGGGGATTGCCCGGGCTTGAACCCGGCGATCCGGGGGGCGGTCCTGCAGGCCTCGGCCCTCGGCTACGAGTGCGTGGGGGTCTTGGACGGCTGGAAGGGCATGATCGAAGGCAAGACCCGCCCCCTCGCGGCCGCCGACGTCGAGGAGCTCGTCGGCACGGGCGGAACGGCGCTAGGCACCTCCCGGACCAACCCCTACAAGAAGGAAGGCGGGACGCAGAAGGTCCTCGAGAACTTCCAGCGGCTCGGCCTCGACGCCCTCGTCGCGATGGGAGGCGAGGACACCCTCGGCGTGGCCAACAAGCTCCACAAGGACTTCAAGGCCAACGTCATCGGCGTGCCGAAGACGATGGACAACGACCTCAACGCGACCGACTACACGTTCGGCTTCGACACGGCGGCGACCATCGCCGTCGACGCGGCCGAGCGCCTGCGCGACACGGGCCGGAGCCACAAGCGCGTCATGGTCCTCGAGGTCATGGGGCGCCACGCCGGCTGGGTGGCGCTGTTCACCGGGATCGCCTCGGGCGCGGACTACGTCTGCCTGCCCGAGCGGCCGGTCGACGTGAAGGACATGACGGCCAAGCTCAGGGCCGCGCACGCCCGCAAGGGCGTCGGCCTCGTCGTCGCCTCCGAGGCCGTGGACATCCCCGGCGAGAAGAAGGAGGAAAAGCTCGACGAGTTCGGGCACATGATCCTCAAGGAGCGCGGCGTCGCCGAGCGGCTGAGCGAGATCATCCAGAGGGAGACGGGCATCGAGACCCGCTCCGCGGTCATCGGGCATATCCAGCGCGGCGGGCCGCCGACTCTGTTCGACCGGATGCTCGGCACCCGGGTCGGCGTGAAGGCCGCCCAGCTCGTGCACGACGGGAAGTTCGGACAGATGGTCGCGCAGAAGGGCGACCAGATCGTCGGCGTGTCCCTCCAGGACGCGGTCGGCGAGCTCAAGACGGTCAACAAGGACTGGCTCGCGCTGCTCGACACGCTCGTCGGCGCGACCGGCGCGCGCACGAAGGAGCCAGCAGGAACTCGCTAGCGGTCGTTGGTTAGCGCCCCGTAAAGTAGTATTCGTTGACACTAGCTTATCCGGGAGGGAGCTTGGCGGAACAGAAGTTTCAGCGGCGCACCGTACTCGTGAAGCGGCAGCTGCAGCTGAAATACGTCGGCATCATCTTCGCGAGCGTCGTGCTCGGGATGCTGATGGTCGGCGGCGACATCTACTACACGATGACGCATCTGATCCTCAACGAGAACCCCTCCCTCGCCTCCACCCTGTCGCAGGTCAACACCATGCTGATCCTCAAGCTCTGCCTGTACTTGGGGATCATGTTCCTCGTCTCGCTGTTCTGGTCTCACCGGTTCGCCGGGCCGATCTACCGGTTCGAGAAGTCCGCGCAGGTGATCGCGACCGGCGACCTGACGCACCGCGTCTCCCTGCGCACGGGCGACGACCTCCTGGAGCTCCAGGAGGAGTTCAACGCGATGGTCTCGGCGCTGCAGGCGCAGGTGGCCAAGGACCGCACGCTCATCGGCCATCTCGGCACGCGGATCGACGAGGCGATCAAGCAGCTTCCCGACGGCAACGACGCCGCGCGGGACCGCCTCAACGAGCTCCGCGCCGAGCTCTCGCACATCACGACGGGATTCAAGGTCTAGCTGGAGGACGTACGCCGCTCGCGCATCTACTTCTCGCTCTGCTCTTCGCCGGACCTGCCCGGGCCTCGGACGTGCCCTCGCTGCGGGAGCTCTCGCTCGAGGACGCCGAGCGCACGGCGATCCTGAACAACCCGGCGCTCCTGTCCGCCGAGCAGGACATCGTCGCCGCGGAGCAGCGGGTCCGGGAGGCCCGGTTTTTGTTCTACCCGGAGCTCGGCCTGCAGGCCTCGGCCTCGCGCTACGACGCCCGCTATCCGTTCGCCCTCGCGCCCCAGTACCGCTCGGTGCTGCTGTTCCCGTCGGACCACGACGCGATCTTCTCCGGCCGGGCGTACCTGCGGCAGTCGGTCTACGAGGGCGGGCGCTACGTGAACCTGCTGAAGCTCGCCCAGACCGCCCTCAAGCAGGCGCAGACCCAGTACGACGCGGTCAAGCTCGACGTCGGCTTCAGCACGCGCCGCGTCTTCTATCGCCTCATGCTCGCGCAGGAGCAGCACGGCGCCATCGCGAAGCGCACCGAGGCGGCGGCGCAGGTCCTCAAGCGCGGCCTCACCGGCTGGGAGCGGGTCGAGGCCGAGGGCCTCGCCGCCGAGCTCCGCGCGCGGGAGAACGAGGCGCGCCGCGCCGAGGAGACCGCCCGCCTCGAGCTCCTCAAGAACATCAATCTGGAGCTCGACACGCCGATCAAGGTCGTGGGCGGCCTCGCGACGAAGCCCGTCGAGATCGACCTCGACCGCGCGACGCTGTGGGCGACCGAGCTCCGGCCCGAGCTCCAGGCCGAGACCTACCGCGCCCAGATGGATGCGATCTCGGTGAACCTGGCGATCGGCCGCCGGAACCCGACGCTCGAGCTGGGCGCCGACTACGAGGTGACCGGCCAGCGCTTCCCGCTCCGGCAGAACAACTGGGATCTCACCGTCGGGCTGAAGATCCCCTTCAGCTACGATTTCTGGACGCAGCTCAAGCAGAAGAAGGCCGAGCAGCGCCAAGGCGACATCAAGCGCGCCGAGATCCACGACAAGGTCCGCCACGAGGTCCGGCAGGCCTTCGACGACCTCCAGTTCTGGCAGCGCGAGTGGCCTTCCCGCGAGGACGACTTCAACCGCCTGCGCGCGCTGGCCGAGGCCATCGGCGCCCAGGCGAACAGCGTGCCCGCGCTCCGGGCGCAGCTCGGCGTCCTCGGCGCTCAGGAGCGCTGGCTGGCCGCCGTCCACGAGCACATCCTGGCGCGCGCCCGCCTCGAGCGGGCGGTGGGCCGCAAGCTCGGGAACTGACCGTGAAACGGCTGGCGCCGTTTATGGCCTGGCTGTGGGCTGCGAACGCGGCCGCCTTGCCGAACGGACCCGACGCGCTCCTGCGGGAGCATCTCTGGCGCCAGGTGACCGCCATGCCCAAGGGGGAGCGGCCCTCGGTCGGCGTCGTCCTGTCGGCGGGCGCGACCCGCGGCGTCGCGCACGTCGGCGTGCTCCAGGCGCTCGAGAACGCGGCCTTCCCGGTCGACGTGGTGGCGGGGACCTCCGCCGGGGCCGTCATCGGCGCGTTCTACTCCGCGGGCGTGCCCATGCCGAAGCTGTGGACGATCCGCGAGAAGATCAATCTGGGCTCGGGCTCGAACTACAGCAATATCCGGCTCGTCACGCTCGTCTTGGCCGACCGCCTCCTGGATACGAGCAACATGGAGAAGATCATCCACGACGAGCTGGGCGAGATCCAATTCCACCAGCTCGCCAAGCCTTTCGGGTGCGTCGCGATGGACCTCAAGACCGGCGAGAAGATCGTCTTCCGCTCGGGGCCGCTGGCGCCCGCGGTCCGCGCGAGCATGAACCTTCCGGGCATCTTCGAGCCCGTGGTGTACCGGCACCGCTATCTGGTCGACGGCGGAGTCGTCGACTACGTGCCCGCCGACGTCGCTCGCCTGCTGGGCGCCGAGTGGGTCGTCGCGAGCGTCACGATGCCGGACTACACGACCTTCAAGCCCAAGAACGTGCTCGGGATGCTCGAGCAGGTCATCGACATCCGCGGCTCCCTCCTCGCGCGCGAGCAGCAGAAGCTGGCCGACGCCGTCATCGAGCCCCAGGTGGGAGACATCGAGTTCTACGCCACGGAGCGGGCGGGCGAGGCGATGGACAAGGGCGTCATCGCCGCCCATTCCCGGATGCCGGCGATCCAGGAGCAGTACATCCTCTTCACGCTGCCGCGGCTCATGCGCCAATGGCGGCCCGGGGCGAACCCGTGAGGCGCGCCGCCTGGCTCCTTGCGGCCGCGCTCGCCGCCGGCTGCGCCGGCATGCGGCGCGGCATGCCGACCACCCTCGACAGCGCCCGGTCGCTGTTCGAGGCCGGGCGCTACGCCGACGTGCGGGCCCTGCTGAGCGACCGCGAGCTCCAAGAGCTGTCCGACCGGGACGTCCCGCGCGGGTACGAGCTGCTCGGCATGAGCCAGGAACGCCTCGGCCTCTCGGACGGGGCGCTCAAGGCGTACCAGGTCGGCGTCGCGCTGCATCCCAAGGACGTCAACCTGCTCACCCACCTCGGCAACCTGCTCCACAACGGCGGCCTCGACGCCCACGCCCGCCCCTACTACGAGCGGATCCTCAAGCTCTCGCCGGAGAACGCGGCCGCGCACCTGGGGCTCGCCGAGGTCGACCACCGGCTCGGCTTCCTCGACCGCGCAGCCGCGCACTACGAGACGGCGTTAAAGGAATGGAACGACCAGCCGCGCCTGTGGGTGGACTACGCCCGCGTGCTCCACGACATGCGGCGCTACGCCGACGCCCTGGAGGCGGCCGGCAAGGCCGCCTCGATCGCCGACGGCCCGGCGGCTCGAGGCGTCCGCGCGAGCGCGCTCTGGGGCCTCGGACGGAGGGTCGAGGCGCTGCAGGAGCTCGACGCCGCGCAGCGGCTCGACCCGAGCCAGCTCCCGCTCGCCCAGCAACGCGCGCTCTGGCTGCTCGAGGCGGGCGAGCTCGAGCGCGCCAACGCCGCGGCCGTCCTCGTGCTGAACCTGAGCGCCGACGACCCGCTCGGCCTGTGGGTCCGCGGCGCGTCCCTGCTCCGCCGCGGCCGCGTCCAGGAGGCGCGCCGGGACCTCGAGCGGGCCGCCGCCCAGAAAGCGGCGCCGTTCGTCGCCGCGGCCGCCCACGGCATGCTCGAGGAGCTCCCGTGAGGTTCTTCAAGCTCAGCGGCGCGGGCAACGATTTCGTCCTCCTGCCTTCGGGGCCGCGTCCGTCGCGCCGCCGCATCGCCGAGCTCTGCGACCGCCGGCGCGGCATCGGAGCCGACGGCGTGCTCTGGGTGCGGCGCGGACGCGGCGAGCACACGGTCCTCTACTGGAACGCCGACGGCTCGCGCGCGTTTTGCGGCAACGGCACGCGCTGCGCGGCCTGGTGGCTAAGGCTGCAGGGCGCGGGCAAGGCGCTGCGCCTGCGCACCGAGGCGGGCCCCGCCGAGGCGGTCGTCGAAGGCCGCGAGCGCGTGCGCGTGCGGATGCCGCCGCCGGCCGGCCTGACCCTCGGCCTCGAGCTGGACGCCGCCGATCGCC
This sequence comes from Elusimicrobiota bacterium, assembly GCA_016207565.1. GTDB lineage: Bacteria > Elusimicrobiota > Elusimicrobia > UBA1565 > JACRDR01 > JACRDR01. The sequence continues at coordinate 10,442 of JACQPK010000076.1, forward strand.
CCTGGACGACGCACGCCGCGACGGTCGGCGTGCCGCACGCCGTCGTCGAGGTGAGGCGGCTCGAGCGCTTCGCGGTCGTCGAGGTGGGCCGCGCGCTCCGGCGCCAACGCGCCTTCGGGCGGCTCGGCGCCAACGCGAACTTCGTCGAGCGCCTGGGTCGGGGGCTGTGGGCGATCCGCACCTACGAGCGCGGCGTCGAGGACGAGACCCTCGCCTGCGGCAGCGGCGTCACCGCGAGCGCCTACGTGCTGGAGTCGATCGGCCGGGACTCGCTCCCCCTTCGGTTTCGAGCCCGCGGCGGCGACACCCTCACCGTCTCGCGGCACGACGGCCGGCTTTGGCTCGAGGGCCCGGCACGCGTCGTCTTCCACGGAGAGCTCCCATGAGACTCGAAGGCTCCTTTCCCGCCATGATCACGCCGTTTCGGCGGGGCCTGCTGGACGAGGACGCCCTGCGCGCGCACGCGCGCCGGCTGATCGCGGCCGGCTCCTCCGGCCTCGTGCCTTGCGGCTCGACCGGCGAGGCCGCGACCCTCACCCCCGCCGAGTACAAGCGCGTGATTGCCGTGACGCTCGAGGAGGCGCGCGGACGAGTCCCCGTCATCGCCGGGGTCGGCACCAACGCGACCTGGAAGGCCGTCGAGACCGCGCCGGCCGCCGCGGCGCTCGGAGTCGACGCGCTGCTGGGGCTCGTGCCGTACTACAACAAGCCGACGCAGGAGGGCCTGTTCCAGCACTTCCGGGAGCTCGCGGGCTCCGTGAAGGTGCCCATCGTCGTCTACAATATCCCGAGCCGCACCGGAGTGAACCTCCTGCCCGCGACGCTCGCGCGGCTCGCGCGCGCCTGCCCGAACATCGTGGCGGTCAAAGAGGCCGCCGGGATGGTCGATCAGGTCTCCGAGATCGTGAACGCCTGCCCGAAGGGATTCACGGTCCTCTCCGGCGACGATTCGCTGACCCTCCCCTTCATGGCCGTCGGCGCGAAGGGCGTCATCAGCGTCGTCGCCAACCTTGTGCCGCGGGAGAGCGCCCGGCTGGCGGCCGCGATGCTCGCCGGCCGCGTGAGCGAGGCGCGCAGGATCCACCTCCGCCTCTTCCCCCTCGTGAAGTCTCTCTTCGTCGAGACGAACCCGATCCCGGTGAAGACCGCGGCGGGGCTCCTCGGCCTGTGCTCGCCCGAGCTGCGGCTGCCGCTGACGGCCATCTCGCCCGAGAACCGCGCCAAGGTCGCCAAGGCCCTCAAAGCCGCGGGTCTGCGGCGATTGCATTAGGCCGGAAGAATCGGTACATTTCTCATCCGTGGAGGAACTATGAATCGCAAGGTTTTGCTCGCCCTGTTCGCCGTCGCCCTCGCCGTGCCCGCCGCCGCTGAGACCTACAGCATCGACGCCTACCACGGCACGGTAGGCTTTCGCATCCGCCACCTCGTCGGCAAGGTCTCGGGCCGCTTCGACACCTTCTCCGGCAGCTTCGACTTCGTCCCCGGCAAGCCCGAGCAATGGAAGGCCATGGCCTCGATCGACGCCGCCAGCATCAACACCGGCAACCCGAAGCGCGACGAACACCTCCGCACCGAGGACTTCTTCGACGTGACGAAGTGCCCGAAGATCGAGTTCGTCTCCAAGAACGCGTCCGTCGACAAGGACGGCCTGGGCACCCTGTCCGGCGACCTCACGATGCACTGCGTGACGAAGCCCGTCACGCTCGCTCTCGAGATCGGCGAGACGCTGACGGACATGCAGGGCAAGAAGCGGCTCGGCGTGTCGGCCCGCGGCAAGCTCGACCGCAAGCAGTTCGGCATCAATTACAACAAGGCGCTCGACCAGGGCGGGTTCGTCCTCGGCGACGACGTCCATCTCGAGCTCGACATCGAAGGCATCCTCGCGGACTCCGCCGCTCCGGCGGCCCAGAAGGCCAAGCAGGAGACGAAGAAAGGGAAATAGCCTGCGAGAGCGCTCCGTCTCCACGGGAGGGGTCCGGCTCCGCTATTCGGTAGGCGGCGACGGGCCCCTCGTGCTTTTGCTGCACGGCTTCCCGCAGGACTCCCACTGCTGGCGCGCGGTGGCGCCCCACCTCGCCGGGCGCTTTCGGGTCGCGGTCCCCGACCTGCGCGGCTACGGCGGGAGCGACAAACCGGCCGCGGTGAGGGACTACCGGACGGAGCGGCTCGAGGCCGACGTGATCGCCCTGATGGAAGCGGAAGGCGCGAGGCGCGCGCACGTCGTCGGGCACGACTGGGGCGGCGGCATCGCCTACTCCCTCGCGTTGAACCATTCCGGGCGCGTCGACAAGCTCGCGATCCTGAGCTGTCCGCACCCTCAGATGTTCGCGCCCGCGCTCCTCCGCGACCCTCTGCAGATCCTCCGGAGCTGGTACGTCGCGTTCTTCCAGCTTCCCTGGCTCCCGGAGCGCGTCCTGAGCCTCGGCGCTCCGTGGCTCTTGGGCGGCGCCTTCCGCAAGGCGAGGCGTCCGGGGGCCATCACCGAGGAGGACATCGCGCACTACGTCTCCGCGATCCAGGCGCCCGGAGCGGCTCGCGCGGGCCTCAACTATTACCGCGCGGCGGTCAGCCTGTCGGAGCTCGCCAAGCGCGGGGGCGAGCCGCGGAGGATCGCGGCGCCCACGCTGATCCTTTGGGGCGAGCAGGACGCGTACCTCGGCACGAGTCTCCTCGACGGCGTGGAGCGCTACTTCGAGACTCCGCCCCGAGTCGTCCGCATCCCGGACTGCAGCCACTGGATCCCCGAAGAGCGGCCGGAGCTCGTCGCCGGCGAGCTCCTCGCGTTCCTGAGCTAGCCCGGGCTCGCGATCGGAGCCTGCCCGCGCTCGACCCTCGGGACGGTCGACGCCGCGTAGACGAACAGGCCGGTCAGGAAGACCTTGTGCGCGGCGCCGTACACCTGCACCCCGCGGTCGAGCGAAAAGAAGAAGGCGGCGTCGACGAGCGCGTGGATCGCGGCGAGCCAGCCCAGACCTAGGCCGCGCAGGCGCAGGTGCGCGAACACGACCCCGGTCAAAAACACGTGCGGCCACGCCGGCAAGGACTGGGGCCGGCAGTGGTAGAGCGTGAACAGCACCGAGCTCCCGAGGGCGGCGGTCCACGGGTGGTAGCGGCGCGACAGCGTCTCGAGGAGCACGCCACGGAACGCGAACTCCTCGAGCATGCCGACCGTCACGCAGATCCCGGCGCCGACGAGGCGGTCCCTCCAGCTCCAGGGCAAGCCGCTCGCCTCGGTCAGGAAGATCAGCCACAGGCCCAGCATCGCGGCCGCGTGGCCGAGGCCGCGGCGCGCGCCGCCCTCGAAGCCGAAGCGCGCCTCGAGCCCGTCGCGGCGCGCGGCGGTCCAGAAGGCGGCGAGGGCCAGCAGCCGGATCGGCGTCATCACGGTCATGTGGCGGAGGGCGGCCGCGGGGTCCATCGGCTTGAGCCAGTACAGCGCGCCGACGGAGGCCGCGATGTAGAGGAGGAGGATCGCCGCGGCAGTCACTACTTGAGGGGCGTGAGCTCGCGGTCGTGGGCCGCGCGCTCGGCGCGCGCGGCGCGGCCGAGGAGTCGCTCGGCGCAGCGCTTGCCGTCGAGGATGGTCTCCTCCATGAAGGAGTACTTCCAGCCGCCGTAGCGGCCGATCGACTCGACCCCTCGAGTCGCGAGATGGGCCATCGCCGCGTTCACCGCCGGCGTGCGCTCGAAGTCGTAGATCACGTAGGCGCACGGGATCGGCAGCCAGACCTTCGACAGCAGGCGGTCGCCGCGGCGCAGGATCCCGCAAGCGCGGAGCCCGTCGAGCACCTGGCGCTCGAGCCGGTCGAGATCGACCCGCTCCTCGGGACGCCGCGACACCTCGATGTACATCGAGGTCGCGCCTTTCGGAGCGACGTGCGGCGAGAAGTTGGAGGAGAAGCCCGCGCGGTAGAACGGGAACCGCTTCTCGGGGAAGTAGATCCAATGCCGGTCGGAGATTTTCGCGCGGGCGATGCCGAGGTTCAGGTTGTAGACGGAGATGAACTTCAGCCGCTCGCGGGCCCGGCGCACCGGCTCCGGCAACGGCGAGCAGATGCCCAGGAAATGCTTGAGCGGCATCGTGTTCACGAGGCGCTCCCAGCGCACCTCGCCGACCCCGTCGACGACCGCGGTCTGGGCGGCGAGGTCGACGCTCCTCACCTCGCAGCCGTAGCGGACGTTGCCGACCCGCGCGGCGAGCGCGTCGGGCAAGACCTGGATGCCTCCCCGGAGCGGGTAGCGGAAGGTCGCGTTGTAGCCGAAGAACTTCTTCTGGTCGAAGAGGCCGCCGTAGAGAACCTCCTCGGGGAGGGGCTTCGGCACGAAGCGGCCCTGCCACTCGGTGGTCATCCGTTCGAGCGGCGTCTTCCAGAGCTTCTCGTTGTAGGGGATCATGAAGTGCCGCGAGATCCCATCGCCGAACGTGCGCACGCACCACTCCTTGAACGACAGCCCCGGCACGGCCGCTTTCGGACGATGGACCGTCTTCATGAAGCCGGCCACGCAGTCCTCCACGACCTTGGGTGGCAGCCCGCAGGTGTTGGCCTGGAACGGATAGCGCGTGTCGACCCCGTGGGAGTGGATCCACGAGTTCCGGCTCAGGACGTGGACGTTGTCGCCGAGGAGGTCGAGGATGAGCCTCTTACCGTACGGGTCGTGCAGGTGCAGCAGGTGCCCGGTGTGGTCGAACACGAACCCGTCTTGAGCCACGGAGCCGGACAGACCGCCCGGCGTGCGCCGCTTCTCGGCGATGAGCCAGGTCGTCTTCGGCGAGAGCCTCTTGAGGTGGTACGCCGTCGACAGGCCCGCCAGACCGCCGCCGAGGACCAGAACGTCGGTCTTCATTTCATCTCGATGCGCGAGATCGACCGGGTCAGCACGGTGAGCTCGGCGATCAGCGCCGCGTAGATCACGCACGAGAGGAGGCTCGAGACGCGCGTGATGATGAACGCGCACAAGGACAACACGCACGCGGCGGCGGCCGCGAGCGCCACGACCTGATTGCGGTCGAAGCCCATCGCCTCCAGCCGCAGCGCGAAGTGGTCCTTGGAGCCGAGGAACGGGGAGTGGCCTTTCCGGATGCGGATCGCCATCACGTAGAAGGTGTCGTACATCGGCACGAGGAGGATGAAGAGCGGCGCGTACACGCCAAGCGGGTTCCGTTGGCTGTAATCGATCCCCATCGCGATCGCCGAGAGCAAAAAGCCGAGAGTCATGCTACCGGAGTCGCCCATAAAGATCTTGCCGGTCTTCGAGAAGTTCCAAGGCAGATAGCCGAGCGCCGCGCCCAGGAGCGAGGCCGACGCGAAGTTCACGTAGATCTGCTCGGACGGCAGCGCGATGAGCAGGAACGCGCCGGCGGCGATGATCGCCTGCGTCGCGCAGAGGCCGTCCATGATGTCGATGATGTTGAACGCGTTGGTCAGGCCGACGACCCAAAATACGGTGAGCCCGGCGGCCAGATACTCGGGCTTGAGGAAATCGATCTGGATCCCGAACTGCAGCAGCGCCCACGCCGCGATCGTCTGGCCCACGAACTTGACCCGGAAGTTGAGGCCGGCGGGCTTCTTGGCGTCGTCGATCACGCCGAGGAGGAAGACGATCAGGGACCCGACGAAGAGCCCGCGCAGGCTGCGGAGCGTGCCCGTGGGGAACGTGGTGAGGAACCGGATGACGAGGAGGCTCGTCGCGAAGCCGAGCCAGATCGCGACGCCTCCGAGCGCGGGCACCGCGACCTTGTGGGTCTTCACCGACGACTCCGGGCGGTCCAGCAGGCCGAGCCGCAGCGAGATTTGACGGACGAAAGGCGTCAGAACGAAGGAGACCAGCGCGGCGATGGCGACGGCCGCGGCGTACAGGTGGATCGTGGACTTCATCGCAGCTCGAGCACCGCGCAGCCGGCCGTCTTGAACACGGGCTTCGCCAGGCCCGGCTCGAGCGCCTCCCAGTTCCGGCGACCGCGCTCGGAGAAGGCGAGCGTCCCGTAGCCCTCGATGCGCGCGAACTCCCTCGGAACGGCCAGGAGGTGGGTGAAGCCCTCCTGCTTCAGGCGGCCGGCCAGGGCCGCGGGGTCTCGGGCCTCGTCGGCCCACGAGACGAATCGGTTCGGGGCCATCGTCGCGGTGGGCACGTGGTCTTGCTCGAGGTGATACCCACGACTCTCGCCCACGAGGAGGATTTTAGCTTTTTTGGGCAGACCGTCCCGGGACCACCTCGCGCACGGGTAGTACTCGAGCCGCCGGGAGAGGTAGACGTCGCGCGGCTCGGCCGCCACGAGCACCCCCCAACTCTGCAGCAGCGACTGGATGTGCAGGAAAAGCCCGAGATTCAGCGCCAAGAACGCCGCCAGCGCCCCGCCGAGGAGCGCGCGGCCGCGGCCGCCCATCGAGTCCCAGACGTACTGCACCCCCGCCGCGGCGGAAAGGTAGTACAGCGGCAGCAACACGACGAGGAACCGGAGCACGACCGCCGTCCCGTACCAGGCGGCGAAGTGGAGCGCGCAGTAGAGCGTGAGCCGCCTCAACTCGCGGCTGCGGACCGCGGCGAGCAGCGCGGCGGGAGCGAGCGCCACCGCGGGGGCCCAGCCGAGATCGCCCAGCACGTCGGCGCCCCCGCCGAAGCGCGTGCTGCCGGCGGCGGCGAGATAGGGAAACGCGGCGAGGTCGAGCAGGAGGCTCTTGGGCTGCGGGGCGTACTCCGCGAGGAACCGGAAATAGCGCGCCGCGACCTCCCGCCCCCCCTCCGGCCCCCAATACGGCAGCGTCTCCGCGAGGAACGGGAACACGGGATTGCCGGTGACGACGAGGTTCTTGATCAGCCACGGAGAGCCCGCCGCCGCGGCGGCACCCGCGAAGAGAGCCAGATCCCGGCGCTCCGTGCGGCGGAAGACGAGGAAGGCGAAGAGGATCGCCGGGCAGACGCCCGCGTAGTACTTCGTCCCGACCGCCAAACCGGCGAACACGCCCGAGAGCGCGAGCCAGCCGCGGCCCTCGGGCCCGGCGACGTCGCGCCAGCGCATGAAGCAGAACACGGCGGCGGTGAGCCAGAGCATCACGAACGTCTCGACGTAGGCCGAGCCCGCCAACAGCATCACGGCCGTGTGGGACGCGAGCAGCACGCACGCGAGCATCGCCGCCGACAGCGGCGCCTCGCGCCGGCCCATCTCGAAGACCCACCAGACCGTCGTCGCCATGGCGCACCACGAGAAGAGCTGCGCCAGGACGTCGGACCCCAGCAGCAACGCGAATGAGAACAGCATCTCGGCGTTCTGCGGGAAATGCGCGAACGGCAGGTACTCGGGGACGGCCAGGCCGCCGCGGCGCACGTACAGCGACGGCAGCTCGAGGTGGTAGACGAGCGCGTCGTAGTGATGGGGAGGCGCCCAGGCCGTCCAGAACGCCAGGCCGAGCAGCACGCCGAGGCCGAGCGTCCACGCGGGCCGGTCCCCGAGCAGCGCCCGGTTCGGCTTCAGCGAGAGGACGACCTCCCGCATCTCGGTGAACGAGACGACCCACAGCGCCGCCGCCAGGACGAGCACCGCCCAGGGGCGCAGCAGCCCGAGGGCCGCCAGCGCGAGCATGAGCTGGCTCAGCAGGCCGAGCCCGAGCGTGCCGCCGATCAGCGTCCGCTCGGACTCGGAGAGATGCGTCCCGATGAACGCCTTGAGCAGGAGACGCCCGGTGCCCACGCAGGTCAGCGCCGAGACGGCGAGCAAGGCGGTCGCCCAGAGCCCTCCGGTCAGGACCTGCGCGAAGTGCGACCAGACCAGATGCAGCGCGAGCGCCAGCAGCGCCAGCGAGTAGACGGGCGCGAGCTGGGCCGACGTCACCGCGCGCCGGCGGTAGCGGGCACGGGGCCGCCGGAGCCCTTGGCGACGAACAGCGGATTGCGCACGAGGCCCGTCATGTGGAGGCGGTACTGCACCATCACCCACAGGGTGGCGAGGCCGTACACGCAGCTGCGGCGGAAATTGATCGAGGAGGCCTCCTCGAAGTAGCGGACCGAGACCGGAACGTCGCCCATGCGGATCTTGAGCGCGGCGGCCTGGTAGAGGAACTGCTGGTCGAAGACGAAGTCGTCGGAGTTCTTCTCCCACGGGATCGTCTCCAAGACCTTCCGGGAGTAGGCGCGCAGCCCGGAGTGCCACTCGGCGAGGTTCTGCCCGGTCCAGGTGTTTTCCAGGATCGTCAGCACGCGGTTGGCGATGTACTTCCACCACGGCATGCCGCCGTCGAGCGCCTCCCAGCGCGTACGGATGCGGTTGCCCAGGACGAAGTCGCAGATATCGTTCTCGATGAGCCCCGTCATGATCGGCACCAGCCTCGAGTCGTACTGGTAGTCGGGATGGACCATCACGATGATGTCGGCGGCGCGCTTGAGCGCCTCGCGGTAGCAGGTCTTCTGATTGCCGCCGTAGCCGAGGTTCCGCTCGTGACGGACGACGGTGAGCCCGAGACGCTCCGCCAGCGCGATCGTGCCGTCCTTCGAGCAGTCGTCGAC
>JACQPK010000073.1 GCA_016207565.1 Elusimicrobiota bacterium
CCTAGAAGGGGGCCGGATCGTGGAGGAGGGCACGCACGAGCGGCTGCTCTCGGAAGGCCGCCTCTACCGCAAGTTCCACGAGCTCCAATCGAAGTAAGTGAAGTGGGGACAGTCCCCACGTCACTAACTTCACTGCCCCGCGCCCGCAAGTTGAGTAAGTAAAGTGGGGACTGTCCCCACATTACTAAGTCGCGGGGTCGGGGTGGCGGTGGCGGAACCAGTCCCAGTGGCCCCGCAGCTTCAGCTCCAGGTCGTCTGGGGAATCGAACGCCGTGATCTCCGTGCGGCATAGGAGCAGCGGGTCCCGGCCCCGTACGTTGAGACCGTAGCGGCTCGTGCCGCCCAGCGCGTAGCCCGTCTTGCGCGCCGCCGCCGCCACGCGGCGGTCTACCGCCCCGTGGGGGTAAGACAGCGTCGTCACCGCCTTTCCGATCGCGTCCTCGAGGTATTTCCGGCTGTCGAGGAGCTCCTTCGCCAGCGCCGCGTCGTCACAGCGGTCCAGCCGGGCGTGGGAGAAGCCGTGCGCGCCGATCTGCGCACCCGGGAGCTGCGCCAGGCGCTTCAGCTCCTCCGGCGACAGGTGGACGGGCGAGCCCCCCTTCACGAAACCCGCCGTCACGAAGACCGTGAACGGGATGCCGCGCTCGGCCAGGATCGGGGCAGCGGTCGTCAGCGTGTCCTTGAACCCGTCGTCGAAGACGATCGCGACCTCGAGACGGTCGGCGGCCGGAGCGGAAAACGGGGCCGGGCGCCACAGCTCCCGAAGCGCCCCGACGCGGTCCATGACGCCCCTGAACTGCTCGGGCGAGGCGGCGAGGCCGTAGGGGTCGCCGGGGATCTTCGTGCCGACCGAGTGAAACAGCAGCACGCGCTGGCCGGCCTTCGGCGTGCGCGGGGCGTCGGCGAGCTTGTGGAAGCGCGAGAGCCAGCGATAGGCGAGGTGTTTAAGACCCATCAGCCGCCGAGCCCCTTGTAGGCGATCGCCAGGTTCGCGGCGCGACGGAGCCACGACCACCGCGCCCAGTCCCACTCGCCCAGATACTCCACCGGCCGCGCGCCGCTGCCCCTCTTGAAATCGTACACCCCTTTGGCCGAGGCGGCGTCCGCGCCGCCGAGGTCGTAACGCGTCACGCCCCTCGCCCGGCAGCGGCTCAAGAGCTCCCACAGCAGGGCGTAGGAGGCATACGTCTTGCGGCCCTCGGGCGACGCGGCCGCGAGCAGGTCCCAGCCCGACTTCTCCCACACGGCGCACGCGCGCAGGGCGACCGGCTTGCCGTCCGGGCCGTCCGCGCGGACCAGGAGGAGGCGGTCGCCGAGCTGCGCCAGCATCGAGGCGAGCTCCTCTTCGCCATGCTGCGTCTTCAATCCCTTGTACGCCTCGAGCTCGCGGTAGACCGACGCCAGCTCGCGGGCGTCCGGCTTCTCCCAGACCGCGACCTTCGCCCGCTTCTGTCCGCGGCGGAGGTTGTGGGACCAGTTGGAGGACATGGCGGCCCAGAGCTCTTCCTCCGTGCGCGAGAGGTCCAGCTCGAAGCTCCCGGTCCCCGCCAGGGGCCGGTCCGGACGGCGCCAGCCGAGCGCGGCGGGGTCCGCGGCGCCCGCCTCGCGGTACGGGCCGATCCTTATATAGGAAAGGGCCGAGCCGCAGGCGGCGGCCGCGGCCCGCCGGAGACCGCCGTCCCAGAGCGCCGGGTCGCCGACGGGCCCGCCGCGGCTCCATAGGACCCGCGAGCCCGGCGCGCGCTTGACGAGAAACTGGACGGCGGCACCCGGGCCCGAAGGGCCCGGAGAGTCCTTTAGGGCACCCTCGGCCGCCAGGCGCAGCGGCGTCCAGCCGGCCGCTCGCTTGTGACGGGCCCAGGCGTCGGACTGAAACGGGTTGGCGTCCGAGAAGCGCGCGAGGTGCTCGTCCCAGGCTCGGCCGTCGCCGGCGAAAGGCTTCCAGCTCACCATAGGAAGCGCACGCACCGGACGTCGCGGTAGTGCGCGGGGGCGTTCGTCTCCACCTCGCGCGGCAGTTCGGGCCAGCAGAAGACGTCCAGGCCCGCGCGGTCGAAGTGCTCCTCGATGCGGGCGGCGGCCGAGCCGTCGGCCCGATAGGCGTAGGTGAACGGCGAGGCGTTCGACGGCAAGGACGCGAAGACCGGGCGCGCCCCGAGCGGGCGGGCCTGCCGGTCGCACCACGCGTACAGCGCGCGCCGCCGCTCGACCTCGAGCTCCGGGTCGCCGAGCGTCAAGGGCGCGGCCAGCGCGCTCGGAGGCATGAGCGACTCCTCGAGCCCGCCCCCGCCGCCTCCGCCCCCTCCGCGCGCGAGCTTGTGCAGGGCGCGCAGCGCTCCCCCTCCGGTGGCGCAGCCGAGCGCGCGCAGCGCCTGCTTGGCGCGATGGCGGAGCGGCGCGCCGTGCTGGAAGGCGCCCTGCGGCGGCGCGGGCACGCGGCTCCCCGGCGGGATCGCGAGGGCCGCGCCGTACGGCAGCGCGATCGTCTTGCGGAGGCTGAAGACGCCGGCGTCCCCGCGCAGCCCCAGCCACGCGCCGTCGGGCGCTCGGGAGAAGAGCCCGTGGGCGTTGTCCTCGACGAGGAGCGCGCGGGTCCGGCTCACGTAGCGGCGAAAGGGGGTCAAATCCTGCGCGAAGCCGAAGTAGTCCACCGCCACGACGGCCGCCGCCTCCGGCCACTCCTTCTCGTCTTCGGCCGGGGCCAGGTCCGGCGCGACGCCGTAGTAGCCGACCGAGCAGCCGAGCGCCGTCGCCGCGTGGGTGGCGTCCGCGCAGATGAAGGCGGGGAAGAGCACGCGGCTGCCGCCTTCCAGCCCCGCCGCGCGGAAGGCCTCGGTCATCGCCGCGCGGCCGAGCCCGAAGTAGCGCACCGGCGCCGGAGCGAGGAGCGCCTCCAGGGTCCACGGCTCGCGGGCCGGGGGCGGACAGTAGACCGTGGCCAGGAGCGCCCGGTCGTCAGAGCCGCTCATCGCCCCTTCCCGACCGCCCACAGCATCGCGCGCGCGATGTTCTTCGGATCCCACGGGCACGCCGACAGCATCTTGCCCAGATACGCCCGCTGAAGCTCCGGGCTCTCGCGGTATTGCATCAGCTGTCCGAGGGCCGAGCGGTAGACGAGCCCGAGGCGCTTGCGCATCTTGAGGATCGCGCCCAACGACGGGCGGTCGCCGAAGGCCTCGCGGAAGTGATCGCGCAGCATGAGCTCGAGGTTCGTGTGGTGGTACTCGATGCGGCGGGAGGCGGCCCGTTCGACGAGCTGGTACTCGCCGAGCGTGCGGTCGATGAAGCGGTAGCGCGCGACCTTCGAGAGGCGCATCCAGAAGTCGTAATCTTCGACCGTATTGAACTCCGGGTTCTCGCGCATGCCGCCGATCGACAGGGCCTTTTCCTTCTTGAACACGCTCGCCGACGGCGACAGCGCGTTTCCCTCCCAGAGCAGCCTCTCGTACATGCGCTTGCAGTCGGGCCCGTTGCGGGAGGTGCGCACCACGACCCCGTCTTTGACGATGTCCTCGTTGTGGCAGACGAGGTCCGCCTCGGGGTGGCGCTCGAACTCCTCCATCACGACCGAGAGCTTTTCCGGCCTCCAGAGGTCGTCGTGGTCGAGGAGCGCGATGAAGCGCCCGTTCGCCGCCCGCATCCCGGCGTTGCGGGCCGCCGCGATCTTCTTGTTCTCCTGGCGCACGACGCGCCCGGGGACGCCGTTGGCGGCGAACCAGCGCTCCACGACCTCGGCGGTGCCGTCG
>JACQPK010000074.1 GCA_016207565.1 Elusimicrobiota bacterium
CAGGAGATCGCGAAGCAGAAGATGCCCGACCTCAACACCGACGACGTCGACATGGCGGTGGAGATGGTGAAGGGAACCGCGCGGTCGATGGGGATTGATGTAGGGCAGTAAGGAAGACTGATGATTCCGACCGGAGCAAGCTCCGGTCGGCGAAACGACCCAGTCCGCCGAGGCGGACGCTACGAGGTCTGGAGAATAGCATGGGAAAGAGACTCGAGGCCGTCACTAAGACGGTCGACACGCTGAAACAGTACAACCTCACCGACGGCGTGGCGCTGTGCAAGAAGGCCGCGACCGCGAAGTTCAACGAGACGATCGAGCTGCACATCCGTCTCGGCATCGACCCCAAGCAGTCCGACCAGCAGGTCCGCGGCACCGTAAACCTGCCGCACGGCACCGGCCAATCCAAGCGCGTGGCCGTCGTCTGCAAGGGCGAGAAGCAGAAGGACGCCCACGCCGCCGGCGCCGACGTGGTGGGCGCGGAAGACCTCATCGAGCGGATGCAGCAGGGCTTCATGGACTTCGACGTGATGGTCGCCACCCCCGACGTGATGAAGGACATCGCCAAGCTCGGCAAGGTGCTCGGTCCCCGCGGCCTGATGCCCAACCCGAAGAGCGGCACCGTGACCTTCGATATCGGCAAGACGGTGAAGGAGCTGAAGGCCGGCCGCGTGGAGTACAAGGCCGACGACTTCGGCATCCTGCATCTCGGCGTCGGCAAGGCGAAGTTCGCCGAGAACCAGCTCGCCGAGAACGTGAAGGCGGTCATGGAGGCCGTGATCAAGGCGAAGCCCGCCTCTTCGAAGGGCATCTACCTTCGCAGCGTCACGCTCTCCTCGACGATGGGTCCCGGCATCAAGCTGGATCCCAATCAGAAGTTCTCCTAAGACACGGCGCGACGCATTCCGGCCCGGCTCCTTCCAGGGGTCGGGCCGGAGCCGCGCTCGCTCCGCGCGGAGAGCCGGCGTGAAGAATCTGGGAGCCGGACGGCCCATACTACCGCCATGGACGACCTAGACGGTCCCGCGTGCCTGCGTCTCAATGGGCGCCCGAGGGTGGCCGCCGCTCTTTTCGCGGCCGCGGGGCTCTTCTGGGGTAGCGCGTGTCTCGAAGCGCTCGATCGAGAGCGCGTGCCGCCCCTGCAGGACTCCGTGCGCCACCGCGAAGTGGACGTGATCCGGAAGCTCCTGGCCTCGGGCGCGGACGTCAACGAGCGCGGTCCGGGCGGCTTCACGGCGATCGACCTGGCGGTCGACGAGTTCCATGGCGGCAAGGACATGATCCGCATCCTGGTCGAGGCGGGCGCCAAGCAGAGCCTGCTGACCGCGATGTACCTGGAGGACGACGCGGGCGTCCGGAGGCGGATCGCCGCCAAAGAGGACCTCGAGCCGAGGACCGCCTACGGCAAGACGCCGCTGCACCTGGCGGCGCATCTCGGCCGCGTACGCGCCGCCGAGGCCCTGCTCGACGCGGGAGCTCCGATCGACCCCGTGGACCGCTTCAACCGGACGCCGCTGTCCTGGTCGATGCAAGGCGACGACGCGGTGTCGCGTCTGTTCATTGAGCGCGGTGCCGCGCTCGGCCAACTCGACAGCCTCCACCAGGCGCCCCTCTACTATGCGGCGTCCTATGGAAAGACCGAGATCGTCAAGCTGCTGCTCGCGAAGGGCGCGGACGCGAACCTCGCCGGCCAGCAAGGCTTCAGCCCGCTGCAGATGGCCGCCCAGTACGGTCGCGCCGAGATCGTGGAGCTCCTGCTTCAAGCCGGGGCGGATCTCAACGCCGTCGACATGCGCGGCCAGACCGCCCTCGACCACGCGGTCAAGGGCAACCAGCCGCGCCTGGCCGCGCGCCTTCAGAAGGCGGGCGCCAAGCCCGGCGCGCCCGAGGCGCCCCCGCCGCAGCCGCCCGCGCACGTCTCGCCTCCGGCCGCGCAGACCGTCTCGCCGCGTCGCGAGGCGCTCCGCCCGGGCGACATCGCGCTGACCGAGCCGTGCGTGATCGGCGTACCCAGGACCGCCTACTTCGGCTCCTGCCGATTTACCGGGCATCACCGAAGCCCGGTCCGCCTGGCCTGGAAGCCGGTCCCCGGCGCGGTCCGCTATGAGGTGCAGATGGGGCTGACCCGCTGCGAGAGCCCGGTCTATAGTCCGGCCGCGGTCTTCACGAGGGAGGTCTTGGAGCCGATCCTCGAGGCCGCGCTCGATCCATCCAAGCCTGACGAGCTGTACGCGGTCCACGTGAAGGCCTACGACGCGATCGGCGCGGTGGTCGGCCGGCTGCGGTTCCCGTCGGGGCAGGCCTACGACTTCCGCGTGCCGGACTCCAAAGGGCGCTACACGCCGGACCCGAAGTGCTACGACAAGCTGTATCGCTGGCACGCGCCGAAGAGCGAGCAGATACGCCGCCCCGAGCCCTACGCGGACTGAAGCGCCCTCCGGAGCCCCGGTTCTCGTCGAGAACCGGGGCCCTTTTTTGCTAGACTACGCCGTCGCGTAAGCCTACCCCAACTCCACCGGTGAAACGAATGAAAGCGAACAAGTCCCTTTGGCGCGCCCTCACGACGGCGGCCGCCATGCTGATCCCCCTCGCCGCCCGCGCCAGCGAGCTGGAGCTGCACCTGCCGGACCTCTCCGTGCCCTTCACGCTCTTCGGCGGCCAGGTCGCCGGCTCGACCCTCCTCGGGTGGGGCCTCGTCATCGCGGCCCTTGGCATGGTCTTCGGCGTCGTCGAGGCGGCCAAGATCAAAAACCTGCCCACGCACAAGGCCATGCTCGAGGTCTCGGAGCTGATCTACGAGACCTGCCAGGCCTACCTGGTCCAGCAGGGCAAGATGCTGCTGATCCTCGAGACGCTCATCGGGGCCTGTATCGTCGTGTACTTCGGCGGCCTGCTCCACCAGACGGCGGGCATGGTGTTCATGATCTTCTCGTTCTCGGTGCTCGGCATCGCCGGCTCCTACGGCGTCGCCTGGTTCGGCATGCGGATCAACAACTACGCGAACTCGCGGACCGCGTTCGCCTCGCTCGAGGCCAAGCCCTACCCGGTGATGGACATCCCGCTCAAGGCCGGCATGTCGATCGGCGTGCTGCTCATCTGCGTCGAGCTCGTCATGATGATCGCGATCCTGCTGTTCGTCCCCGCGGCCTCGGCGGGCGCGTGCTTCCTCGGCTTCGCCATCGGCGAGTCGCTCGGCGCCTCGGCGCTGCGCATCTGCGGCGGCATCTTCACGAAGATCGCAGACATCGGCTCCGACCTGATGAAGATCGTGTTCAAGATCAAGGTAGATGACGCGCGGAACCCCGGGGTCATCGCCGACTGCACGGGGGACAACGCCGGGGTTTCCGTCGGCCCCAGCGCCGACGGCTTTGAGACTTACGGTGTGACCGGCGTCGCGC
>JACQPK010000009.1 GCA_016207565.1 Elusimicrobiota bacterium
ACGAGGAAAACGGACTAACGCAAAGGTACGCTAAGGAATTCACTGAAAGGACCGCAGAGGAAGAAATCATGAATAATTCTGTCCTTTGCGTGCCTTTTCGTAATTTCCTTTGCGCACCTCTGCGTCACTCCGTTGAATTAACTTAGGAGCCATGTCACTAAAGGTCACTCCATGCGGTTGTCGAGCGACAGAACGTAGGCGTCGGCGGAGGCGTCCTGCCGCCACGTCGGGGACGGGTCCTCCTCCCGCAGGAAGCCCCCCGTGCCGCCGAGGGCCTCGAGCTCGGCGCGGAAGCGCCCGACGTCGTCGCGGCGCGGCGACCGGCCGGGCTCGTACTCGACGGTGACGCTCTGGTCGATCACGAAGGGCTCGTGGCCGAGCTCCGTGAGCCGCTGCGCCATCCGGATCCACGGCTCGCCGAGGAAGGCCTGCGGCGTCTTGCGCTGGTGGCTGTGGCCGCACCAGACCAGAGTCTTCCCGGCCGGCGCGAGCCGGCCGAGAGCGGCGGCGAGGTTCTTCGCCTCTTCCTCGTCGCGCCAGTTCGCGTCCGCGGCGGACTCGCGCGGTCCATCGCCGCCCGGGCGGAGGTTGAAATCGGCCTCGTAGGGAACGAGCGTCCAGCCCAGCCCCAGCGCGTCCGAGATCAGCGCGAGCATGTCGTCTTGGGAAAGATACGCTCCGCCGCCTGCGGGCGGACGCCTCGTCCGGTTCGCTTCCTCCGCGAATCGAGGGTGGAGCGCCTCCATCGCGAGATGCCGAACGCCCGCCGCGTGAGCCGCCGGTAGAACGGCGCGGCCCACCTCGCGGGTCCGGCGGCACCGCCGCATGCCGTCGTGGCACTCGTTGACGACGACGACCCGGGAGCGGGAGAAACCGATCGCGACCAGCTCGGCCGGAGAGCGCACGTTGCTAGTTTTTCGTCGTGTCTTCGGCGAGCTCGAACATCCGCTCGATCGAGCGGCGCGCGCGGTCCATCAGGCCGCGGTCGAGCTCGATGCGGTGGGCGGCGGGGAGGCGCTCGAGGACGTCTTTCACCCGCGCGAGATCGGTCGCCTTCATGTAGGGACAGAGCCGGCACATCGGCACGAACGTCTTCTCGGGATAGCGCGTGCGCGCGAGGTCGCCGAGCCCGCACTCGGTCACGAGCATGTAGGTCGGCGCGTTCGTCCCTTCGACGAACTTCATCATGTCGCCCGTGCCGCCGGTGAAGTCGACCGCCTTGACGAGGGCCGGGCTGCACTCGGTGTGGGCGAGGATCTTGACGCCGGGATACATCTTCCGGTAGAGCTTCACCGAGCCCGGATCGAAGTTCTCGTGAACGATGCACTTGCCTTTCCAGATGATCAGCTCCGAGCCGAGCTTCTTCCCGAGCTCGGCCGCGAGGTTGCGGCCCATCCACTCGTCGGGCAGGAAGATGAGGGCGGAGTGCTTTTCGTAGAGCTTCCGGAGGATCTTGGGGGCGTTCGCGCTGGTGACGATGACGTCGGACTCCGCCTTCACGTCCGCGGTCGTGTTGATGTAGCTGACGACGGGAAGCCCGGGGTGCTTCGCCTTGAGCTTCCGGACGTCGGCTCCCGTGATGGCGTCGGCCAGGGAGCAGCCGGCCTCGAGCGCCGGGAGGTAGACCTCCTTGTCCGGGTTGAGGATCTTCGCGGTCTCGGCCATGAAGCGCACGCCGCAGAACACGATGCGCTTGGCCGTTGTCCCCACGCAGTCCTTCGCGAGCTTGTAGGAGTCCCCCGTGAAGTCGGCGACGCCGTGGATGAGCTCGGCCCGCTGGTAGACGTGCGCGGGGATCACGGCCTCGCGCTCGGCCTTGAGCCTCTTGATCTCGAGCGTGAGCCCGGCGCAGCGCTCGAGCTCCGCCTGCGTGTAGCCGAGCGCCTCGAGGCCGGAGGCGGCGAGGCGGTCGACCTCGTTGGCCAGCGCGGCCGGACCGGGCGAGGATTTCTTCGTCATGCCGCGGCCTCCTCCCGGTCGAGGTCGGGGAAATTGGTGAAGACGGCGTCGACGCCGAGCCGCCCGAGCCGCTCGTAGTCCTTGGGCTCGTTGACGGTGTAGACGAACGCTTTCCGCTTGTCGCGATGCACGGCCTCGACCCACCGGCGGTCCGCCTGGCGGGAGCTCATGTGGACGCTGTCGGCGCCGACCTCGCGGACCTCACGGAGCGCCGTCTCGCGGCGGGTCAGGCCGACGAGGTAGCCGATCCTCGCCCAGGAGGCGAGGGTGCGCACGAGGAACAGGCACTCGTGGTCGAAGCTGGAGATGCAGACCTTCCCGTCCCACGCCTTGCGGGTCCGGAGCAGGTTGACGACGCGCTCGGCGATCCCGGGGTAGGGCCGCTCGGGGTTCTTGATCTCGAGCTGGAGCTCGGCGCGGCCCTCGGCCAGGTCCAGGACCTCCTCGAGGCGCGGGACGCGCTGGCCGGCGAACGAAGGGCCGAACCAGGCCCCGACGTCCACTTTCGAGAGCTCCGCCCACGTCATGGCTCCCACGCGCCCCCGGACGCCGCCGACCCGCTTCAGGTCGGAATCGTGGATGACGACGAGCTTGCCGTCCTTCGTCTGCTGGACGTCGAACTCCATCGAGTTCGCGCCCATCGCGAGCGCGCGCTCGAAGGCGGCCATGGTGTTCTCGGGCGCGTAGCCCGAGGCGCCGCGGTGGGCGATCAGCGCGGGCTTCAAGCCTTCCCCACCAAGTGCGGCTCCAGGATCGCGAACAGCTCGGGGCCGGCCTCGAAACCGGCGAGCCGGTCGCGCCCGGTGCCGGGCCCGTGGAAGTCGGAGCCCCCGGTGGTCACCAGCCCCGTGGCCTTCGCGATGCCCGAGAGCTCGAGCGTCGTCGGGTTCGTGTGCGTCGGGTAGTACACCTCGATCCCGCCGAGGCCGATGTCGGCCCAAGCCTTGAAATCCGCCGCGTCGAAGAGAGAGCCCGGATGGGCGATGACGGGGAGCCCGCCCGCCGCGCGGATGGCCGCGATCGCCTCCTCCGCCGTCGGCCCCATGGCCTCGACGTAGCCCGGCTTGCCCTTCGACAGGTACTTCTGGAAGGCCTCCTGCCGGGTCCGCACGATCTTCTTGCGGCGCAGGGCGTCCGCGACGTGGGGACGGCCGACGGCCTGGCCGCGGTCCTTCTCCGACTCGCTGCGGACGTCCTCCCAGCGGATGTCGAGCTGGGCGGCCTGCAGGCGCTCGACGACGCCGCGGATGCGGCGCTCGCGGCGCTGGCGGAACTCGTCGAGATGCCGCTGGAGCTCCTGGGAGTCGGGCCGCACGCCGTAGCCGAGGACGTGCGTGTCGTCTTCCCTCGTATTGATCTCGACCCCGCATAAGACGGTGAGCCCGAGACGGTCGCCCTCGGCCTTCGCCTCGGCGTAGCCGGACACGCAGTCGTGGTCGCTCAGGACCATGAGCTTGATGCCGCTCTCGTGGGCGCGGCGCACGACATCCGCCGGGCTGAGCGTCCCGTCCGAGTAGTGGGAGTGGGTGTGCAGGTCGATGCGCAAGCGACCTACACTTTACTAAATCGCGACGACCTGCTTGATCTCGGGGACCTCGGCGCGGATCATCCGCTCGACGCCCCCCTTGAGGGTCGCGGTCGAGCTCGGGCAGGTGCCGCAGGCCCCATGGAGCGAGACCTCGACGATGCCGGTCTGCTCGTTGACCGAGACCAGGCTGATGTCGCCGCCGTCGGACTGGATGTACGGCCGGATCTTGGCGAGGACCGTGCCGACGCGCTCCTTCACCGTGGGCAAAGCGTTGCCGTCGCTCATGCTGACGCCTCCTTGCGAAGTCCTTGCCGCACCCGGGGCTCGGCGGAGCTGAGCTGGTCGAGGGTCACCTGGTCCAAAAAGCCCTCGATCATCTCGCCCAGCCGCTGCCACACGGGGCGGATGCCGCAGTTCGTGAGGTGGTGGCACTGGTCCGGGCCCTCGGAGTAGCGCTCGCAGACCTCCTCGAACACCTTCCCTTCGACGGCCCGCACGATCTCCCCGATGGACACCTCGTTGGGGCGCCGCGCGAGGGAGTAGCCGCCCTGAGCGCCTCTCGTGCTCGACACCAGGCCCCCGCGGCGCAGGCGCTGCAGGATCTGGTCGACGTAGTCCCGCGAGATATTCTCGAGTTCGGACAGCTTCTCGGCCGCCATCGTGGAGCCCGACGGCAACGACGCCAGCCGGACCATGATGCGCGTGGAGCATTCGACGAGGCTCGTGATTCTCATGGCACCCTCAGAATATCCCCAGCTTGTCTTTGGCTTCCTCGCTCGCGTAGGTCCGCGGATCCCACAGCGGGCTGAACGTCAGGTCGACGTCCACGGTCCGCACGCCCGGGAGCTTCGCGACCGCCCCGTGCACCATCGCGAGCAGCATCGGCCCGTAAGGGCAGGCGGGCGACGTCAGGCTCATGGTCACCGTGACGCGCTTGCCCTTGGCGTCTTCCACGTCCTCGATCTTGGCCCCGTAGATCAGGCCGAGCTCGACGACGCTCATGTGGATCTCCGGGTCCTCGACCGGCAAGAGCGCCTGGCCGACCGCCTTGAAATTGAGCTCTCCCGTCGCGGGAGTCGTAGGCGTCGTCATGTCCCCTCCCTGTCTCCCAACTCCTGATATTCGGCCGCGCCCTGCTCGAGGCCCAAGCGGAGCACGTTCCACGACAGCATCGCGCACTTCACGCGGGCCGGAAACCTCCGGACGCCCTCGAGGGCCTTCGTCTCCTCGAGCTCGGCGGGCATCGCCTCGGGCGGCCCGCGGCGCACCATGAAGTCGGCGAAGCCCTCGATGAGCTTGAGCGCCTCGCGCACGGTCTTGCCTTCGACCGCCTCCGCCATCATCGCCGTCGACGCCTGGCTGATCACGCAGCCGTGGCCGTCGTAGCGGATGGTCTTGAGCCGGTCTCCGGAGCGTTCGGCCGTGATCTCGACCTCGTCGCCGCAGATCGGGCTGACCCCGTGGCCCCGGACGTCGTGCGGGTCGAGCCGCCCCTTGTGCGCGCGGCTCCGGTAGTAGTCCAGCAGCACGTCGCGGTAGAGGTCCGCCAGCTCGGCATCGCCCTCAGGCACGAGGCTTCACCTCCGCGGGCACCTTGAAGAACTCCTTCACCTTCCGCAAGCCCCGGCCGAACGCGTCGACGTCCTCAAGGGTATTGTACAGATAGAAGCTGGCCCGCGCGGTACCGCCGACCTTGAGCTTGCGCATCAGCGGCTGGCAGCAGTGGTGCCCGGCGCGGATCGCGATCCCGTCGCTGTCGAAGACCTGGCCGACGTCGTGCGGGTGGATGTCGGCGACGTTGAACGAGATCACGCCGCCTCGGAGCTCCGGCTCCCGCGGGCCGTACACCGTGACCTGGCCCTCCTCCGCGGCGACCTCGAGCGCGCGCCGGGTCAGCTCGATCTCGTGGCGGCGCACGTCGTCCATGCCGATCTTGGAGAGGTAGTCGATCGCCGCGCCGAATGCGATCGCGCCGGCGATGTTCGGCGTGCCGGCCTCGAACTTGTAGGGGACCTCGTTGTAGGTCGAGCGGTCGAGGAAGACCTCTTGGATCATGTCCCCGCCGCCGAGGAACGGGTTCATCGCCTCGAGGATCTTCCGCTTCGCCCACAGCACGCCGATGCCGGTCGGGCCGAGCATCTTATGCGCGGAGAAGGCGACGAAGTCCGCGTCCCAGGCCTGGACGTCGGTCTTGAGATGGGGCGTCCACTGGCTGGCGTCGACGAGCGTGGCGGCGCCGTGCTCCTTCGCGAGCGCCAACAGCTCCGGCACGGGATTGATCGTGCCGAGCGCGTTGGACATCGCGGTGAAGGCCACCAGCCGGGTCTTCGGCCCTACCTGCCGGCGCGCGGACTCGAGCTCGAGCGACCCGCCCGGCGTGACCGGGATGAACTTGAGGATCGCGCCCTTCTCCTGGGAGAGCAGTTGCCAGGGCACCAGGTTCGAGTGATGCTCCATCTCGGTCAGAACGATCTCGTCGCCGGCCTTGATGAACTTGCGGCCCCACGCGTACGCGACGAGGTTGAGGGCCTCCGTCGCGTTGCGGGTGTAGACGATCTCGTGGGCGGACGCCGCGTTCAAAAAACGCGCGACCTTGGCGCGCGCCTCGTCCATCATCGCCGTGGATTCCTCCGAGAGCAGGTGGACGCCGCGGTGGATGTTGGCGTTGTGCCGCTCGTAGAAGGTCTTCTCCAGCTCGATGACCGAGGAGGGCTTCTGCGAGGTGGCCGCGTTGTCGAGGTAGACGAGCGGCTTGCCGCGGACGAGCCGGGACAAGACCGGGAAATCCTTGCGGACGGCCCTTGGGTCGAAGCTCATCCCTCCACCTCGACGAAGACCTCGCCGTGCTCGACCCGCACGGGATAGATCCGGACCGGCGCGATCGCCGGCATCCGGACCGCGGCGCCGGTCTTCACGTCGAACTGCGCGCCGTGCCGCGGGCACTCGACGCGGTCGCCGCGCAGGGTCCCTTCGCCGAGCGGCCCGTCGTCGTGGGTGCAGACGTCTTGGACCGCGTAGAAGGTCCCGTTCACGTTGCAGAGCGCGATCCGCTCGCCCGCGACCGTCACGATCTTCATCTGCCCGGGCGGGACCTCGGAGGCCCTGGCGACGGGGGCCGCGGTCATGGCTCCAGCCCCCGCTCGACGCGGCCGGGGAGCTCGGCCTTGAGGCGCTCGAGCGGCACCTGCGCCAGGATCGGCTCGAAGAAGCCCATCACCAGCGCCTTCGTCGCCTCCTTCGGCTCCAGGCCGCGGCAGCCGAGGTAGAAGAGCTCCTCGGCGCTCACCGGCCCCATCGTCGCGCCGTGCTTGCAGCGGACCTGGTCGGTGAGGATCTCGAGGACGGGCGTCGTGTCGGCGCGCGCGGTGTCGGACAAGAGCAGGTTGTTGTTCTGCTGGAAGGCGTCGGACCCGATCGCCTCCTTCTCCACGCGGATCATGCCCGTGTAGACCGACCGGGCGCGGTCCTTCAGCGCGGCCTTGAAGAGGAGGTCGCTCTGCGTGCGGGGGCCGCGGTGCATCTGCCACGTCGTCGTGTCGAAGAACTGCCTCGCGCCGCCGAAGACGACGCCGAAGAGCTCGGACCGGGCGCCCTGGCCGAGCAGCTCGACGTGGACGTTCGACTTGTGGAGCCCGCCGCCGAGGAGGATCGAGGTGTGTTTGAGCTGCGCGTCCTGGGCGAGGTCGATCCGCTGGTTCCAGAAGTGCGTCGCCGTTTTGGGCAGCCCCTGATTGTAGAAGAAGTTCAGGCGCGCGCCGCGGCCCACGCGCAGGCGTCCGAACGCCGCCGATACGTCGGCGGAGTCCGAGTGGTCCTCGATGACCGTCGCCTCCGCGTCGTCGCCGATGACGGCCACCAGGCGGGGGAAGGCGTGCCTGCCCGCGCCTAAGAACCCCACATCGAAGGCCCGTTCGATTCTCACTCCGTTGGGGACATAAAGGAAGGCGCCGCCCCGCCAGAGGGCCGAGTTGGCGGCCTCGAGCCGGGCCAGGTCCGGGCCCGCGCAGCGCATCAGCGCGGGCTTGACCAGGTTCGGGTGCGAGGCGAAGGCTTTCTCCAGGGTCGTGAAGACGACGCCCTGAGATTCGAGCGCCGGATCGAGGTCGACGGCCGCGTCCGGGAGCCCGGCCGCCTGGCGGAGGACGCCCGCGGCGCCGCCTCGCTCGATCGCCGCGGGCCGCGTCGCGACGCACGGGGACGGCGGCTGGACTTCGTCGAGCCGGAACTTCGAGAAGTCGAAACGCCGCCAGAACTCGGAGGTCTTGGCGGGCGCCGTGGCGGCGCGGAAGCCGTCCCACGCCTCGCGGCGCAGGTCGTCGAGGGTGGAGGAGGTCTCGGCGACGGTCGTCATGGCTAGCCTACCGAGCCTTCCATCTCGAGCTGGATGAGGCGATTGAGCTCGACCGCGTACTCGAGCGGCAGCTCCTTGGTGAACGCCTCGAAGAAACCGTTGACGACCATCGTGGTCGCCTCCGCCTCGGTGAGCCCGCGGCTCTGGAGATAGAAGAGCTGCTCCTCGCCGATCTTGGAGACGGAGGCCTCGTGGCCGACGTTCACGCGCTGGCCGTCGATCTCCATCGTGGGATACGTGTCGGAGCGCGACTCCTCGTCGAGGAGCAGCGCGTCGCAGCGGACGTTGACCTTCACGTCGTGCGCCTGCGGGTGGACCTTGACGAGCCCGCGGTAGCTCGAGCGGCCGCCGTCCTTCGAGATCGACTTCGACGTGATCGTGCCGGAGGTGTTCGGCGCCGCGAAGACGAGCTTGGACCCCGTGTCCTGGTGCTGGCCCTTGCCCGCGAAGGCGACCGAGAGGACCTCGGCGCGCGCGCCCTCGCCGACGAGGTAGACGGCCGGGTACTTCATGGTGAGCTTCGAGCCCAGGTTGCCGTCGACCCACTCGACGAACGCGTTCCTCTCAGCCATCGCGCGCTTGGTCACGAGGTTGTAGACGTTGTTGGCCCAGGTCTGGATCGTCGTGTAGCGGATGTGGGCGCCCGGCCGGGCGATGAGCTCGACGACCGCCGAGTGCAGGGCGTCCGCGCTCCACGTCGGGGCGGTGCAGCCCTCGATGTAGTGCACGCTCGAGCCCTCGTCGGCGATGATGAGCGTCCGCTCGAACTGGCCGGCCTTCTCGGCGTTGATGCGGAAGTAGGCCTGCAGCGGCATCGTCACCTTCGCGCCCTTCGGCACGTAGATGAAGGAGCCGCCCGACCAGACCGCGGAGTTCAGCGCCGCGAACTTGTTGTCGGTCGGCGGGATCACCGTGCCGATGTACTGCTTGATGATCTCGGGGTGCTCGCGCAGGCCCGCGTCCATGTCGAGGAAGATGACGCCCTGCTTCTCGAGCTCCTTGTTGATCTGGTGGTAGACGGCCTCGGAGTCGTA
>JACQPK010000077.1 GCA_016207565.1 Elusimicrobiota bacterium
AATTCACTGAAAGGATCGCAGAGGAAGAAATCATGAATAATTCTGTCCTTTGCGTGCCTTTTCGTAATTTCCTTTGCGTACCTCTGCGTCACTCCGTTGAATTAACTTAGGAGCCATGACGCTTAGGCCGGAGTCCGGCTCACTGCCTCTTGGCGGCCAGCGCCTCGAGGACCTCTCCCACGAGCCGGTAGCCCTCGCCCGTGCTGGGCAGGTCGTCGAGGGAGACGATGCCCACCAGGCGGTTCTCGCGGTTGAGGACGGGCAGGCGGCGGACTCTCCGCTCCTCCATCAGGCGTACGACCTCCAGCACCTCGCTCGTGGACAGGCAGAAGACCGGGCGGCTGGTCATGATCTCCCGAACCTTCGTCAGGGTCGGACTCGCCGCGTCGGCCACGGCCCGCACGACGATGTCGCGATCCGTGAGGATCCCGACCACCCGGTCGAACTCCGACACGGGCAGCATCCCGACGTTGTGGATCCTCATGGCGAGGGCCGCTTCCGCGAGCGTCGCGTCGGGGCTGATGCAGTCGACCGGCCGGCTCATGAACTCGCGGACTTGCATGGCGACCTCCGGACCCCGCGAGTATAGCGCGAGGAGCGCGGTCCGGCATGTCAGGAAGTTGGAGCGGAGCGGCTCACGCTTGTGCCAGCGGCAAGGTGAAGCGGAAGATCGAGCCCTTGCCCGGCTCGCTGTCGACCCACACGCGCCCGCGGTGCAGCGCGACCAGATCGCGCACGATGGCCAGGCCGAGGCCCACCCCCTCGCGGCGGACCCCGACCTGGGAGAATTTCTCGAAGATCCTTTCCAGGTCCTCGGGCGCGATCCCCGGGCCGTCGTCGCCGACGGAGAAGACGGCCGCTCCGGCATCGGGCCCTTCGCCGCGCGCGGCGCCGAGGCCGATCCGCTTGCCTTCGCCGGCGTACTTGATCGCGTTCGAGACGAGGTTGTTGAGGATCTGCACGGCGCGCGCGCGGTCGGCGAGCACGAAGAGCCCCTCCGGCACCGAGGCGATGTCCAGGGACTGCCTGCGGCTCACCGCCCACGGCCGCAGGCCCTCCGCGCACTCTCGGAGGAGCTCGTCCGCCGCGACCCGCTCCGGCTTGACGCCCATGCGCCCGCCCTTGATCCTCGAGAAGTCCAGGATCTCGTCGATGAGCTGGCGGAGCGCCCGGGCGTTGCGCATCCCGATCTCCAGGAGGCGCGCCTCCTGCGCCGGAAGCTTCAGCCCCGGCCTCCCCTGGACGGCCTCGAGCGCGGAGCACAGAGCCGCCAGCGGGGCCTTGAGCTCGTGCGTGACGTTCGAGACGAAGTCCTCCTGCATCCGGAGGGCCTCCTTCAGCTTGCGCTCATGGGGCGCGGCCGCGTAGGCGCCGACCAGGCGGCCGGTCTCGTCCTGCACGACGGCCATCGAGCGACGGACGGCCTCGATGATCTCCTCGGGGCCGGCGATCCGGACGTTGGCGGAGATGCTCCGGTTGTCCGGCACCTCCAGCTCCTCGGCCAAGGACAACAGCCGGTCGCCGGCGGCGAGCCCCTCCATGAACGGCTTCCCGGCGATCCGCGACAGCGGGGCTCCGGCGAGCTCCTCCGCCACCGGGTCCATCATCAGCACCCGTCCGGTCTTGTCGACGATGACCTTCCCGTCCGCCAGGGCGTTCATGACCCGCTCCGACCGGTCGCGCTCGTTGACCGAGCGCTGCCGCTCCGCCTGCAGCCGGACCGTGGCGCCGTGGACGTGGCGGGCGAGAGCCTCCCGGACGAGCCTCGTGGCCTCCTCGTAGACCTGCGTCCGCTGCGCCGGGTCGGCGACCGCCTCCTCGACGAGCGACTTGATGAAGGACCCGAACCCTCGCGCGGCGGCCGCGGGGGCCTGCGGCGCGCTCGCGGAGGACGCCGGGGCCGGCGCGGAGATCGGGCTGACGGCCCGCACGTCCACGGGACGCCGCTTCGGCTTGCGCGCGTACTCCTCCACGTTGACGCGGAGGTGCCGCACGCCGCGCTGCTGCAGGAAGTCGGCCGCGTCGTTCTCGTAGACCCGGTTGGCCGGCGTCGACGCCAGCTCGCAGAACGCGGAGACCTCGTAGAGCTTGAGCGCCGGCTCGATGGTGAGGCTCCGCAGCGCGTGCCCCTTGAAGGCCATCCCGAGCACCTCGAACACGCGCTCGCCCTCGCCCATCGGCAGGTCGTTGACCAGCCAGCGGTCTTCGACCCTGGCGATGCTCGCGTCGATCCAGCCGGTTTCCGCGAAGAGGTCGACCGCCTGATGCCACGCCTCCAAGACGGCGCCGGCGGCCACGGGGTGGGCGGGGCGGTACAGCGAGACGAGCTTGATCGCCTGGCTGAGCGTCTGGAGGAACCTTCGGGCGGACGCGATCGGCTGCCGCGCCTTCACCGGACTCTCGCTCATCGTCCCTCCATGAGCTCGAGCCCGTCCTCGAGGAGCGGGTCCTCCGGATGCAGCTCGCGCGCGCGTCGCAGGAGCGCCAGCGCCTCTGGGGTCCGCTCGCCGCGCCAGAGCACCATCGCGAGGTCGTAATGCGCCAAGGCGTTTCGCGGGTTCGACTCGAGCGCGGCCCGCAGCTGGACCTCCGCCTCCCGCAGCCGGCCCCGCTCGCACAAGACGACGCCGAGATCGATCCTCAGCCCGCAGTTCCCCGAACCGAGCTGGAGCGCCCTTTTCAGCGTGGGATCCTCCGGGTCGTAGCCGCGGACGCGCCAATACTCATGCCAGGTCTCCGGATCGCCGGAGTCCAGGTCCAGCGCGGCCAGCACCTCCTCGCGGCGCCGCTCGGGGTTGGCCCATTCCCCGCGGCGCAGCGCCAACGCCATCGCCCGGTGGCAATCGGCGCGCTCGGGCGCGAGCTTGAGCGCCTCCGTGGCCTCGGCGAGCGACATCGCGTAGTCGTCGACGCAGTCGAGCCCGCTCACCTCGCGCCTGAAGCCCCAATAGGCGTAGGCCTCGGCCAGCGCCGCGCGGCAGGCGCCGTCGTGCGGCGCCAGCTCGAGGGCTTCGCGGAGGACGGCCACCGCCTCCTGCCAGCCCTCCACGTCGTAGAGCGCGAGGGCCCGCCGCGCGGCGGCGAGGAGCGCGGGCGGGCCCGAAGGGGCGGGCGGCGGAGGCGGGGCTTGCACGAGCGTTCGGGTAGCCATGATCACCCCGCGAGCATCACCCGCAGCGCCTCCGAGGGCGCCGTCTCGCCGGCCCGCACGCACGCGAACGCCGCCGCGCGCAGCGGCGTCATGCCCTCGCGGACGGCCTGCTCCCCGATCACGTCGGCCGTGCGGGCGTTCAAGATGATCTGACGCATCTCCGGCGAGCGCACGGGCATGACCTCAAATACCGGCTTGCGCCCCGCGGTCCCCGTCTTCCCGCACGCGGGGCAGCCCGGCGAGCGCCAGACCGACTCCAGCCCGGCCGCCTCCTCGGGCGTCAGCAGCCGCCGGAAATCGTCGGGCACGGGCTCCTGGACCTTGCACTGGGGACAGAGCGTCTTCACGAGCCGCTGCGCCATGATGAGCTTCACGCTGTCGGCGACGAGGTACGCGGCGAGGCCCATGTGGGTGAGACGGGTGATGGTCGTCGGCGCGCTGTTGGTGTGGAGCGTCGACAGCACGAGGTGTCCCGTGATCGAGGCCTTCACGGCGATATCGGCCGTCTCCAGGTCGCGGATCTCTCCGACGAGCATGACGTTCGGGTCCTGCCGCAGGAAGGAGCGGAGGACCCCCTCGAACGTCAAGCCGATGTGCGGCTTCACGTGGACCTGGACGATGCCGGGAAGCTCGTACTCCACGGGGTCCTCGGCGGTCATGATGTTGAGATCGGGCCGGTTGACCGCCGCGATCATGGTGTAGAGCGTCGTCGTCTTCCCGCTCCCCGTGGGCCCGGTCACGAGAATCAGTCCGTGCGGCGTCCTGATCGCCTCGCGCACCGCCTCGAGGTCGCGCGGGTTGAAGCCGAGCCTCTCGATCTCCGGCTTGATCTTGCTGCCGCCGAGGATCCGCAGGACGATGTTCTCCCCGTGGAGCGACGGGAGCGTGCTGACGCGAAACTCGATCTTGGCCCCGCGGATCTTCGCGCGGAACTGTCCGTCCTGGGGGCGCCGCCGCTCCGTGATGACGAGGTTCGACATGATCTTGATCCGAGCGGCCAACCTGGCGTTGATCGCGGGCGGGAGGGCGCAGAGCGGTCGCAGCGAGCCGTTCACCCGCACCCGCACCTGCACGCCCGTCTCCTGGGGCTCGATGTGGATGTCCGACGCCCCCAGCTCGACCGCCTGCACGAGGATGCGGTTGACCCGGTTCACGAGCGGGGAGTCGTTGGCCAGCACGTCGAGACCGGTCTCCTCGTCCTCCTCCTTGGACCGCACCTCCTCGAGCAGCAGGTTGCTCTCGGCCTCCTCCGCCTCCAGCGTCGCGAGGGCCGCCGCGGTCTCGACCGTCAGGCCGGGCACGGCGCCCTCCGGTTTCGCCGCCGCCTCCTCCTCCGCCGCCGGCCCGGAGAGGCCCAGCGGGGCGGGGACGAGCTGGTGGACGGCCGCCAGCAACCGCTCGTTCGGGACCGGTTTGTCGAGGAAGTTCGCCAGGTCGAGGTTCATCTGACGCAGCTGGCGGCGACGCGGGTCGCCCGTGACCATGATGACCGGGATGCGCCGCGTCTCGTCGCGGCTGCGCAGCTCCTGCAGGAGCTCGTAGCCGTTGAGCCCCGGCATGTCGAAGTCCATCACGACGAGCGAAGGGTTCTGCCCGACCGCCTTCCGGAGCCCTTCGCTCCCGTTCTTCGCCTCGAGGACCTCATAGCCGGACTCGGCGAGCAGGAAGCGGACGACCTCGCGATAGTCCGCGTTGTCCTCGACGACGAGCACCCGCGCGGGCCCGGCGGGCGCCGGCGGCTCGCGCGGGGCCTCGAGCTCGACCGCGGGTTCCTCGGCGGGGGCCGGCTCGGCTCCCGCCGGGTCGGGTCCGGGCCCCGCGGGCGCGAGCGCCGGCTCCGCGGGCGCGGCCGGAAGGCGTTGGAAGAGGAGCTCGCTTTCGACCGGCCCCAGGAGGGCGTCGAGCTCCGCTACGAGCCGGTCGGAGTCTCCAACGGTAGGGCCGGGCATACGCTCATGCCGACACGCGGGCGCAGAGGGAGGTCAGCCTCTGCGGGTCCTTCGAGCGCGCGAGCG
This sequence comes from Elusimicrobiota bacterium, assembly GCA_016207565.1. Lineage (GTDB taxonomy): Bacteria > Elusimicrobiota > Elusimicrobia > UBA1565 > JACRDR01 > JACRDR01. The sequence continues at coordinate 5,167 of JACQPK010000077.1, forward strand.
CGTCGTCGAACTCCACCGCGCCTTGGCGCACCAGCATCGCGAGGGCCTTCTCCATCGTGAACATGCCCTCCTTGCCTCCGGTCTCGATCGCGTTCGGGATCATGTGGGTCTTCCCGTCCCGGATCAGGGTCGCGACCGCGGGAGAGACCAGCATCAGCTCCCGCGCCGCGATGCGGCCCCGCCCGCCCCGCCGCGGCAGCAGCACCTGGCTGAGCACGCCGCGCAGCGCGTTGGCGAGCTGGCCGCGCACCTGCGACTGCTGCGCCGCCGGAAACACGTCGATGAAGCGGTCGACCGTCTGCGCGGCGTCCTGCGTGTGGAGCGTGGCGAAGCACAGCTGGCCGGTCTCGGCCGCCGTCAAGGCCAGCGCCATCGTCTCGAGATCGCGCAGCTCGCCGACGAGGAGGACGTCCGGGTCCTGCCGCAGGGCGTGACGTAGGGCC
>JACQPK010000078.1 GCA_016207565.1 Elusimicrobiota bacterium
ATTTCTCATGTCATGAAACGAGCGCCCGGCAGGCCGTTCGGCCGGGCGCAACCGGCCGACGCGAAGCGTCGGACGGCAGCCGTGCGCTTCCCTCCCGACCGCGACGCTTTGCCGTCATAAAACCGGGAAGCCTCCGCATCGGCCATGAAGATCGCCCGGGGGCATGACCCTGTGGACGGCTAAAAATTATGCCGGCAATTCCACGCATTTCAACTGTCCACGCGGACAGTTGAAAACGCCGTGATTTCCAACGAAACTTTTTCAGCCTTCAGTGTAATCTTCGGCGGCTTTGCTACGCGAGCGCTGTTCAAATGGACGTCACCGGCGCCGCCGGCCTGCGGCCAGCGGTTGCGCTCGCCAACGGCGGCGAGCGGCCGGCAAAGCTGCGTCATGTACGATTGTGGGACACTCATGAATTTTCAGTCGGGGGGGACGAGTAGTCACCGTATTTCACGGCGAGGCCAGCTCCACGTCCCTGCGGACCTGGCCCAAGACGTCCTGCAGCGCGTCCATGAGCGAGAGCCGGTAGAGATCGTCCCCCCGGAAGAGAGGCGGCCGCGCCCCCTCCCCCTGGTATTGCCGGTCCAGGACCTTCCAGCCGTCCTTCATCCGCAGCCCCACGTTCAGCTTCACGCGGCAGACGATCCGCTTGCCCGGCTCGCAGGCCGCGGCCAGGACCGTGCCCCCGAGCTTCCACTCCGACTCCGGCGCGAGCTTGTAGCCCGAGGCCTCCAGCTCCTTGGACAGGGCCGAGGTGACCCACTCCCCGACGCCGCTCCCGGCGAGGAGCGGCACGCGGAAGAAGCCGAAGTCCGAGCGCGCCCGGCCGAGGCCGCGCTCCTCGCGCCGGTCCGCGAACGGGACCACGCTCAGGACGGTCTTGCGCTCGGCCCGGGCCGCGTTGCGGGATGGCTCGTAGGCCAGCTCCACCCGGCGGCCGAGAAGCGCGCAGCCGCAGAGGAGCGCGAGTAAAAACAGGGGTGCGCAACATAGGCGGCTCCGGAACGTCCGCAGGGTCCGAATTCTAATCATTCCGCGACTGCTCAGGTCCCCCTCCGACAAAATCATTCCAGGGCTTTTGCGGCCCCCTCGACCCAGGTCCAGAACTCCGGGCTGAGCGCGCGGTAATGCTTGCGCAGGCCCGGCTCGGACAGGATCGCGAAGGCGTCGAGAAACTCCCTGGCGGCCGCGCGCGCCGCGGCGTCCGGCGGGGCCGCGCGCGCGAAGGCGGCGGCCGCGGTCTCGAGCGAGGCCAGCAGGCGCTCGCGCGCGGCGGCGTACGCGTCCCCCGTCATCTTGGCCGCCCGCGCGCTCAGCATGGGCCCCAGAGGCGCGTCGGGTCCCGCCTTCGGGAGGGCGGCCTCGACGCCGCACCGGAACGACGAGCCGTCGGCCGCAAACTCGGCGAGGTCCGACGGCGCCCAGACGCGGGGACGGCGCCCGGCCGGGCCCTCGTCGGAGCCGGACGGGAAGAAGAACAGCCGGTAGCGAAGCTCGCCGTCGATGCGCACGGGCAAGGGCAGCGACTCGCCGTGCGCGGCCGGCACCAACGCGCAGGCCTTCGTGAAGCGGACCGCGCGAGCGAGCTCGGCGAGCGACGGCCGAGCCCGCTCGCGGGCCCAGGCCCAGGCGGGGAGCAGGGTCAGCAGGAGGGCAAGCGCGCTCATGGCCACCAGACCATCTGTCCGTTCCCGCCTCGCCAGGCCCGCTCGAAGCGTTCCCGGGGGACGAACCAGGCGTGCCCCCTCCCGCCCGAGTCGTTGACATAGTAGCCGAGGACGTCCCCGGTGTTCGAGTCCCGCCGCAAGGCGGTGACGACGACGAAGTGATAGCCGCGCGAGCCGGGCTCGTTCCACAGGACCGGACCGTCCGTCGTCACGAGGACCCCCTTCTTGCGCCCGAGGAGGTCCTGGAGGGTCGCCAGGTGCTCCTCCTGCTTCCGCTGGAGCTCGATCGCCGCGCGCGTGCGATCCGGGGCGCCCTTCTTCCAAAGCTCCTTGAAGTCGATGGCGCGCAGCTCGTGGACCTGCTTCTCGGAGACCGCGCGCAGCAGCTCGCCGATCAGGGGCAGCGGAATGCCCGAGCGGGGCGAGGCCCGCATTTCCCTGCAGACCTCGACGGTCGTCGGCGTCACCGCATCCTCTTTTTTATCGACGCCGTAGCACCCGCCCGTGATTGGGTCGTAGGCGCGGGTGCACCAATCGCCCGGCGACGGCAGGTCGCACTTGTACTTATCGGCGAAATAGCCGCGCTGGAGGGCGAACTCGAAGAGTTGGTCCTCCGAGTAGCGGATGTCCACGTCCGAGAGCATCTGGCGGATCGAGGCGAGTCCGCAGGTGTTGCCGTCCTGCCGCCCGTACGCCGCTCGGTAACGGTCGGGATCCCCGATGACCTCCGTTCCGCGGGGCGGCGCGGGCGCCGGCAGGCCCTGGGCGTGAACCGTGCCGGGCTGGCTGCCGGGCCAGCGGTTCGCGCGATCCAGGTCGACTTTGACGGGCCCGCTGTAGCCCGGCTCTCCTTGCTTGGGCGCGGGCCTCCATGTCGACGCCGCGCGGGCCGCGGGCGGGGGGGGAGGG
>JACQPK010000079.1 GCA_016207565.1 Elusimicrobiota bacterium
AGCGAGGAGAGGTCGTGCTTCTTCGGCCACTCCTCGCCGTAGCGGACGAACGTGCGGATGGCGGTCGGGGCGGTGTAGAAGATCGTCACGCGCAGGCGCTCGACGAGCCCCCAGAAGCGGTCGGCGTGCGGGTAGAGCGGCGCGCCCTCGTACATCACCGTCGTGGCGCCGTTGGCGAGCGGGCCGTAGACCACGTAGGAGTGACCGGTGACCCAGCCGACGTCGGCCGTGCACCAGAACGTGTCCTCCTCGCGGAGGTCGAAGACGTGCTTCGTCGTCCAGGCGACCTGCGTCAGGTAGCCGCCGGTCGTGTGGACGACGCCCTTCGGCTTCCCCGTCGTGCCGCTGGTGTAGAGGATGAAGAGCGGGTGCTCGGCGTCGAGCGCCTCGGCCGGGCAGACGGCGGAGCGTCCGTGGACGAGATCGGCCCACCACACGTCGCGCGACACGTTCCAGTCGACCTTGTTGCCCGCTCGCCTGAGCACGACGACCTTTTGCACGCACGGCGTCTGCGCCACCGCCTTGTCGACGTTTTCCTTGAGCGGGACGACCGCGCCCTTGCGGTACCCGCCGTCGGCGGTGACGACCACCTTCGCCTCGGCGTCGAGGATGCGGTCGCGCAGGGCGTCCGACGAGAAGCCGCCGAACACCACGCTGTGGGTGGCGCCGATCCGGGCGCACGCGAGCATCGCGACCGCGGCCTCGGGGACCATCGGCATGTAGATGGCGACGCGGTCGCCCTTCTCGACGCCGATCGACTTCAAGGCGTTGGCGAAGCGGCAGACCTCGTAGTGGAGCTCCTGGTAGGTGAGCGTCCGGCGGTCGCCCGGCTCGCCCTCCCAGAGGATCGCGGCCTTGTTCCGGCGCGGCCCGTCGAGGTGCCGATCCAGGCAGTTGGCGGTGAGGTTGAGCTTCCCGCCGACGAACCACTGGGCGAACGGCGGCTTCCAGACGAGCGCCCGCTTCCACGGCTTGGCCCACTGCAGGTCCCGGGCGGCCAGCTCCCAGAACTTCTCCGGGGACTTCGCCGCCAGGCGCCGCAGCTTCGACGCGGCGGCCTCGCCGGCCACGTGCGAGCGCTTGGCGAAGTCCGCGGGCGGGTTGAACCGGCGGCGTTCCTTCAGGAGGCTGTCGATGGTTCTCTCGGGCATAGCGGGCATTCTAACAAATGAGGGCGTATTGAAAATTTAACAAGCCGGTGTTATCAGAGGAGGTATGGCCGATCCTATGGAAGGAGACTCGCCGCCGGAACGAGATCTCGGTCTCGACGTAGGGGAGATCGAATCGATCCAAAGCCTCGACACGGCGCGGATGACGCTCCGTTGGGCGCTCGAGCGGCTGCGGGCGCTGGAAAAGCTCAACAAGGAGCTCACCGGCAAGGCCGACTGGGAGTTCAAGATGCGCTTGAAGGCCGAGGAGGACTTCAAGCAGCAGTGGGAGATGGAGAAGGCCCACATCGAGGCGGTGCAGCGGCAGCGCGAAGGCGAGCTCGAGCGGCAGTTCGCGGCCAAGCTCGTCGAGTGGGAGCGCAACTACCAGGAGCAGATCCAGACCGTGCAGAAGCAGCTCCGCGAGGAGGCGGACAAGGCGAAGGCCGACGCCGAGGAGCTGAGGCGGAAGACCGCCGAGGAGTACAACCAGAAGTTCTACGCGCTCGAGCGGCTCGAGAAGCAGCGCCTGCACGAGCTCGCGGAAAAGGAGCGCGAGTTCGACCGCTTCTGCTCGCTGCAGAAGCAGCACGCCGACCAGGAGCGCCGCCAGATCAAAGGCGAGGCGCAGCGCGAGGCGGAGGAGCAGTACAAGGCGATCCAGAAGCTCACCGACGACCGCCTCGCGTCGCTATCGGCCACCTGGCAGCGCGAGAAGGACTCTTTGCTCAAGGACCTCGACGCGTGGAGACGCCGCGCCGAGGAGGCCGTGTCGCGCTCTCTCGAACTCGAGCGCAGCGCGCGCAACGCCGAGGACCTCGCGCGTTCCGCGACCCGCCTCGCCGACGAGCGGGCGGGGGAGTACCAGCGGCTCAACGAGGCGTGGGACCGCCAGCGCCGCGCCCTCGAGGCTGAGGTCCTCGAGGCGCAGGAGCGCTTCGCCCAGCTCGACGCGAAGACGAGCGAGCTGGAGCGCACCCGGCGCTTCACCGAGGCCCAGGCCCAGAAGGCGGCGCAGCTCGCCGACGACCGCCAGGCCGAGTCCCTCAAGATGGTCGATTCGTGGGAGCGCCAGCGCGCGAGCCTCGAGGAGAACGTCAAGCAGTGGCAGCGCCGCGCCCTCGAGGCGGACCAGGAGGCCGCGCGCGCCAAGGAGATCGCGGCGGACGCGAAGGCGGCCGCCGAGAAGATCGATCACGAGACGAAGCTGCGCCACGCGGACACCGAGCGCCGCCTGGCCGAGCGCGTGGCGTAGGCCGCCGAGCGCGTACGCCTGCTCGACGAGTCGGTGCGCGCCGCCTTCGACCTGTTCCTGAAGAAGCGCCACGAG
>JACQPK010000081.1 GCA_016207565.1 Elusimicrobiota bacterium
CGGAGCTCCTTGCGTCGTACACGCACGTCACGAGCGGCCAACTCTGGTCACGCACCGCCCGCGGTTGGCGGAAGCGCCGCTACAGCGAGCTCGACCCGCTGTGGCTCGCCGAGCTCATCGAGGCGCTGCCGGAGGCGCAGCGCGGCCCCGCGCTGCGCCGGCTCGGCGACCTCGCGCTGTTCCTCGCCGGCGTCTTCCCCGACCATGCCGGCCGTCACCCGATCGAGCCGCGCGAGCTCGAGCGCATCACGCGGGCGATCGAGGCGGCCGCGGGGCGGGTCGGCGCGCCGCCGGTGGCCGCCGGCGCGTTCGCCGAAGGCGGCGTGGTCGTGCTCGACTGGCTCGGCCGCGTTTCGTACCGCCTCGCGGAGCGTCGCGCCGGCAGCGAGACCGAGGTGCTCGCCGACGTGGCCGAGCGATACGTCGACGCGCGCCGATTCCTCAACGTCCTGACCGACCGGTACCTCTTCCCGCTCCGCGAGCGCTGGTTCCCGCTCGCCTGACGCCACCGTCGCCCAGGCGCGCAGACCGAGACGCCGCCGTAGCGAGGTCGAGCATCTGGCCTGAGCGAGGGGTCCCCCGAGCGACGGTCTGACTAGAGCGACCGGATCTCCGCGCGCATGAACCGGATGTAGGCGGCGGCGAAGCAGATCGCGGTGAGCGCGAGGAGCCCGACGACCTGCGGCCAGACCAGGACCAGGCTCTGGCCGAGCGCGAGCGGGTTGGGGATCATCCCGATCGTCTGCTGCGGGAGGATGAACCCGAGCGACCGCACGCGCGGCAGCAGGAGCGCGATCGTGGATTCGGAGAAGAGCGTGTTCGGCGAGATCCGCGCGAGCGTGAGCCGGGTCTCCTGGAGCTGCACGAACGCGTCCACGTCCTCGATCCCGCCGGCGTTCAGGATCGCGTTCGCGGCGGTGTCGACGATGAGCGCGAGGAAGAACGTCGCGAACAGCCATGCCGCGATGCCGGCGAGCGCCGCGGTGGCGGGCTGGCGGACGTACACGGACAGCGCGAGCGCGAGCGCGACCCAGAAGCCGACGAAGAGCGTCGCGATGACGAGGAACGCGAGCAGGCGTACGAGCTCCTCGCCGCTCGGGACGATGCCGAGGCGGTACATGCCGATCGCCCCGACGAGCACGGCGATGCTCGCGAGCATGATCGCCACCGTGGTGAGCCGCGCGAGGAACTTCCCGTTGATCACCGAATCGCGGTGGATGGGCTGGGCGAGCAGCCGCGCGAGCGTTCCGCGCTCCTGCTCGCTGTTCACGGCGTCGAAGGCGAGGGCGATGCCGACGAGCGGCCCGAGGAACGACAGGAACTGGTAAAAGGGCGGCAGCGGGTCCTGCGCCACGGTGAAGAGCAGCAGGAACGTGTGCGCGGGCGCGTCGCTGCCGGCCTGGGCGAGCGCGTCGCGGATCGCGCCCGAGGCCGTGTACACCGACGAGAGCGCCGCGAGGAGGATGAGCGCGAAGAGGATGCCGAAGCGCCGGCTGCCGAGCTGGTCGGCGAGCTCCTTGCGGTAGATCGCCCCGAGCCCGGGCGCGACCACCAAGGCGCGCAGCCGGTCGAAAAGGTCGCCGACGTCGCGGACCTCGCGCGCCCGGCGCCTCCGCAGCCGCGCGAGCCCCGCGGCCACTAGGGCTGTCCCTCGAAGTAGCGGAGGTAGATCTCCTCGAGCCCGAAGTCGCGCTGGCGCAGGTGGGTGAGCGACCACCCGCGCTGCACGACCGCGCGCGCGAGGCCGGACCGCACGTCGCCGTGCGCGCGCACTCGCCACATCCCATCCTCCGGGGTGACGTCGACGACGCCCGGGATCCGCCGCAGTTCGGCCGCGGCCTCCGGAGTCGCGGGAGAGAGCGCGATCTCCACGACCGTGAGCCCTTCGGCGAGCTGCTCCGCGAGCTCGGCGATCGGCCCGCTCGCGACGAGCTTCCCCGCGGAGAAGATGCCCACCCGGTCGCAGATCCGCTGGACCTGCATGAGCTGGTGCGATGAGAGGAGCACGGTCATGCGCTCCTCGCGCGCCGCGGTGAGGATGATGTCGAGCAGCTCCTCGACGCCGACGGGGTCGAGGCCGAGGGTCGGTTCGTCGAGGACCACGAGGCTGGGGCGCTTGATGAGCACGTCGGCGATGCCGAGGCGCTGGCGCATGCCGTGGGAGAACTCGCGGACCTTGCGCTCCGCCGAGACCGCGAGCCCGACGCGATCGAGCGCGGCGTCGATGCGGTGGCGCGCCTCCGCCGCGCCGATGCCGTTCAGGTCGGCGGTGAAGGCAAGGTTGCCGCGCGCGGAGAGCTCGTCGTACAGGGCGACGTGCTCGGGAAGGTAGCCGACGCGTCGCTTGACCTCGAGCGGCTCGCGCACGGGGTCGGCGCCGAGGACGCGCGCTTCGCCCGCGCTCGGCTCGGTGAGGCCCGTGAGCATGAGGATCGTCGTGGTTTTCCCGGCGCCGTTGGGGCCGAGCAGGCCGAAGATCTCGCCCTCGCGGATGCGGAGGTCGAGGTGGTCCACGGCGGTGAGGTCGCCGTAGCGCTTCGTCAACCCGGTGGCCTCGATGACGATCGGGACCTCGCGCGTGCCCTCCGACGTGACGGACGCGGCCGGCGGTGCCGTCATCGCTAGCGCCGCGAGTAGCGGACGAAGACCCAGCCGAGGCCGCCGAGCACGCCCGCGATCGCGAGGAGGCCCACGATGCCCCACGTCGTCGGCGTCTCGACGGTGACGCGGATGCTCTTGCTGTCCGAAGCCCCCGGCGCGCTCGCCGTGAGGGAGACCACGTAGTCGCCCGCGAGTGCGCGAGACGAGGGACGGATGATCGCCGTGACGTCGATCTGCTGCTCCGGCGCGAGCTCGTCAACGCGGTCCGGCTGGAACGCGATCTGCCAGCCTTCGGGGGGCGACGAGGAGAACGTGAGCCGCGGCAGCGGCGCGCTGCCGGTGTTCTTCAGGATGAACGGGAGCTTCGTCTCCTGGTCCACGGTCGCCCTCGTGTTCAGCCTGCCGTCCGAGGTGCCGAACGCGAGCCTGCTCTGGCCGGCGATCGCGATCGTGAGCGGCACCTCCGCCTTGTCCGCGCCGGCGCTCGCGACGATGACGACCTTGTACTCCCCGGCCTCGAGCTTCTGTGGGCCCGAGACGTCCACATCCACGCCCTGCGTCTCGCCCGCCTTCACTCGGAAGCTCGAGACCTGCTTGCTCTCGAACGACGGCTTGAACATGGCCTCCCAGCCCTGCGCGGCGCTCGCGGAGAGGCCGATGTCACGCTCGACGCCCGCCTTGTTGGCCAGGTCGAACTTGAAGCTGAACGTGCTCCCCGCCTGCCCGCGGACGTTCGGGAACTGCGTGGCCAGGGTGATCCCGCTCGAGACGACGTCGCGGAGCGTGACCATGACGCGCAGCTCGGACACGGTGGCGCCGCCTGCGAGGGCGCGGAGGAGGAACGCGTAGTCGCCGGAGGGGGCGTTCGCGGGAGGGGTCGCCGAGAACTCGAGCGACTGCGCTTTGTCCGGTCCGAGCATGACCGTGCGGATGGAGAACCCGCGGTCGCGGAGGTCGGGGTTCCAGCTCGCCGGCCCTTCGGCGACGCGCAGGTCGACGGTCACGAAGTCGCCGGTCCGGTTCGTGACCTCGACCGGGAACGTCAGAGCCCGCCCCTTGTCGGCGACGACGGACGGGTACGTCGTCGAGAGCACGACCGATCCCTCGGCCAGGACCGGCCCAGCGATGGCGAGCGAGATCGCGATCGCGGCGACCGCGAAGACGGTCATTCGCCGACTCACGGAGCGCTCCTCTCGGCTCAGCGGCCCACCCGGGCACGTCTCGCGCGCGCGGCCTTGATCAGCCGGACGGTATTCGAGCCGACGGTACGCCGGCCACCTGAGCGGAAACCGGAGCCGCCCTGAAGGCGGACTGAACGGCCGGCTCGCTGCGCGGGCGGCGGCGTGGACGCGGGTCCTTAGCCGTCTCTCAGCCGCGGCGCGCTGCTGAGGCGCAGCATCGATCCCCTGATGCCGGCGCCTGGAGGTCACACGATGCAGCCCTACGACCACCGCGATCCTGATGCGACGCTCGCGCATCCTCGCGCCGCCGCCGCCCAGCCGAGGTGGCGCGCGCCGCTGCTCGCGGCCACGCTCATCGCGAGCACGCTCGCCGGTGGCGCGGCCGGAGGTGTCGCAGCGACGCAGTGGCTCGCGCCGCGCGGGGTATCCGCGCCGCTCGTCACGGCCAGTGTCACTCCCTCGTCCACGCCAAGCCTGGCCACGTCCCCGTCCGGCCGGACCGCGACGAACGCGGCGTCGATCGCGGCCGCCGTGTACGCGCGTGCTGGCGGGTCGGTCGTCGAGGTCAACGTGAGCGACACGACCGGCAGAGGCAACGGGTCCGGCTTCGTCGTCGACGCCGGCGGGTACATCCTCACGAACCAGCACGTCGTCGCCGGCGCGCGCACGATCTCGGTGTGGTTCGCGAACGGGGAGACGCGCCCGGCGCAGGTCGTGGGGACCGACCGCGGCAACGACCTCGCGGTGCTGAAGGTCGACCTCCCCTCGGGCGTGCCGGCGGCGACGCTCGGGGACTCCGCGGCAGTCTCCGTCGGCGACGTCGCGATCGCCATCGGCAGCCCCTTCGGGCTCGAGGGGACGGTGACCCAGGGCATCGTCAGCGCCGTCGATCGCGCGTACCAGCCGCGCGGCGGACCGGCGATGCGCGGGCTCATCCAGACGGACGCCCCCATCAATCCCGGCAACTCGGGCGGCCCGCTCCTGAACGCGGACGGCGAGGTCATCGGCATCACCTCGCTGATCGAGAGCCCCGTCGAGGGATCGGTCGGCATCGGGTTCGCGATCCCCATCGACCTGGCGAAGGATCTCCTCCCGCGCCTCCAGACCGGCGCGCGCGTGGAGCCGGTGTGGCTCGGCATCTCCGGGATCGCCGTCGATCCCTCGATCGTCGCCGAGCTGGGGCTGCCGGTCGACTCGGGCGTGCTCGTCGCGAGCGTCGTCCCGGGAGGGCCGGCGGACGTCGCGGGCATCCGCGGCGGGGCGGCCTCGAGCGGCGCGGTCCCGAGCGGCGGCGACGTCATCGTCGCCGTCGACGGCGCCGCGGTGCGCGCCGTTCCGGACATCTCCCAGCGCATCGCGGGTCGCAAGCCCGGCGACACCGTCCGGGTGACGATCGTCCGCGGCACGGAGCGCCGCGACGTGACGGTAGCGCTCCAGGCCTGGCCGACCGAGCGGAGCTGAACGGCGGGGGGCTTCCCTGCGTGGCCTCGTCAGCGTCCGAGCGAACGGAGCGAGCGCTCGCCGCTCTCAGCGAGCGCTTCGCCCGAGAGGCGCACGCGCTCCCCGGCGGCGGCCATCGCGGTACCGGTGTTCAGGATGACCCGTGCGTCCTCGAGCGCGACGCCGGCATCGCTCGCGAGCTCCTCCATCGCACGCGCATGATCGTCCATCGCGCGCCCATGCGCCGAAACGGAGCGACCCTCCCCCGCGAGCATGAGGCCCAGCGCCCGTAGCGTGCCGAAGTCGCCAGCGGGCCCGGCGGATACGTGCCTGAGCGCGGGCCTCTGGTCGCCCAGGAGCCGCGCGAGGGCTTCGAGGCGCTCCACATCGGCCAGCATCGACTCCGCGTCCGCGTCCCGGTGATCGCCGTGCGGTCCGCGCGGCAGGTCCACGGCGCTCCTCAGCCGCTCGACCGATCCCAGCATCGCCGCCGCATGACCTTCGGCGAGCGCGCGCGTGTCCGAAAGGAGCACCCCGACGTCGGTCGGCTCGGCCCGGCCCGCCGACGCGGCGGTGAAGAGCGTCGCGGAGGCGGCGAGCACGAGGCCGAGCGCCCCGAACGCCGCGGCCTGCCCTGACCGAAGTCGGCTCATCCGCTCACCCTCTCATCCGTACCGTGCCTATCTCGGCGCATTCACGGGCGATCTCCTGGGCACCATGGTCAGGCGCGGTCCTGTGGGGCCGCTGTCCACGCGCTGAACGGCCGCTTGAGAGACAGGGCCGGGAGGAGCGATCATCCGCGTGATGAACAGAAGGGTCGCCAGCGAGCGGTGACCGCGGGGCCCACGTTCCGCTGACGCGCACGGCCACCGCCGCGGGGGTAGCGCTCGTCTACGGCGCCTGCTTCGTGGCCATCGCGGCCGGGCTCGCGTACGCGCCGCCGTTCGCGTACGCGGGGCTGCGCGCGGCCGTCGGCGGCGCCGCGCTGCTCGCGCTCGCGGCCGCCTTGCGCCAGCCGCTCCTGCGCACCGGCGTGGGGTGGCCCGCGCTCGTCCTCGTCGCCCTCGCATCGACCACGCTCGGCTTCGGGACGATGTTCGCGAGCCAGCTGTGGTCCGGCGCGGGCATCGCCTCGGTCCTCGGCAACCTCCAGCCCCTTGTCGTCGTCGCGCTGGCCGCGGCGTTCGTTGGTGAGCGGCTCACGCGAGCGAAGGCGGCCGCGCTCGCTGTCGGCGTCGCGGGCGTCGTGCTCGTGGCCTCGCCCGTGGTCGAGGCCGAGGCAGGCGGCCTGCTGGCGCTCGCTTCCTCGGTGAGCCTGGCGGCGGGGAACCTGCTGCTGAAGCGTCTCGGCCAAGCGCCGCGGATCGTGGTCTTCTCCGCCTGGCAGCTGCTCATCGGCGGGCTCCCGCTCATCGCGCTGTCCGTGCTCTTCGAGCGGAACGCGACGATCGCCTGGGGTCCCGAGCTGATCGGCCTCGTCGCCTTCCTCGCGCTGCCCGGCGCGGCGCTGCCCTACGCGGCTTGGAACTGGCTCGTCCCCCGCGACGAGGTGGGGCGCCTCGCGATCTTCCTCTTCCTGACGCCGGTCTCGGGCGTCATCCTGGCGGGGATGGTCTACGGCGAGCGCCGGTCCGCGTCGGCCGTGCTCGGTCTCGCGCTGATCCTCTTCGCGGCCGCGCTCATGGTGCGTTCAGGCGATGGGCAGCGCGCGGCCAGGGTGTCTCCAGCGGCGCGCCACAGCGTGGAAGCGGATCGGCCGGATCTGGGAGGTACCGAGAACTGAACGCGCTGCTCCTGAAGCGCGCGAGGCTGGAGGGGATACGGCGGTGTGGAGCGCGGTAGCGCCGCCGCCGATGCCGGAGCGGCGGCGCGGGCCCTGCGGCCGTGGTGGCGCCCTTAGGCTGGATGGGTTAGAACGAGCCGCCGACGTGACCGCTCGTCCAGCGAGCCCGACGCGTGCGGCGGTCGCGCTCCGGGAACGGGTATGGGCCTGGGTCGATGAACGGGCGGGCCTGTCCGCCCTCCGGTATCCGATCCCTCAGCACGCGAACTCGATCGCGTACACCATCGGCGGCATCAGCTTCGTCGGCTTCCTCGTCCTCGCGCTGACCGGCTTCTGGCTCGCGCAGTTCTACTCGCCGTTGCCCGACCACGTGCGGGAGTCGATGGAGGCGATCCTGACCGAGGCGCCGCTCGCCGCGTTCGTCCGCGGCATCCACTTCTGGGTCGCGAACATCGTCGTCGTGACCGTCGTGCTGCACGTGCTGCGCGTCTTCGCCAGCGCCTCGTTCAAGCGTCCGCGCGAGCTGAACTGGCTCGTCGGGGTCGCTCTCCTCGGGCTCACGATCGCGTTCGCCTTCACCGGGTCGGTGCTGAAA
>JACQPK010000105.1 GCA_016207565.1 Elusimicrobiota bacterium
CGACGTCAGGCAGACCGCGCCCACGCCGCAGGCGTTGCCCGGTTGTCCGGTCCCGACGCGCAGGCGCCACCGGCTCACGGCGCCGGAGTTGTCGACGTCGAGCGAGAAGCCGTAGTCCGTCGAGCTCCCCTTCGCGATGACCGCCGCCTCGGGGACCTGGAATGCGGTGCTCGGGTTGAGCCACGCCTCGATGGTCAGCCCCGGCAGCGCGTCGAAGATCGGACTGGTGCTCACGTGGACGAAGGAGTCGCTCTGGCCGATGAACCGGACCGCCGTGCCCAGCCCGTCGGGACCCGCGGCGAAGGTCGGCGTGCTGATGCAGCCGGCGAAGGAGCAGGTGAGGAGCCCGTCGTGACGGTTGGGGGTCGTGTCGAACGCGCGAGTGCCGGTGCTCTCGTCGAAATGCCAGATCGCCATGGCGCCGGCCGGGGCCTCGTAGGTCGTGGCCGGGCCGCTGGAGGCCGAGATCCCGACCGCGGGGTTCGTGACCGCCTGCCGCACGTTGACGTCCGGGGCCGTGAAGACCTCGTCACCGTTGCGGGCGCGGAGCTGAAAGAAGTAGGTGCTCGCCGGCAGGAGCCCGCCCAGGACGGCCGCCGTGCCCTGCGCCGACGCCGTGCTGATCACGCCGAACATGGTCTGGCTGGTCGAGCGGCGGATCTCGTAATTGGTCGTCGGGCTGTTGCCGGAGAGGCCCCACGAGAGGCTGACCGTGTTGCTGGTGACGGAGGTGACGGCGAAGCCGGTCGGTTGGAGGGCGTGCGTGAACACCGCGGCGACGTTGCTCCGCTCGCCTTCGGGCGCCGGCGGCGGGCCGGCGGCGATCAAGTAGGCCGAGACGCGCGTGTCCGGCGTGTAGCCCCCTGCGTTGCACACGCAGTGTCCCCCCGGGGCCGTGCAGAGCGCGTCCTCCGTGCCCTGGCAGAGGATCGTCACGTCGTCCGTCGAGTTGACCACGCGATAGCGGTCCGCCCCCGTCGCCTGCTGCCAGTCCCACTGGATGGTCGTGGAGTTGACGGCGCGTCCCGTGATCGTCGAGACCCCGACCCTCGTCGCGACGTCCAGGTCCGCCGGCCCCGTGGGGTTGCCGCCGAGCACCTCCAGGTCGTCGGCGCGGCCGCTGACGGCGAACACGCGGAAGAAATACGTCGTCCCCGGGTCCAGGCCGGAGATCCCGCGGGTCGTGTCGACGAAGCCGTCCTGCACCTGGATGATCTGTATCTCCTGGCCGGCGACGCGCGCGGCCGTCGGGAATCGCTGCAGCGCGTACCGCGTGTAGTTCGGATTGATGCCGGGGTTCCAGGTGAGCACCAGGCTGCCGGTGCTGATGCTGCTGGGCGTCAGCGAGGTCGGCGGGTCGGCGTTGGTGTAGGTCTGGGAGCACGGCGACTTGTCGCTCGCGATGTCGAGGACGTCGTCGAAGGCCTGCACCTTCCGGCCGAACTTCACGTTGGTGTCCGGGGGAGGCGTGTTCTCGGTGTTCGTCAGGACGCCCGTGATCGTCGTGATCAGGTTCTCGGTCGGCGTCGCGCAGTCGTAGATCCGGTACTGCGGCGGCTGGCCCGTGCAGATGGCCGGCGGTTGCGTCCAGGAGTAGACGATCTGCCCGGACCCGGAGGGCCCGATGGAGGTCATCGTCGGCGTGCCCGGGGCGGACGTCTGGTACGTGAGGTCGGCGCCGAATTGAGTGATGTTGCCCGCGCGGTCGGCCGCGGTCAGCGAGAGCTGGTTTGTGCCCAGCGACAGATTGGGGCCGCCCGTGATCGCGCTCACGGTCTGGTTGAAGTTGAACACGCCCGTGTCCCCGTCCGTCCAGCCTCCGGGGCCTATCCTGGGCAGGTAGATCTCCGGCACGGTCTGTCCGGCGCGGCGCAGCGTGAGCCGGCCGCCTTCATAGTCCTGTTGGGCCTCCGTGGCGCTGATCGCCTTCGCCAGGATGCGGAACTGGTCGATGCGCCCCTGGAAGGAGAAACTCGGGGACTGGAACGGGCTGGCGTACGCGCGCGGGGTCCCGGAACTGTAGCCGATCCGCAGGTCCCCGTCGGTGCGCAGCGCGAAGGCACCGAGCGTCTGGCTGGCCACCATCACGCCGTCGACGTAGACATGCCCGGCGCCCAGGCTGCGGTCGTAGGTGACCGCCAGCAGGTGCCAGAGGCCCGATTTCAAGACCGGCGTCGAGACGACGACGTGGTTGACGATCCCCGGCGACGGCGAGCCGCTCGAGATGAAGTTAACCCAGATGCGGCCGCTGTCGACCGCTCCGGTATGGGTCGTGCCGTTGAAGGTGTTGAAGTAGATCGTCGGCCCGCGCGTGTCGTCTTGCGGGGCGCGCCCGGTGGAGGTCGAGAACTCGAGGAAGGGCCGGACCTCGTTGAGGTTGTCGGGCCGGACCCAGGACTCGATCGTGATGAAGCTGATCAGGTTCTGCAGGCTGGCCGTGGACGCCGTGAACTGCGTGTTCACCGTCATCCCGCGGACCACCGTGTCGCTGGCGGGCTGGTTCCCGACGAAATGGAGCTGGCGCCCGTAGGCGCCCGAGACCCCGCCGGCCGTCTCGAAGCAGGGGTCCTGTCCGGGGCAGTTGCCGCCGGTCGAGCCCTGGAAGATTCCGTGTTCGCCGTTTCCCGAGTCGTCCGCCGCGGAGGAGGTCTCCACGTCGAACGACCAGAACAGATGCGTGTTCGCCGGCGTCGACGATCCCGCGATGAACGGCGCCTGGCCGACGTGCAGGCCCGACTGCGAGTCCTGCAGGTTGAACCGGAGGCTCGGGTTCGGGATGTTGGTCCGCAGCGGCGAGCTGAGCAGGTTGCCGTTGCAGTCGGTGACCTGCAGCGTGAAGAACTGCGGAGCGGCGTTGTCGGCGGAGCGCGCGGGGGCGGCGGGGACGAATAGGAAGAGCGCGAGCCCGAGTCGCCGCATTCTTCCCGAGTTATATCAGGGCTTTCGGTTGAAATCCATTACCGAATTATTTCACGCGGAGGCGGGAAACGAACCGCAGGGCGGCCTCCCGGTCCTCGACCTTTCCGGCGGCCTGGGCCTCGGTGAGACGCTCGAGCGCCTTGCCCACCGCCGGCCCGGGCGGGATGCCGAGCGCCTTCATGACGTCGTGGCCGGTCAACAGCCGCGGCGGCCGGACGATCTCCGCGCGCCGGAAATACGCTTTCAGGAGGAGCGACAGGAGACGCAGGTGGCGGACCGTCTTGCCTCGCTCCGGATCGGCGGGCGGCGGTCCCGGGTCCTTGGCCAAGGTCGGGATGGCGCGCCGCAGCTTCGCGAGCGGCATGTAGCTGGAGAAGTCGGCCCAGCACACCAGGAGCAGCGGCACGCCGTGGTCGCCGAGGTCGCGGAAGAAGCGGTAGATCGCCTTCGGCGTCACGGAGCGGTTGGTGGCGAGATTGCCGGGGCGCAGGTGGTGGCGCACGCAGGCCTCGACGCCGGCGATCTCGCGGCCGGACAGGCGCAACCGCCCGAGCTCGCGCCGCGCCATGGCCGCGCCGCGCTCATCGTGCCCGAAGAAGCGGAGCCGGCCCCCCACCACGCGGGCCGTGGCCGGTTTCGCGACGTCGTGGAGGAGCACCGCGAGGCGCAACAGCGCCGAGCCGCCCTTCCCGTTCCACCGTTCGACCCGCTCCCGGATCTGCTTCGCCAATCCGGGAAACACGCTCCCTAGCCGGTCGAGCAGGAGGTCCATGCGCTCGACCGCGTCGAGCGTGTGGCGGAGGACCCCGCCCGCGCCGTAGTAGCCTCGCGCGCAGCGGCGCTGCTTCTCGAGCTCCGGGAACACGGCGGTGAGGAGGCGGTCCTCGTCCATCCGGCGGAGCCACGCGTGGGCCCCGGGTTCGGCGAGAAGCGAGAGCAGCTCGGCGCGGACGCGCTCGCCGGCGCAGCGGCGGACGCGGGCCGCGAGCTTGCGGATCCAGCGGCGCGTGGCCGGGTCGATCGAGAGCCCGAGCTGCGCGGCGATGCGGTACGCGCGCAAGAGCCGCAGCGGGTCCTCCGCGAAGGGCTCGGGGCCCGAGGCGCGGAGCACGCGCCGCCGCAGGTCGGAGGCGCCCCCGCGTGGATCGAGGAGGGGTCCGAGGCGTGCCCCGCCTCCCATGTTCGGCTCGACGAGGCGTGCCATCGCGTTGAGCCCGAAATCGCGGCGCGCGAGGTCCCGGTCGATGCCGCCGCCTTGCAGCGCCGCGACGTCCACCTGGCCCTCGGGGAGCGCTACGCGGTACACGCGCGTCGCCTCGTCGAGCTCGACGAACGAGCCTCCCACCTTGCCGGCGAGGGCGCGGGCGAGCGCCTCGGCGTCCCCGGCGCAGGCGAGATCGACGTCCGCGACCGGGCGTCTCAGCGCCGCGTCGCGCAGGGCGCCGCCCACGAGGTAGACGGGGCCCGCGGACGCCGCGGCCGCCTCGGCCAGGGCGCGGCGGAGCGGAGCCGGAAGCGAGGCTAGGAGGCTTTGCGCTTGTCGATCTCTTGCTGCCGTAGGACCCTCTTGAGGACCTTCTGGAGGGCGTTCTTGGGCAGGGCGGGAACGATCTCGAGGTCCCGCGGGCGCTTGTAGGGGTCGAGCTTTTCCCGGCAGAACTGGAGCAAGGCCGCCTTATCGGAGGCCGCCCCTTCCCTGAGGACGATGAACGCCTTGATCAGTTCGTCTCCGGTCTTCTCCGGGACGCCGACGATCGCCGCCTCGGCGATGTCGGGATGCTGCAGGAGCGTCGCCTCCACCTGCGCGGAGAAGACCTTGAGGCCCTTGACGATGATCATGTCCTTCTTGCGGTCTCGGATGTAGACGTAGCCGTCCGCGTCAACCGCGCCGACGTCGCCCGTCTTGAACCAGCCGTCCTTGGTGAAGGCCTCGCGCGTGGCCTCCGGGCGCTGATGGTAGCCCAGCATCACGTTCGGCCCGTGGATGCAGATCTCGCCCTCGGCGCCGACCCCCAGCTCCCTCTCGTCGTCGTCGACGATCTTCACGCGGACGTGCTCGATCGGCTTGCCCACGGACCCGCGCCGCGGCGCGTCCGGCGGCTGCACGGTCGCCACGGGGCTCGTCTCCGTCAGCCCGTAGCCTTCGATGATGGGCTGGCCCATCGCCTTCTCGAAGGCGTCGGCGGTGTCGGGCGGCAGCGGAGCGGCGCCGCTGATGCAGAGGCGGACCTTGCGGAAGAAGTAGTGCCGGAGCACGAGCGCCTTGAGCTTCGACTTCAGGTCCGTGGCCCGGAGCTTGGTCGCGAGCACCGAGTACAGCGGCGGGACCGCGGAGAACATCGTCACCTTGTGGCGAGCCATCAGCTTGAGCCACGGCTCGGGGGGCGCGATCGAGGGCGCGATCACGGTCTTGGCGCCGAGCCGCAGCGGCGCGAGGACGTTCCCCGTCCACGCGAACGTGTGGAACATGGGCAGGATGCACAGGCTGACCTCGGTCTCGTCGCAGCCGAGCGCCTTGATGGACGCGTCCACGTTCGAGACGAGGTTCGAGTGCGTCAGCATCACTCCCTTGGGGCTGCCCGTCGTGCCGGACGTGTACAGGATCGCCGCGACGTCGGACGCTTCGACCGGCGCTCGCTCGGGGAGCGAGCCGCCGTCTCCCCCGTCGACGAAGTCCCCCCACGACTCCACGCCGGACTCCGTGCGCCGCTCGTCGGTCGCCCACACCCACTTGAGGCCTGGGAGCTCCGCCTTGGCCGCCAGCAGGCCCTTCAGGAACTCGCGCTGCGTGACGATACCGACCGCGCCGCAGTCGTTGAGCATGAACCGGAGCTCCTCCGGCTTGGTGACGAGGAAGTTGATCGGCACGGCGATCGCGCCGAGCCTGGAGAGCGCGAAATACGCGAGCACGAAGTCCGGGCCGTTGCGCAGGACGATCGAGACGCAGTCCCCCTTTTTCACCCCCCGGGCGCGCAAGGCCGCGGCGGCCTTGAGGACGCGCGCCCTGAAATCCGCGTACGTGTGGCTCTCGGTCTCCGTCGCCCAGCCGATCTTCGTGGGCAGGCGCCGGGCGGTCTCGTCCAGCATCCCGTTCAGCGTTTGCTCCGCTCCGCCCGGGTCCTTGCGGGCGGGGCGGCTCTCGGTTTCGGTCGACATAGGGGTTCCTATTTTTGCCTCGGATCCAGGATATCGCGGAAGGCGTCGCCGAGCAGGTTCCAGCCCAGGACGAAGAGGAAGATCGCGGAGCCGGGAATGAACACGGTGTGCCAGAACTCGAACGGGTTGCCCGACGAGCCGAGGATCCAGTTCCGGGAGAGGCTGATGAGCTGCCCCCAGTCGGCGTAGCCGACGGGCGCGCCGAGCCCGAGGAAGCTGAGGGCGGCCGCGGTGATCACGATGCGCCCCATGCTCAGCGAGGCGACGACCACGAGCGGGTAGATGCAGTTCGGGAGGATGTGGCGGGCCAGGATCCTGGCGTCGGAAGCCCCCAGCGCGCGGGCCGCGAGCACGAACTCGCGCTCCTTGATCGAGAGGACGTCTCCCCGCAGCAGCCGGGCGTACGAAGGCCACGAGACGAGCACCACGGCCGCCATGACCTTGTAGAGGCCCGGTTGGAGCACCGCCACGATGACGACGGACAACACGAGGTCGGGGAAGGCGAGCACGATGTCGGTGAAGCGCATCAGGAGCTCGTCGATCCACCCGCCGTAAAAGCCGGCCAGGCCGCCGATGACGATCCCGATGCACAGCGAGGTCAGGACCACGCCCAAGGCGACCTTGAACGCGGTGCGCGTCCCCCAGACCATGCCGTAGTAAAGGTCGTACTGCTGCTCCGTCGTGCCGA
>JACQPK010000091.1 GCA_016207565.1 Elusimicrobiota bacterium
AGGTAGACGACCCCCATCGCCCCGCGCCCGAGCTCCTTTTCGATCTCGTAGCGGCCGAGCTTGGGCTTCTCGCCCTTGCCCGCGGCGATCATGACGGTGCCTTCCTTCTGACCGCCGCCGATGCCGCCGAACACCGCGCCCTCGGCGGCCTGCCGCAGGACCTTCATCTTGTCTTGGATGTCCTTGTACGCCGCGTCGGCCTTCGCGATGTGCTCGTACACCGCGACGGCCTTGTTGTACTGGCGCTTGCGCTCGAAGTCGAGCGCGAGGTTGTAGAGGAGGTCCTTCAACTGGTCGTCGAGCGGGCAGAGGCGGAACTTGTCGAAGGCCAGGTCCAGCATGCCCTGCCCCTGAAACGACAGGCCGAGCATCTTGTTGGTCTCGATGGCGGAGGCCTCGACCAGCTCCTTGCCCCTCTCGGTGAAGATGAACCGCTTGGTCGTGAGCAGGATGTAGCCGACGGCGAGCAGGAAGGCCGGGTAGACCACCTTCACCCACTCGCCTTTGATGAAGAGCGTCGTGCCCGCGCCCAGGACGCCGACGAGCAGGACCACCGACACCAAGGCGCCCATGCCGGCCTTGAGCCGCGGCAGCCCGGCCATGATGAAGAGGCCCATCAGCACGATCAGCCCGAACTCGGCGTTGGTCGCCCAGGCCGGCCGCACGAGGAATTTCTGGCGGAGGATGTTCTCGACGGCGTTGGCGACGAGCTCGACGGAGGGCAGGTTCTTGGCCACCGGCGTCGTATAGAGAGTCGCGATGCCCGTGGCCGAGGGGCCAATGAGCACGATCTTGCCTTTGAAGATGTCCGGCTGCACCTTGCCGTTGAGGACGTCGTGGAACGGGAAGTATCGGAAGGTCTGATAGTTGCCGTAGAACGAGACCAGCATCGACTGGCTGTCGTCGAGCGGGACCTTGAGCTTGCCGACCTCGATCCGGTCGCCCGGGATCACCTTCGCGTCCGACGGCTTAAAGCCCAGGTACGCCAGGACCAGCTCGAGCGCGTACGACGGGAAGTGCTCGCCGTTGTAGACCACCGCGGGCGTCTCGCGCCGCACGACGCCGTCGAGATCGTTGAACACGCTGACGTGCCCGAGCCCGAGCGCGCGCTCGGCGAGCTGGGGGAGCGGCACGATCGCCTTCGCGGCCTCGACGAGCGCCACCTCCTGGCGGCTGACCTGGGCGGTCATCGCGGAGCTGGAGATCACCGGAGGCAGCGGCTCCGGCTTGGCGCTCAGCAGCTCGCCCGTGTCGAAGGCCATGGGGAGCACCACGTTCTTCGCGTCGGCGATCGCCTGAAGGAACCGCGACTCGGTGTCGAGCCGGATCGCCGCCGAGGAGAACTCGGCCGTGAACGCGACGCCCTTCTTCTCGACGACCTGCTTGGCGGCCGTCAGCTCGTCGTACTTCGCCTGGAGCGCCTTGATCTCGACGAGGCCCTGGTTCGCCTCCGGCTCCGAGAAGAGGATGTTGAGGCCGATGACCTTGGGCTGGGCCTTGGCCAGCAGGTCGATCATCTCCGCGATCCGCGTGCGCGACCACGGCCACCGGCCGAGCCTCGCGATCGAGTCGTCGTCGATAGCGATGATCGCGATGTCGGCGCCCGCGTCGACGCTCTGCCGGAGACGGGAGCGCAGGTCGTAGCCCTTCAGCTCGAGGCTCTCGATGAATGGAAGTTGCAGGACGTAGGAGCCCAGGACCCCCAGCGTGAGCAGCAACCCCAAGATAGCGTCGACGAGGAGCGGGCGTTTCTTCATGCCGAAGCTCCCAAAGTCTAGCCTATGTCCTTAATAGTGTCAATATTTCGTCGAAAGACGCTTCAGTCACGCGAAAAATGCTGAAAACGCCTTCGGAACCCAGGAGGGCTACTGCTCGATCCCGTCGCGCACGCGGCGCCAGACGGGGATGACGCCCGCGGCGAGGGAGATCTTCACCGCGTCGCCGGCGAGGAACGGCAGGACGCCCGCGGCGAAGAGCTCGGAGGCGGGCAAAAAGCGCGAGAGGCCGATCACGCCACAGGTGAAGACCACCGCCGACCCCAAGGCCGCGGCCCCCGCGGCCAAAGCCGGCGTCCGGTCCCAGCCGCGGCGAGAGAACCAGCCGGTCACGGCCGCCGCCAACGGGAAACCGAACAGATACCCGGCGCTCGGGCCGAGGAGGTGGTGCGCCCCGGAAGCCCCGCCGGCGAAGAACGGCAGGCCGAGCGAGCCCTCAACGAGGTAGAACACCGCGGCGAGCAGCCCGTAGGCGGGCCCGAGTACCGCGCCGCCGCCGAGGACCGCGAGCGTC
>JACQPK010000084.1 GCA_016207565.1 Elusimicrobiota bacterium
GACGACGGCCGCGACGAGCTTGATGCCGGGTAACGACATGCTCCCTCCGAACGGCGAGGGGCTATCTTAGATAAGGGGAGGCCGCCGCCTAAATCCGTCATGCGGCCCAGGCCGGACTAGGCCCCTTGGGAGGTTGCGAAAATGGCCGGGGTATGCTTTAATGAAATGTAGTTTCAATAAGCCCGTGAGCCCTCGCAAGAAAAAGCTCGTCTGCGAATGCCTGCACGTCACCGAGGAGGACCTCATGGAGTCCGTCCGGGACCGCAAGCTCCGGACGGTCGATGACGTGACCCGCTACACCGAGGCGGGCGGCGGCTGCACCGCCTGCCACCCGCTCATCCGCCAGTACCTGACCTACTTGTCGGACCGCTCGCCGAGCTGCTCCGACAGGTAGTTCTCGAGGCCGATGTCCTTGATGACCCCGAGCTGGGTCTCGAGCCAGTCGACGTGCCCTTCCGAGTCGACCAGGATGTGCTCCATGAGCTCGCGGCTGCCGGCGTCCTTGAGCTTGATCGCGAGCTCGATCGCGTCGTTGTAGGCCTTCACGCCGCCCACCTCGAGCTTGAGATCGTGCTCGAACTGGTCCTTCACGTTGGTGCCCGCGCGGATCACGTCGTAGCGGGCGATGTTCGGGATCCCGTCGAGGAAGAGTATCCGGTCGATGAGCTTCTCGGCGTGCTTCATCTCGCCGACGGACTCCTCGAAGTGCTTCTTGGCCAGGGACTGATATCCCCAGTTCCCGCACATCTTCGCGTGGATGAAGTACTGGTTGATCGCGGTGAGCTCGATCGTCAGCGCCCGGTTCAGTGCCTCGATGATCTTGGCGTCGCCTTTCATGTCTTCGCTTTCTCCTTGGCGCACAGCTTATCGAACACTTCGCCGACGCCCATGAACTGCTTATCGGCCGCGACACGGATGCGGTACAACACGTCCCGTTCCACGAGCGGCGTCAGCTTCGCCACTCCCTCGAGCGCCCAGGTCAGCATCTCCTGGGGGTCGATGTGGACCTCCTGCGCCGCCTCGCTGAGCCGTCCCAGGATCGCGGTGGTCGCGGCGACGACGTCCTTCTCGATGAGGATCAGCCCGAGCAGCGCGCCCTGGACCACGTCCTGGACGGTCAGGTGCGGGTCCTCGCCGCGCGCCTTCGTCGCCTGGACTCCGGCGACGATCGTCTTCTTCACGACCTCGGCCGCGACGGTGGGAGCGTCCTCCACGTCCTTCAATCGGTTCGTGACGATCTCCTTCGCGAGCTTCCCAAGATCCAGCCTTTCGCTCTCGCCCATGAGGGTCGCGTATTATACAATTCGGGCGGCGATGCGAAAGTCCTGGGCGGTCCTCGCGCTGGTCCTGGTCGCGGCGGCGGCGGGCTGCCGCCACATCCCCTACCTCAAGAAGTGGGCGAAGAAGCCCTACTACCCCTATCTCGGCAGCAAGATGTACTCGTTCGAGTACCCCCGCAAGTGGGGCGATCCGATCACGCTCGACCACGGCGTCGAGCTCAGGAGCCCGCAGGGGACGGGCTCGTTCTCGATCCAGTTCATACCGAAGGCCCACAAGGACTACAAGCCCCCGGAGAAGTACCGGCGGGAGATGGGCACGTGGGGCTCGGTCGAGGACAGCCACATCGTCAAGCAGGTCGTGTTCTCCAGCCGGACGGCCTACAACGTGATCTTCACCCACTACGAGTACGACCACCGCTACATGGTCGGGCAGCAGTTGAACGTCCAGCGCGTGGACCATACCGCGATCCCCGACCCGAGAGGAATGTTCGTGCACGTCTTCCGCGCGCCGCGCGAGCACTGGAACGACCGCCGGCTCCGCAAGGAGTACCGGCGCTGGCTCGGCACGCTCGTCCTCTCCGCCCCTCCCGAGCAGAGGTAGTGCCGGATGTTTTGCGACCTCCGGGTACAACCTAGTCCAGTGGGCCCAGTGCGCTCTGGGTCCCGTGACCCTCGTCCCTTCCCCGTTTCCCGGGCATTCTGCTAGC
The DNA here is from genome assembly GCA_016207565.1 of Elusimicrobiota bacterium. Classification (GTDB taxonomy): domain Bacteria; phylum Elusimicrobiota; class Elusimicrobia; order UBA1565; family JACRDR01; genus JACRDR01. The sequence goes on from JACQPK010000084.1 coordinate 1,988, forward strand.
CCATGGACAAGCGAAGGCACGCCCGGCGGGACTCGGGAGCGGAGCTGATCCTCGCCGGCCGCCAATACGACATCGAGGACCTGAGCCCCAAAGGGCTGCGGCTCTACTCCGACGCGAGGATTTCGGTCGGCCAGAAGCTCCCGTTCTCCTTGAAGCTCCCGGGGGGGCCGCACGTCCACGGCCTGGCGCAGGTGCGCTGGAGCGACGAGGGCGGGTGGCGGAAGGCCCACGGGCTCGAGTTCGTCAAGATCGGCCGTCTGGGCGAGCGCTCCATCGTAAAATACCTCAACCCCCGCTACTTCGGCCTCCTGGAGGCCTTCGACGTCGCCCTCGAATTCGCCTTCTGTTTAGCGCTTTTTTTCGCGGTCCGCGCCTATCTCAACGATCCCGTCTACGCCGCCATGTTGACCGACCTGGGGCCCTGGGCGATCATGGCGTCGGGGATCGGCCTCGGCGGCTACTTCCTGGGGCAGACGTAGGAATTTCCCTTAGCCTGGTTGCCTTCGGCCCGTTACCGCTTTGTTACCGATCCGGCCCTACACTGGGGTCAGCCATGACGGAGCAGGAGCGCCGTAGCTATCCGCGTTTCGAGAGGCGGGATATCCTCATCAAGCTGCTCGACCCCCTCGATCGGGTGATCGACGACAAGACCGTCCTGGCGGACATCAGCCAGGGGGGCGCGGGGCTGACGACGCGGGCGCGGGTCCTGCCCGGCGAATCGATCAAGTTCCACGTGCTGCTGCCCAACGGCAAGCTCGCGACGGGTCTCGGAAAGGTGCGCTGGGTCGCCGAACAAAACCCGAGCTTCTCGCGGCAGATCGGCATCGAGTTCATGGACTTCGGCTGGGGCGGCTTCGGGCGCCTGCAGGAGGCGCTCGGCGGAGGCTCCGACCTGTCGCCGGCGGGCGAGGCGGGTTTCCTCGACGCCATGCTGATGGGCGCCTGCGCCATGGTCGGCTTCCTGATCTTCCGCGCGTCGGCGCCCCACCCCGCGGTGCTCGACGGGACCCTCTCCGTGGTCGCGATCGGCGTAGTCGCGTTCCTGGCGACGCTGCTGAAGCGCTGAATTTTGGCGGCCACCGGCCGCCGTTCAAGGAGGGCCCTCTCACCCGAGCGGGCCCTCCGGATTTATTCAAGTGGGGACAGTCCCCACTTTACTTTCTTAACTTGCGGCCAGGACTTTCGACACCAACGCCTGGCTCCGTCCCAACACGCGCGCGATTTCGACGGCGGCGTGTCCCCGGCCGGCGGCGTCCCAGATGAATTCCCGGCGCGCGCGGACCAACTGCGGTCGCCTCGATCCTCCCAGCATCTCCTCGAGCGATAGGCCGTAGCGTAGGGCGATGCCTGTCGCGATCGCGGGCAGCGGGTCGGGTTCCGGCGCTCCCACCGCCTCGATCGTGGCGAAGCCGTCCCATTCCGGCAACTCGCCGTGCGGCCATGCGGCCGGTTCGGGAGACCGCAGCCAGGCTGCGTATTCGCGGACATCCTTCCCGCCCGAAAGGCAGGCCAGAAGCCGCTCTGTCGAGGTGAGGTCGTCGCCTCCCTCCGTCAGATACGCCCGCGCGCTGGACCACGGGTAGTCCTCGGGCCGCTGCGCCAGCCCCGCCTTGACCGGATTGTATTCGATGTAGCGAGCTGCGTTGAGGAAGTAGCGGTCATCAGTGACCGCGGGCGACGTGAAACGGCCGTCGTAGATCGGGCCTTTTCGTCCGTGCTCCCAGTTCCATCGCTGGGCCACGATCGCGAGCGGCGCCTGCATCACGGTCCCGATGTCCACGGTTTCCGTGCAGAGGAGCAGGTGGAAGTGGTTGCTCATCACGCAGTAGGCGTAGATTTCCGCCAGGTGCTTGCGGATCGAGCGGGCGACCTCGAAAAGAAAGCGCTGTTTGTCGCGATCGCGCTCGAAGATGCGCAGGCCCGGAACGCAACGGGACATCACATGGAACATCCCGACATTGCACAGCTCTCGGCTCTTTCTGGGCATGGGCCCTCCACCCATGTATACGGCGTTGGGCCGAAAAAGTTCCCTCTCTCAACGAGGAAGTGAAGTAAGTTAAGTGGGGACTGTCCCCACTTTACTTAGTCGTGGGCGACGGAGAGGGCTTTGAGTTTGGTCGGGACGATCTTGATGTAGGCGAGTTCCGGCGTCAGGCGCGCGCCGTCGTGGGCCAAGAGCGAGTCGATCGAGATGCCGAACAGCCGCTCGTTCTCCTGGAGGTAGGGCTCGATCAGCTTCCAGTCCTCCGGCTCGAGGTCCGCGATGCGGCCCCCGTTGAGCTGGTCCTCGCCGATCCGGCGCGCCGGGTCCCGGAAGTAGATCGCGCCCCCGGAGGCCAGCGAAAAGAGGTTCCCCCCCGGGTAGGGGGTCGACAGCTCCGCGATCGCCCCATCGCCCGCGTAGCTCACGCCGTTGACGATCGCGAACCCTCCGCCGCGAAGCGGATCGCCCGCCATGAAGGACTCGGCCAGGTAGTCGAGGCACGTGCCGTTGATCACGATCCGCGGCCTGCCCACCGCGTTGATCAGCGGCCGGCCCGCCGCGTTGCCGAGGACGTAGCACTCCCCCGCCTTCGCGCCGTAGAGGAACGTCTGGCCGACGTCCCCGTAGATCACGAGGCGGCCGCCGTTGAGGATCTGCCCGACCTGGTCTTGGGCGCTGTTGAACACGCGGATCGTCCCGCCGTAGAGTCCCGAGCCGAGATAGTCCCCGGGCGAGCCGTAGCAGTCGATCTCGGGGGCGGCTCCAGGGCCGAGTCCGCAGCCGATGAACCGGTGGCCGCGGAGGTTGACGAGCCTAAAGCGCCGCCAGCCTCGGCGGTACGCGTCGACCACGAAGGCAGCGAGGCCGCGGGCGCCCTCGGTCGCGAACCCCGAGGCGTCAACCTCGAGCACCGCCTCCGGCGCGCCCGGGCGCCCGACGGCCTCCGGGTCCAGGGTCTGGGCCTCCGGCGCTCGGACCGAGCGCTCCGCCTGGGCCGCGGCGCGCGCCTCCTCGCCGCGGGCAAAGGCCAGCCGGAGCTTGGGCTCGGGCCCTTTCGCCTCGACGGCGTTTCCGAACTTGTCGGCCGCGCCCAGCCGGCCGTTGGGCAGGAGCGTGAAGGCGAAGGCGCCGCCGTCCGAGTAGGAGCCGCCCCGCGCGTTCCAGTACCGGTCGGCCGGCGAGGAGAAAGGGAGCCCCGCGGCGGCGAGGTCGTCCAAGACGCGGTCGATCGCCTGCTTCTCCGACGCGATGAGCCCGATGGCCGGCGCCGCCTCGGCCGCCGGGCTCTTGCTTCGCCACGCGTGATCCTGCAGCGCGAAGACCTGGGGCCTGAGCATGGAGGTGTCGGTCACCCCCAGCAACTGGAGCTCGTGCCGCGCCGGGTCGGACCGGGCGATGATGAAGAACCACGGCCCGTCCGGCGAGCCCTTCATCGAGGCCGCCTGCACGGCGCGGTAGGCCTCCTGGCGATACGGCGGGAGCATCGTGAAGTCGCGCTCGGTCGTCGGCGCCATCGCCTCGATCGTCATCTCGAGCGGGTAGCGGTACGTCCGGTGCCAGAGGTCGAAGAGCTGGACGGAGACCTCGGTATCCGTCAAGAACAGCGGCGCGAGGTTGCGCTGCTTCAGGTACTTCACGACGCGCGCGTAGTTCGCGAAGTCGCCGTTGTGCACGAGCGCCTCGTGCATGCCGATGAAGGGGTGCGCCCCGCCGGGATGCCAGACGCGGCCCTTCGTCGGGTAGCGCTGGTGGCCGATCCAGAGCTTGGCGCCGAAGCGTTCCAGCTTCCAGAAGCGGATCGCGTCCTCGGCGTAGCCCACGAGCTTGAGCACGAGGAGGTCCTTGGCGTGCGAGAGCACGAACGCCGATTTCCGGCCGAGCGACGCGTAGTGCTTCGCGTTGAGCCGGTAGGAGTTCTGGTAGACGAACTCGTCTTCCCAGCGCGCGCGCTGCACGCGGTCCTCGGGGAGGCGGCCGAGGGTCTTGCGGCAGAAGCCGTCGAGCACGTCCGCCTTCACGCGGACGAAGTATCGGCGCACCGTGGGCGGGCGCGGGTCGAGGCCGAGCGCCTTGTGGTCGGCCAGCTCGTCGAACTCGCCTTCGGCCGCGACGTCGAAGTGCGGGCGGATGAACTCGGCCTCGACGGCCCCGGCCGCCTCCGGCTCGAGGTAGGCGACCGCGAGCAGGTAGCAGTCGCGGAGCACTCTAGCGTCGACGCCCAGCGCGGCCGCGTCGAGCCCGCCGATCGCGACGCCGCCGCCCTTGCCGTTGCCGCGGTTGCGCATCGAGGAGCAGCCGCCCATGAGCGCGGCGCCCCCGACGGTCCGGTTGCTGATCAGGCCGACGACGCCGCAGCCGCCCTCGGCCTCGAGCTTCTCGAGCCCGTGGCCGTCCGGCCGGGGCAAGCCGGCGCGCGAGGCGATCAGCAGGTCAGAATCGTTCACGGCACTTCGGGTCCAACGCGTCCATCAGAAACCGCTTCGCCCCGCCCTTCGACAGGCGATAGCCCCAGCGCTCGTGGCCCCACAGCGGCTCGCGCGTCGTGTAGGCGAGCATGAAGGGCTGCCCGCGTCCGCTCGGGTCGTAGGCGACGAACTCGAGCGTCTGCGTCTCGGTCATGAGGTCGCTCGGCATGTCCGCGCACTCTCCGACCGCGGCATCGTCCGCGAAGAGCCGCACGCACCGGCGGAACGTGCGGGAGATGTTCGCCCCCTCGACGAGGACGAGGGCGTGCCTCACGCCGCCGATCCGCACCTTCGAGCCGAAGTCGATCTTGAGCTGGATCTTCTCGGGATCGGGGTTCCTCGCGTACACCTCGCCCAAGCTGTCGTCGACCTTGAAGAGGAAGGCGCCCGACTTTACGTCCTCGATGATGGACTCCTTGAGCGCCTGGCCGTAGCGGGTATAGGTCTCGTCGCTGACCTCGTTGACGAGGCGGTAGAGCTTGGCGGCCCTCGTGTCGACGCGCTGGCCCTTCGGGATGCGGAGCGCGATGATCGGGGTGCCGAGCGCGTCGGCCCCGCGGCCGCCGAGGACGTAGGCGTTCGCCTTGCCGGGCTTGCCTTTGACGCACGCCGCGTCGACGCTCGCGGTCCCCGACACCGTCAGGACCCCCGTCGCCTTGGAGCCGACGACGACGAAGGGCGTGCCGGCCCCGATCGCCTTCGGCTTGCCGCCGCGGTCGAAGAGGAGCCAGCCCTGCGGCAGGTCGTAGACCGGGTAGATGCCCGGCGCGGACTTCGCCTGGCGCTTGACCTGCTGGCGCATGGGCGCCATCCCCGGCAGATTCAGCGGGTCGGGCTTGGGCCCCGGCGCCGTCGAGGCCGCCGTCTTCGTGCCGAGCCCGGCGTCGGCGGGCCCCGGGTCCCCCTCCTGAGCGGCGGCCCCCCGCGCGAGCAGCAGCGCAACGAATAATGCAACACGGTGCCTGGCACCACGTTGCGTTTTCATGGTGTCACCTGGTCGAGATGGTATAGGACATCGTAGCGGCCCCGCAATGCCTTGACCGAGTCGAGCCCGAGGCGCCAGAGGATCTCGGCCAGCTCGAGCCGGAGCGCGTGATAGAGGTTCGAGATGCGCTGCGCTCCCCAGTCGTGCGTCCAGAGGGCGTTGAGGGCCGGGTCGGTCGAGGCGATGCCGTGCTGGCAGCCCCGGCCCGCCTCGCAGTTGCCGCATCGAGTGCAGTTCACCGCGACCAGCTCCGCGGTCCCCAGGACCACGCCGTCGGCTCCGAGCGCGATGGCCTTCGCGATGTCGTAGGCCGAGCGGATGCCGCCCGACGCCATGACCGTCACCGAGTCGCGGATGCCTTCGGCCTGCAGGAACCGGTGCACCTTCGGGATGGCGAACTCGATCGGCATCGCGATGTTCTTCTTCGCGATGTCGGGCGCCGCGCCGGTCCCCCCGTAGGAGCCGTCGAGGTGGATGAGGTTGACGCCGCCGTAGTAGCAGCCGACCGCGACCATATCCACGTCCGCGGGCGTCGAGACCTTGGCCGAGACCAGCGCGTTCGGGTTGGTCGCGCGGATCCAGTCCACGTGCTTGCGGTGGTCCTCGACCGAGTAGACCGAGTGGAACGGGAACGGCGAGAACAGCGAGATCCCCGCGACGGTCTCGCGCATCGCGGCGACGACGTCGGTGTTCTTGTCGGCCAGGAGGTGCCCGCCCAGCCCGGGCTTGGCGCCCTGGGCGTACTTGATCTCGACGATCGGCGAGGCCTGGATCGTCTCCTCGTTGACGCCGAACATGCCGGTCGCGACCTGCGTGATGAGCCGCTCTTTGTACTCGAGCAGCTCGCGCGGGTAGCCGCCCTCGCCGGTGCTCGTGAAGGTCCGCCACGCCTTCGCGGCGCGGGCGCGCGCGAGCATCACGTTGAGCCCGACCGAGCCGTAGGACATGCCGCCGCCGTACCACGGGACGGGGATCTCGATGCGCGGCCCCTCCGCGCGGCGGTTGAGGGCGAGCGACGTGTCGAGGCCGTCGAGCTCGGGCTCGCGGACGCGCTCGAAGCGGGAACGCTTGAACTTGAAGCGGAGGCTGTCGAAGCCTCCGCCCGAGCGCCCGACCCGGTGCTCGAGGCCGGCGTTCTTCGGGAAGCGCCCCGTCTCGGCGGCGGTCCACGTCGCGAACAGGAGGTCCGCGCTCCATCGAGGGTCGCCCAAGGTCTCCCACTCGGGGTTGGGGTCGATGACGATCGCGTTCGTCGGGCACTGCCGGACGCAGTAGCCGTGCTGGAGCGCGCCGTCGTCGCCCACCGGGTGCGAGCGCTCGCAGGTCGCACCGATGCAGCCGAAGTCGTCGGGGACGGCGAGCGAGAGCGTCCCGGGCGCGCGGCGGTGCACGCCGTAGGGGCACGCGGGGATGCACAGCCCGCAGTCGATGCAGTCCTTCGTGTAGCGCACCTTCCACTTCGCGACCTTGCGCCACTCCTCGTGGGGCGCCGCGACCGGCTTCGGGAGGGCGCTAGCCATACGTCGGATCGAACTCCTTGCGGGCGGGCGGCGTGAAGAGCTTGAGGAACTCGGCCTGGAGGTCCTCGTAGAACATCGCGCGGCCCTCCTCTCCCTGCATGCGGCGCGCCTCGCGCAGGCCCATCGCGCCCATCACCTCGAGGAGCTGGTCGCGCCACGAGTTGAGCAGGTTGAGCGCGCGCTGCCGGGCGCGGTCCGCGTCCTGGAGCCCGGCCTCCTCCGGCGTAAAGAAGCCCTTGGCCCCGTCGAAGCGGCGCAGGCCGAGCGCGACGAGGGCGGCGAGGTCGAGGCCGACCGCGTCGGCGCCGCAGAGGATCGCCTTCGGCGCGTGCTCGGCGCGGGCGATGCCGCCCGAGGCCACGACCGTCACCTCGTCGCGGAGGCCTCCGTCGACCAGCGCGCGCTCGAGCTCGCGCAGGCCGTCGAGCAGGTGCTTGTCGGGGCGGTCCGACCAGCGGCCGTGCGGGTCGGCGGCCAGGTGGAGCAGGCCGGCTCCCGCCTTCGCGAGACCGAGGCCCCGCTCCGCCGCGCCGGAGGAGGCGCGCAGCAGGACGGAGACCACGACGTCGGAAGCGGCGCGGATCGTCTCGAGCTCCCGCTCGGCGTCCGGCGTGTCCCTCAGCTCGACGAAGGCCAGGCCCCGATAGCGCGACGGGTCGGCGGTCGCGGCCGAACTCAGCCTCATCCCACCCGCCACGGGCCGGACGTCCTCGTCGACGACGAGCAGCACCCCCGCCTCGGCGGCGGCGGGCGCGAGCGCCTCCGCCAGCGCCTTCCGCCACGCGAGCGGCGCGGCGAAGGGCGGCGGCAGGAGCACGAACGGCGCCTGCAGCCGGACCTCGGGCGGGAGCCGGGTCGCGACCCGCCCGTCGAGCGTGAACTCGAGCCGCTTCGGCCGCCGGCCGAGATGCGCCTCGGTCGAGATCGTCTCGCGCCCATGGATGCCGTCGCGGGTCGGCCGGACGATCTCGGACATGTCGGTCCAGAGCCGGTCGAAGCCCGGGCCGGTGAACGGGCCGCGGTAGCCCGCGCCCGAGACCGGTACGCGCCCCGTCTCCGCCTCGTAGCGCAGCGTCTCGATGAGCTCCGGCGTGTAGTACGCGTCGCCCAGGGCGAGGAACTCGGGATGGGCCCTGAGCTCGAGCGCCGACTTGGGGCACTCGTTGACGCAGCGGTGGCAGCCGACGCAGCGCTCGTGCACGGGGAGCGCCATCTTCGTGAAGTCGCCGAGGGAGGGCTCGCGGCCGTGGACGCCGTAGACGCAGGCCTTTCCGCAGAGCCCGCAGCCGATGCAGCGGTCGTGGTCGCGAAACACCTCGATGCGCGGCACCTCGTGGTCGAGCGCCGCGCCCTTCGTCTCGACGTGGAATCGCTTGAACATCAGCGTTCGGCCGGCGCCTCCCTCTCGACGATGTAGCCCCGCCGGAGCAGCCGGAGGTAATCGGGGGACGCCTCGACCTCGGCCACGAACTTCTCGATCGCGGCCGCGGGCTTGCCTCCCGCGGCGCGGGCGACCTTCGCCTCGAGCTCGCGCCAGGCGGGCACGAGGTCGAGCGTGCTCTGGCAGACCGCCGTGCAGGCGCCGCAGTGCATGCACGAGTGCAAGAGCTCGACGTCCGCGGGCGAGGGCTTAAATCCCCCGTCGATCGCCAGCGCGAGCCCGAGCTTGCCGCGCGCGGTCGTGCGCTCGTCGCGCGTGGCGAGGTACGCCGGGCAGACCGGGATGCAGAAGCCGCAGTTCACGCACTCGCGCGCCGCGACATTGAGCGGCGCCGCCGTCGCCTTCGGCTCGGACGCGACCGGCAGGAACTTCGTCGCCCACGCCGCGAGGCGCAGCGCCCACGGCTTGCCTTCGAGCCGCGGGATCAGCCAGCGCGCCGCGCGCCAGTGGCGCTCGGGCGAGAGCCACGGCGTCAGGCGGGTGCGGAAGTCGAAGAACTTCCCGGGGTTAAACAGCGTCTTGGGGTCGAGCCGCCGCTTGGCCGCCAAGAGCGCCTGCAGTTGGGCCGGCGGGAACTTCCGGTCGACGAAGGGCGTGTTGTAGACGCCGATGTGGTAGAGGCGCCCTTGGAACGACTCGACCCCGACCCGGTCCATCGTGAAGACGAGCGGCAGCCTCGCGTAGACCTCGGCCGACCCCGCCTCGGCGTAGAAGGAAGCGATGACCACCGACTCTCCCGGAGCGGCCGCGTTGGCCTCGATCGCGAGCCCGGTCTTCGCCTGGTGCGCGAGCGACTCGAGCGTCGCGGCGTATCTCGGCGCCTGGGCGTCGGGCACGAGCAGCTCGTTGCCGAGGAAGGACTGATCCGCGCGCTTGCCTTTGAGCGGGTAGAAGCGCTCGCCCCAAAGGTAGGTCGCGACGTGGACGGGGAGCTCGGTGCGCCCCTGCCCGCGCACCCAGTCGCGGAGCGCGAGCCAGCCCTCGCGGCTCTCGGCGTAGAGGAGCACCGCGGGGGCGCCGCTGACGAGCCCGCGCTCGCCGAGCCCCGACTGCTTGCGGCGCATGCGGTCCTGAAAGGTGCGGTTGAAGTGCCGCATGCGCTCCGTGTTCCAGAGCGCGGCGTGGAGCGCCTCGGGCCGGGCCCGGCCCTCGACGAACAGCTTCCACGCGTCGGCCAAGTCCCTGCACTCGACGACGAGCGGGAACTCGCCCTTCGGGTGCGGGCGGATGCGCAGCGTCACCTGGAGGATCAGCCCCATCTGCCCTTCGGTCGAAAAGTACGCCTCGAAGTCCTGGTGGTTCGGCGTGAGGTCGAGCACGGCGCCTTCGGCGGCGCAGACGCGCAGCCGCGTGACCTGCGCGCGGAGCGGCCCGAAGCGGTTCGTCAGGATCCCGCAGCCGCCGGTCTGCACCCAGCCGCCCACGGTCGAGTACCACGAGGACGGGTAGCTCCCGATCGCGCAGCGGCGCTCGGCCAGATAGGCCGCGAGGTCCGACCAGCGCACGCCCGCGTCGACCGTCACGGTGCCTTGGTCCGGGTCGAAGCGGCGGATCGTCTTGAGGAAGCAGGTGTCGACGACCAGCCCGCCGAGGACCGGGACGCTCTGGCCGAAGGCGGTCGAGCCCGCGCCGCGGAACACGATCGGAACGCCCTTCGCGTAGGCCTCGCGTACCGCGTCGACGGCCTCCTCCTCGCTGCGGGGCTGCACGACGGAGAGGTTCTCAGACGAGAAGACCCAGCGGAGGAGGGCCGGGACGTCGCCTTGGTCGCGCGAGTAGAGGCGCCGCAGGCTCGCGTCCGTCGACACGGGGGCCTTCACCGCCGAAAACATACAAAATTGGCCCGAAAGGCCCAAGCGCGATTAGGCCTGTTTTTCTTGACAAATTACCCGTCCGGCCCACCGGGCCGGACGGGGCAGGCTCCATACTGTCTCCTAGCATGCGGTGGCTCGCGGTCTGCCTGTTGACCGCGCCCGGACGGGCCGCCGAGTTCGCCCCCGTGCCCGTCCCGGTCGCGGTCGCGGAGGTTCGGATCGCCCCGATGGCCGGGGCGGTCCCGGCGCCGCCCGCCGCGCTCGCCCGGCTCGCGCCGCTCCCCTTGTCCTTGCCGGTCGCCATGCCGCTCGCGCCGGTCGCGAGGCCGACCCTGCTGGGGCGGCTCAGGAACTGGGTCGCCGGCGTCCAGCCGACGGCGCGGCCGGCGTCGGTCGAGCACGAGTCGGTGTTTGGGTCCCTGCAGGAGCTCCACGGGCTCTTGTCGGCCGGAGACTACCAGGCCGGGCTCGACCACCTCGAGCGCTACTACACGGGCAAGCGGGCGCGCGACTGGTACGACGCCAACCCGGAGTTCGATCACTACCGGAGTCAGGCCCTCGCGTACTACCGCCATGCCGAGCGCGCGCTGATGGCCGAGCTCGATCGCGGCATCGCGCGCGCGAAGGACCCGGCGCTGGTCGAGGCGGCGAAGGCGGGGCCGTCGGCGGGGCACGACTACCGCGAGACCGAGCTCCAGGAGAAGGACTCCCCGTGGTGCGCGTACCACGCGCTGCTCAACGCGGCGAAGGCTTCCGTCGGCCTCGCGCGGCCCATCGAGACGCGGCAGCTCGTCGCCTACGCCCAGCGGCTCCTCGACCGCGACGCGATCCCGTTCAAAGGCGAGGGCGGCGTCCCCCGCGCGGAGGCCGCGCTCGGCATCCCTCTGCGAGTGCGCGCGGCCGGAGGGCTCAACGGCGAGAGCGTGCTGGAGCTCGCGCGCGCGCTGGGCGGCTCGGCCCGCGCGAGCGCGCTGCCCGAGCGGGAGGACGAGCTCCGGGCCTCGCTGGCCGCGGGCGAGGAGTGGCTGCTCGGCCTGCGGTTCTTCCACGCGCGCTACCCGGTGGCGGAGCGCGAACGCCGGGCGCTGGGGCACGACTACGAGCCGCTGGCGCACCAGGCCTACCTGCTCGGCGCCTTCGAGCACGAGGGCGCGCGCTACTACATGCTCCAAGACTCGGGCGTGGGGCTGACGACGTTCTACACCTTCGCCGAGCTCCGCGCGCTGACCAAGAAGGCCGAGGTCGTGCGCTTCCCGGCTCCACTACGCATTTAGGGTCAGACCCCTTGTCAGGATTCCGTCAGGATTCGCGCGAATCCTGACGGAATCCTGACAAGGGGTCTGACCCTAACGCACGTTGTAGGTCACCTCGGCCGCCGCTCCGCTGGCCGCGTCGCGGAAGTAGCCCGTGAACGTCCCCGACGAGACGCCGTCCGCCAGCGCGCTGCGCGCGCGCCGGCACACGTAGTTGATCGGACCGTCCGAGCCGTTGCCGCGGTACTCGCACTCGAACCCCGCCGTCGCGATGTCCACGAACGCCGAGTCCGGGCAGGCCTCGCCCGCGGGTGCCGCGCACGCGAGGAGCCTCGGCGCGCGGAATCGCCGGGCGCGGCCCGCCCGGAACACGGCGAGGATCGTCATCGGCTCGGCCGCGCGGAAGCTCGTCGCCTTCCGGCCGTCCTCTCCCACCAACAGGAGCAGCGGGCTCGGGTCGCCTTGATCGTTGGGGTAGTACTCGCAGCCGGCCGCGCCCGGGCTCGCCTCGCAGTAGCCCAGGCAGAGCTGCGCGCCGATGTTCCACACGTTCTCGCGCGCGCTCGACTCGCTCTGCTGGCCGCGCGCGAGCCGGGCGAAGAAGTCGTCGATCACCTTCCCCCATACAACGACGCCGCCGAAGGACGAGCCGACGCACATGCCGAAGCGCGCGATCTCGTCGGCGGACCAGCAGCCGAACGCCGACGGCGGCACGTCGGGGCAGCCGCTTTGGCTCGGCTGGGAGCGGGGCGTGATCCCGCGGGACGCGGCGTAGGCGGCCCAGTGCGGGTACTGGACGTGGAAGGGGACCGGCTCCGGGAAGAGCACCGAGCACGGCGTGCCGTCCGGCGGGGGCGGCCCGAACGGCAGCGTCACGCCGCAGTGGGGCCACACGGGTTCGACGCTCTTGGCCTGGGCGGTCGCGGCGGGATACGGCCGGCGCGGCCGCCGCCCCAAGACGGCGGCGTCGGCGACGGAGGACCAGCTCACGAGCGAGGCGAGTAGGAGGTAGCGCATGGCGGAAGGATGCCCGGGCGGGCTCGGGCGCTCCAGCCAAAAGCCGCCAACCGGATTTGTGGCGCGGTTTTCGAGGGAAATCGAGGGCTCCGGCGGCCGGAGAGAATTCTTTCAGAGAAAGCTACAATGGCCCCGATGTCCGAAGCGGAGTTCGATGTCGCGATCGTGGGCGGCGGGGTGACGGGCTGCGCGCTCGCGCGGGCGCTCGCCCACAAGCGCCCCCACTCGAAGATCGCCCTTCTCGAGAAGGAGCCCAAGGTCGCCGTCCACACGAGCGGCCGCAATAGCGGCGTCGTCCACGGCGGCTACAACCAGAAGCCCGGCACGCTCAAGGCGCGTTTCTGCGTCGAAGGCAACCACCGCCTCAAGGAGTACGCCGCCGCCCGAGGCGTGCCTCTGGCCCAGACCGGGATCCTCGTCGTCGCGCGCTCGCAGGCCGAGCGGAGCGTCCTCGAGGAGCTCCTCCGCCGCGGCCGGGAGAACGGAGTGCCGGGGCTCCGCCTCGTCGACGGCGCGGAGCTCAAGCGGCTCGAGCCCAACGCGAGCGGGATCTCCGCGCTTCACGCCCCCTCCGGCGCCTCGGTCGACTCGGCGGCCCTCGTCGAGTCCTTCGCGGAGGACGCCAAGGCCGCCGGCGTCACGTTCTACCTCGGCGAAGGCGTCCGGCGGATCGAGGAGGACGGCCGGGGATTCCGGATCCGGACCGCGCGCGCGGCGCTCCGCGCCCGGAGGCTCGTCAACTGCGCGGGCCTGCACGCCGACCGGATCGCGCACCAGCTCGGCGCGGGCCTGCCGTACTCGATCGTCCCGTTCCGAGGCGAGTTCTACTACATCGATCCGGCGAAGGCGGGGCTGATCCGCTCGATGATCTACTCCGTGCCCGACATCCGCTACCCCTTCCTGGGCGTCCACTGGACCCGCACGGTCCACGGGAAGGTGAAGGTCGGGCCCAACGCGGTGCTCGCGCTGGGCCGCGAGGCCTACGGGACCTTCCAGGTCCACGCCGGCGACACCGCGCGGATGCTGCTCGACGGGCGCTTCTGGCGGATGGTCGGCGGCGCCGAGTTCCGCCGCCTCGCCGCCGAGAACCTCCGCAGCTCGCTCAGCAAGGCCGCGTTCTTGAAGCAGGCGTTCAGCCTCGTGCAGGGCGCCGCGGCCTCGGACTTCCGGAAGGGCCCCTCCGGCATCCGCGCCCAGCTCGTCGATCGCGACGGCGGCCTCGTCGACGACCTGCTCGTCGAGAAGAAGGGCGAGTCCCTCCACGTCCTCAACGCGATCTCGCCGGGCCTCACCTGCGCGCTGCCGTTCGCCGACCACCTCGCCCGGCAGCTCGACTAGGCGTCACAGCTTCCTTGCACGGGCGACGCTTCTCCTCAAGTAGACTGTCGTGCCCCCCAGGAGCGAGGTGTCCATGCCCTGGAACCGTAAGGAGCAGGAAGCGCTCAAGACCGCGATCGGCCGGGCGTCGATGAGGCTGGGCCAGAAGGTCCGCTACGACAATCTGCTGTCGAAGTGGCGGGCCTTCGTGGCCGAGGTCGAGCGCGGCTACACGTGGACGCTGCAAGACTACCAGACCGACCTGTCCGTCCGCGACGAGATCGAGGCCGTGCTCCGCGCCGTGCCGGCGTCCGTGCGCCGCCAGCTCTCGCCGCCCCTGACCGAGGCCGACCGCCGCTTCGAGTCCGCGACCGCGCCGTCGGATCGGCCGGTCATCCGGGGCGAGGCGCGCGACGGCCAGTGGTACCGCCGCATCCCGAAGCTCCGCGTCGGCGAGCTGAGAGCCGACCTGACAGACGAAGGCCTCTAGCGCTTCAGCCAGGCTTCCATCAGGCGTTTGATCTGCGTCTGGTACTGGACGCCGGTCAGCTGCGCCTTGGCCTTGAAGGCCTCGAGCAGCGGCTCGGGCACCTTCAGGCTGATCAGCCGGCTCCTTCCCCCGGAACGAACGGCGTGCATGAGGCGGAAGTCCTCGAGAAAGCCCACGATCTGGTCGGGCGTCATCGCCCGGCAGTGCGCGAGGTACTCCTTCGTGAAGTACTGGACGGGGCGCTCGCTCACGCCGCCTCCAACGCGCGGATGTCCTCGAGGTCCTGGCGGCGCCCCGCCGCGCGCTTCATCGCGATGAGGTCCCGTTTGGCGACGATCGGGATCAGGTCGCCTCCGACGGAGACCTGCTTCGTCTTGAGCGCCTTCAGATCGTGGGTGATGACGACGTCGACGAGCTCCGCCGGGTTCGACGGGTTGACGAAGGTCCAGGCCTTCAGGCTCCGCTCCTCGATGTACTCGCGGCGGAAGCCGAACACCTCCCCGGCGGAGACCGGCAGCCGCGGCGCGAGCCCGAGAGCCGACAGAGCGCGCTCCGCCTTCAGGAACTGGCCGCGCTCGTGGCGCAGCACGACGTCGATGTCGAGGGTGCCGCGCACCACGCCGTGGAGCGCGACCGCGTAGCCCCCGGCGACGGCGAAGTCGACGCCCGACTCCCGGAACGCCGCGGCGACGCGCTGAAGGAAAGACATGGGTATATACCAGTATATACCCCGGCAGGCGACCGATCAAGCCGTCAGAGCGGCTTTCCTTCGGAGTCCTTGCCCGGCGTGAGGAAGGTCCCCGCCGCCGGGTCGAACCGGAGCGCCTCGCCCGAGAACGGGTCGAGCAAGACGGCGTCGAGGTAGCCCGGCACGAGCGCGTCGAGCCCGGGCGGCGGGGCCTTGCGGTCTAGGCGGTAGGCCGCGATCGCGGCCGAGGCGGCCGCCGACGCGACGCGGTAGTCCGACTCGCAGCGCCGCGGGTAGAGCTTGCGGAAGTCCGGCATCGCGACATTCGCGAAGATGCGGCCCACGACGTTGGGCCCGGGATGCTTCGGGAAGGCCGGAGGGTCGGCGGCGGGCCCGGCCGAGCACGGCGCGGACGCGCCCTTCACGATCTCCCGGAAGCGGTCGGAGAAATAGCCGCGCGTCCGGTTCGGCAGGTAGAGGTAGCGGACCCGCGCGCCCAGGCCGTAGATCCAGCGGCCGGCGGGCGGGCGCGAGGCGTACTCGCCGAAGCGGCTCAGCAGGTTCTCGACGGACATGTACTCGAAGCGGAGCCCGTTGGCCAGGCCGCCGGCGGCCGAGGAAACCGCGGCGAGGCGCCGGGCCGCGGCGGCGAGCGTCGCGCGGTCGAGCCGCCCTCGCTCGATCACCGCCCGGGCGCGCTTGGCGCCGATGTCGCGCGTCAACATGCCGAGCAGCGTGGCGATCAGCGGGGACTCCGAGCGCAGGAGCACCTGCCCCGCGTCCACGACCGAGAGCGCCCGCTCCAGCGCCTCGGCGTCCTTGCCCGACTCCGCCAGGCGCGCCGCCCGCAGGGTCTCGAGCCTGGCGGCGGTCACGAGCGGCCAGTATTTCGGGATGGGCGCGTCCATCGTGATGCTGGATCGGTCCGCGAATTTCGGGTCCAGGTAGCTCGCGCGCCGGCCGAACGCCGAAAGATGCGCGAGCGCGACCTCGTTTCGCGCGAGGAGGGGCTCGAGCTCCCCCCAGGCCGGCGAGGCCGCGTCGGTCTGCGCCGCGAGCCAGGCGAGCTTCCCCGTGTCGAACTGGATCGTCGCCGCGATTCGTTCGAAGTCGTGGTACGCGTTGTCGGGCTCGGCGAGGGCCTTCGGCGCCACGATCAGGTCCGCGTCGGGGGGCGGCGGGTCGTCGGGAAAGAAGACGAGCGAGGCCGAGAGGAAGACCAGGAGGCCGGCGGCGAGGAGGAGCCTCACGCCGAAAGCGACCGCTCGAAGGCGGCGAGGAACTCCTTGCCGTTGTGGAAGCGCCTGGAGGCGTCGGGATGGAGCGCCTGGGCGAAGAACTCGTCGAGCTTGCTCGAGATCCCGGTGGTCGTGACCTTGCCTTGGCGCTTGCGGTCGAGCTGCGCCGGGCCCTCGAAGGGCATCGAGCCGGTGAGCATCTCGTAGGCGCAGATGCCGAGCGCGTAGAGGTCGGTCTCGCGCTGGGACTTCCCCTCCTCTTGCTCGGGCGCCATGTAGAGGGGCGTGCCCGCGATCGTCGCGGTCGTCTTCATCAGCGAGTCCTTCGCCACGCGGGAGATCCCGAAGTCCATCACTTTCACGCCGGGGCCGTCGTTCATCATGATGTTGGAGGGCTTGAGGTCGCGGTGGACGACCCGGCGGTCGTGGGCGTGGTCGAGCGCCGAGCAGACCTGCTCGACGACGCGCTTGGCCGTCGCCGCGTCGAGCTTGCGGGCCGGGGAGGAGTCGATCGCCTGCTGGAGGGTCTGGCCGCGCACGAGCTCGAAGACGAGCCACGGCCCCGACTCGAC
>JACQPK010000083.1 GCA_016207565.1 Elusimicrobiota bacterium
GCCTCCGCCCGCGCCGCCCCTTCCGACGACCGCGCCTCGCCCCCGTCCGGTGCCGCTGCCGTCGAGGCCGGAGCTGTTCTCGCCCCCGCCGCCTCCGCCGAAGAAGCCCCGTCCGATCCCGGAGATCGTGCCCGTGATGGCGACGGTGGTCGCATAGACGACGAGCGGAGTGGCGGGGTACACGAAGACCGTGGTCGTCGCCGGAACGGAAAACAGGTTTACCCGCGTGAACGTGCCTTGGAGCTCGTCGCCGTTGCCGCAGAGCTCGGCGGAGCCGCAGACGGGCGTCGCGCCGTCGCATACGAGCCGGCCGTTGTTGCAGTCCCGACCGGCGATGACGGCGCCGTGCGCGAAAGGGGCGAGCGAGACGGCGGCCAGCAAAGCGAGGATGTTCATCTGAGCTTCAGCGCGGCGTCCACCTTGTCCTTGAGCTTGCGGGCGTTCTCATCGTTGGGATCGACCTTGAAGATCTCCTCGAGCTGCCGCCCCGCTTCATCGTAGCGGCTCTTGAGGTACGCGTCCACCGCCAGGTAATAGGTCTTCTCGATCTGCTTGCGCTGCTCGGCCGTGAGCGGCGCGCGCATCGACTCGCGGAGCCTGGCCAGGCCGTCTTTGGCGCGCGCGTTCTGCGGGTCGTCGTCGAGCACGGACTGCAGTACGACCCGGGCCTTGTCGAACTGCTGGGCCGCGGCCAAGCCCTCGGCCTCGGTGATGCGGCCTTCGATCGACTTCGTCCGCTCGGCGTCGATGCGGACGCGCAGGCGCTCGACCTCGGGAAGCCCCGGCATCGCCTTGAACGCCTGCAGCGCCAGCTCGGCCGCGTCTCGGAAGTGGCCGCGCTTGAGCGACTCCTCGCTTTGGCGGATGAGCTCCAGCGCCTCCTTGCGCGCCCGCTCCACTCGCGCCTTCTGGCTCTCGCGCTCGGCCTGCTCCCTGTTGGCGCGCTCGGCGAGCATCGCCTCGATCTTGGCGAGCATCTCGCGAGCGCGGGCGTTCTCCGGGGCGACGTCGAGGACGCTCTTCCACTGCGTCTGGCTCGCGATCCAGTTGCCGCGCTCGAACTGCTGCTCGGCCAAGAGGGACGTGCGCTCGACGATCTGCCGCTTCACGTCCGCCTCGACCTTCGCCAGCACCTCGCCGAGGCGGCGCGCGATCTCGGGGTCGGCAGGGTCCCAGAGCGCGGCGGCCTCGAGGTTGCTGACGGCCTTCGGGTAGTTGTTCTCCTCGAGGTCCTGCTCGGCCGTTTTCACGTACGCCTTCGCGAGCCGCTGCGCCTCCTCCTTGGTCACCTTCTGCACGCCCGCGCGGATGAGCTCCTCGAGCTCCTCTTTCGTCTGCCCGAACTGCACCCGAAGCGTCACCTGGTGCTGGGTGCCGAGCTCGGCCAAGAGCGCGGCGTAATCGATGTGGAGGTTGCCGAGGCGCACGCCGAAGCCCGTCGACCACCCGTCCCCGTTGGAGCCCAGGCGCAGGGCCGCGGCGCGGTCCTGCCACAGCTCGATGCCGCCGGCGACGCGGCGGCCTTCCTCCCATACCTCGGCGACGCGCAGCGCCAGGGCCATGTTGTAGCGGTGGGGGTTGCCGAGCGTGTAGGCCGCGCTGGCGTCGACCATGCGCGGGTAATCGACCGGGGCGGAGCGGAACGTGAGGCGCGGGCGCATCATGTTCTGCACGAGCAGTCCGAGGCTCAGCCGTTTCGTGGGCTCGGCGCCCAACCCCAAGTCGGCGCCCCAGCTCGACGCGCCGGCGGTGTCGATCGTCTCGCGCACGGTCTTGAACGCGGCGCCCGCGCGCACCGGGAACGGCAGTCCTCCGAACGCCCGGCCCCAGCCGGCCATGACGGCGGTCTGCGTGATCGAGAAACCGGTCGGGGCGTCGAGCGGCGTCGCCCGGCGCTCGAATCCGCCCGTCGACTGACGCAGGTAACCGAGCGCGAAGGTGCCCCAGTCGCGGATCGGCATCGCGCCGACGCCGAGGTCGAGGGCCGTATCCTCATAAAGGACGACGTGGGTGGCGGACAGCTCGGGCTTGGGCGCGCGCGCGAGCCCCGACGGGTTCCAGAGCACCGCGGAACCGTCGTCCACCAACGCGCCAAAGGCACCGGAAAGGCCGGCGGCACGGCCGCCCACCTCGTGTCGGAGATAAGCACCGGGCGCACCCCCATCCGCGTGCGCCCGCGGGATCGGCCCGCAGACGAAAAGCGCCGATAGAAGCGTGAGAAGTACGTGCACGGACGACCCGCTCGGCGCGCGGGCGCGATACTATGGCAGGAGCACGTTTCCCTGTCAAGGCGCCGAAAAGGCGTCCGTCAACTGACCTAGACTGACTCGTCACGAGCCCGTCAAGTCAGCCGAGGTCTTGACTTTCGCGCGTAGGTACGGAAGAATGAAGGCCGATGGCGCGCATCCTCAGCATCGAAGACGACGCGGATCTTCAGCATCTGATCGGCCTCACGCTCCATTCGAACGGATTCGAGGTCCAGTACGCCTTCAACGGCAAAGAAGGCTACGAGAAGATCTTGTCCATGCATCCGGATCTGATCCTGCTCGATCTCATGCTGCCCGGAATGAACGGCATCGAGATCCTGAAGGCGGTCAAGAGCAATAAGGAAGTGCGCGATCTGCCGATCATCGTCATCACCGCCTACGGCGACGACGTGAGCATGCTCGAGCACTCGGTCAAGGCGCTGGGGGCCGTCGAGTACCTGCGCAAGCCGATCGAGATGTCCGTGCTCGTGTCACACATCCGCCGCGCGCTCGCCGCAAGTCCGAAACTCGAGGCTCCGCCCGAGGAGATCCGCCGCGGCGTGATCCGCGCGGACCCCCGGTTCCGGACCTTGTTCATCAACGACCGGCTGGTGGCGACGCTGCCCCCTCGCC
>JACQPK010000093.1 GCA_016207565.1 Elusimicrobiota bacterium
CACCATCCCGTCGATCTGCTCCGCGCGGATCTGGATCCGCCCGCCGGGCGATGTGAACTTCACCGCGTTGTCCCCGATGTTCGTGAGGACCTGGAACAGTCGGCGGCGATCCGCGAGCACCAGGGGAAGCTCGCCGCTCACGGTCCCTTCGAGCGCGATCGATCTCGCATGCGCGAGCGGCCAGAGGACATCTGTCGCCTCGGCCACGATGGACGCCATGCGCTCCGGTGCGACCTCGATCGACAGACGTCCTGCTTCGAGCTGGGTGACGTCGAGCAGATCCCGTATGAGCCGGTCCATCCTTCGCGACGCGCGCAGGATCGCGGCCGCCGCTGACCTGGCGTGGGCCGCGTCGGGCGATCGCTCGAGCACCTGCGAGACCAGAACGATCGCGGTCAGTGGACCACGAAGATCGTGGGCGACCTCACCGAGGATCTCGTCACGGACGTGGACCGCCCGCGTCATCGCGGCCTCCCGTTCGGCGAGGAGCTCCACGCAGAGGGACGCGGGGACGGTGGGCGGACCCACAATCGCGGGGACGCGATCGTGCGCGTCCGAGCTGCTCCCCATGCCCGTGATCATGCGACCGTGTTGCGCTCGACCGATCGGGCCGAGAGACCCCCGCCGAGCAGGCGGAGGTCACGACGCAAGAGGGCGACCCGCGCATCGCGCACAAGCGCGCGGGCTGCGTCCCCAGGCATGGTGAGGATCGGGTATGTCTGGTATCAGATCGGACACATCCGGACGGACCTCTGGATGGGACGAACGGTATGGGCCATGCTCCCCGCCATGCCCTTCGCCCGCCGCACGATCTCCACGATCGCCGTGGCCGCCGCTGCGCTGCTCTCGATCGCGATCGTCAGCAGCTCCGGGGAACGGGCGCCCAAGCCCGCGCTCGCAGCCGAGCCCGCGCCGACCGCGAGCCCACGGTCCGCGGCATGGGGCGGATCCGACGCCGGTCCGGTCCGGCAAAGGTCGTCGCGCTTCGACCCCGATCTTCGGATCGATCCCGTCGCGACGCCAGCAGTAGCGGCCGTCTCCACGTCGCGGCAGAGCGACGCCACGCCGCCTCGCCGGACCGAGCCTCCGCGGCGGGTCTCGTCGGACGCGATCGTGCCCCGAGCGACGGAGGCCCGAACGCCGGTGACGCAGAGCGTCAGGCCAGCACCGGCCACGGCCACGCCTGCACAGGCACCCTGTCCCGCCGACTGGCTCTGCTATGAGAGGCTTGGCATCGCGGGGCCGATCGTCCCGTACACCGACTGCACGGGCAAGACGGACATCGGCGTCGGCATCCGCAGCTTCAGCTGCCTCTCCGACGGATACCTCCTCGGCCACGGGTACACGGCGTTCGGGCGCATCACGGAATGGAAAGCCGGAGACCGCGTCAGCTCGCGCGGCAGGGAATACCTGGTGACCGGCGCGTTCACGCAGGCTGGGTGCACCGGGCCTCGCTTGCCGCTCGCCCCGCTCACGCTCCAGACGAGCCTGACGGCAACGGCGTGCGGTCCGATCCTCATCGTCCAGGCGCAATGAGAATGGGAGCGGGCCCGAGGCCCGCTCCCATCGTGACGGACCGATCGCGTGATCGCGTGGTGAGCGATCTCACCAGGTCGAGTACATGTCCAGTGCCGACTCCTCGGGCGGGAGGAGCGATCCGCTCGTTGCCGTGGACGGGAGCCGCACGGGCGCGTTGCCGAAGGCAATGGTCGCTGGAGCCTCGCCGAGGACGAGCTGTTTCGTGGGAGTGGCGCCGCCCGGGTCGGTGCTGAACCAGCCGGCGCGCGTCACTTCGGTCACGGTGTAGGCGCCCGGGGCCAGCTCGCCCGTCGTCGCGATCCCCGAGCCGTCGGTGGTCAGGGTCGCCACCGCGGCCCCCGTCGCGTCGAAGACCATGAAGCTCCATCCGGCGAGCCCGGGCTCCGTGGAGCCGCGATCGCCGCTGTGGTCCTGGTCGTTGTACTTCGCGACGGTGATGGTCGATCCGCGCACGGTGATCGGGAGCGTGACCAGGTCATTGCCGAACTGGAGCGTCACGCTCGATCCGTTCGCGAGCGTCGCCGTCTTCGTCGGTGCGGCCCCGCCCGGATCGGTGCTGAACCACCCCGTCGTGAGTATCTCGGTCACGTCATACGTGCCGGGAGCGAGCGACGTGGTGGCGGAACCGCCGCTTCCCGTGGTCATCGTCGCGACGGTCGTACCTGCCTTGCGCACCGTGAACACCCATCCCTGGAGCGTTTGCTCGCCCATGGTGCGCGAGCCGCTCGCGTCGAGATCCCGGTACTTCACGACGGTCAGCTGAGCCTGCGGCACCGGCGTCGGAGTCGCGGTCGGCGTCGGGACCGGCGTCCGGGTGTGCCTTGGTGGTGTCGGCGTTGGTCCGGGCCTCGGTGTCGGCGTTGCGGTCGGAGTCGCCGTCGGCGTGGGCGTCGGAGTGGGCGTGGGCGTCAGTGTCGGCGTTGCGGTCGGAGTCGCCGTCGGCGTGGGCGTGGGCGTCAGTGTCGGC
>JACQPK010000094.1 GCA_016207565.1 Elusimicrobiota bacterium
GCTTGGGGCCGAGCAGGCGCGCGAGGATGTCGGCGCCGGTGCCCGGCGTGTACGGCACGACGATGTGCACCGGCCGCGTGGGGAAGTCCTGCGCCAATGCGATTCCGGTCAGCAGGAAGGATGCGAAAACCAGGAGGATTCTTGTCATGGGAATTCTTCTCGAGATGAGCTGAATATAATAATCGCCCTCCATGAGACTGGTCGTCAACGAACCGCAGGCGATGCGCTTCGAGGTGCACCGCTCCGCGCTGGTCGATCCCGCGGTGCACGAGCTCGAGCAGCGCAGGATCTTCGACCGCTGCTGGCTCTATGTGGGGCACGAATCGGAGCTGCTCTCGCCGGGCGACTTCAAGACGCGCAGCGTCGCCGGCCGGCCGCTGATCTTCTGCAGGAACAGCGAGAGCCAGGTCAAGGTGTTTCTCAATACCTGCCGCCACCGCGGCTCGCTCGTATGCCGCGAGCGCGAGGGCAACGCCGAGCGCTATACCTGCTTCTACCACGGCTGGACCTACGACCGCGACGGCGCCCTGTACGCGGTGCCGGGGCAGAGCGCCTACCCGCCCAGCTTCCACAAGACGGAGTTTTCGTTAAAAGAGCCCGCCAACGTGGCGGCCTACCGCGGCTTCGTGTTCCTCAATTTCGACGCCAACGCGGTGCCGCTGGAGGAGTTCCTCGCCGGCGCCAGGGAATACATCGACCTCGTCGTCGACCAGTCGCCCTCGGGGCAGATGCAAGTCATCCAGGGCACGCAGGAATACGACATCCGGGCGAACTGGAAGCTGCTGGTGGAGAACAGCTTCGACGACTACCACCTGCTCAGCACGCACTCGACCTGGCTCAATTACCTGAAGAGCTCCGGGGTCGAGATGAAGCGGCCCGAGAAGGGCGAGATGCTGCCGGCGCACGGCGTCGGCAGGGACTTGGGCAACGGCCACGGCGTGGTCGACAACGTCAACTTCCGCGGCCGGCCGGTGGCGCGCTGGATCCCGATCTACGGCGAGGCGGCCAGGCCCGAGATCGAGCGCCTCCGCGCCGAGCTGGTCGTGCGCCTTGGCGAAGCGCGCGCGGCGCGCGTCGCCGACACCAACCGCAACCTCATCGTGTTCCCGAACCTGGTGCTGAACGACGGCTCGTCGGTCACGATCCGCACCTTCCAGCCGGTGGCGCCGGACCGCATGCGCGTGTCCGCCTGGGCGCTCGGGCCGAAGGAGGAGAGCGCCACGGCGCGCGCCGTGCGCCTGGACAGCTTCCTGACCTTCTACGGCCCGGGCGGCTTCGCCACGCCCGACGACATCGAGGCGCTCGAGGCGGTGCAGGCCGGCGTTGCGACCTTCCGCGAAGTTCCCTGGTCGGTGATGAGCCGCGGCATGGCGAAAGAGGGCGAGCAGCTCAACACCGACGAGCTGCACCTGCGCGCGTTCTGGATCCAGTGGGACCGGCTGATCTCGCGGTGACGCGCGAGCAGGTCGAGGACTTCCTCTACCTCGAAGCCGCGCTGCTCGACGCGTGGAAGCTGGACGAGTGGCTTGCGCTGCTGACCGAGGACGCGACCTATCGCGTGCCTTCGAACGACGCGCCCGAATCCGACCCGCGCGCGGCGCTCTTCACCATCGCGGACGACATGGCGCGCATCCGCGCGCGCGTCACGCGGCTCAAGGACCGCGGCGCCCATGCCGAATACCCGCGGTCGCGCACCCGCAGGTTGATCAGCAATGTCCGCATCGTCGCGAGCGAGCCGCTGCGGGTGGAGGCCAACTTCGTCGTCTACCGCTTCCGGCGCAACGAGAACGTGCGCGAGTACGTGGGGCGCTATCGCTACACATTGAAAAAGGTAAATGGGGAATTGAGGATCGCAAGCCGGGAGGCAATCCTCGACGCGATGGAGCTCGCCTCGCTCGGCGCCGTGAGCTTCATCCTGTGAGAAATGCGCTAGACCGGCCGGCGTAATTCGGTTAAAGGGGGTCCGTCCCCTATTTCCTGACGGAGAGCCATGAGACGCATGCAAGTGATTTGCCTGGCGGCGGCGCTGGCCGCGGCCGGGTCGGCGCAGGCGGCAGGGATCGGCGTGCGCGCCGGA
>JACQPK010000085.1 GCA_016207565.1 Elusimicrobiota bacterium
CCGTGGCGCACGAGGTTGTCCAGGACGTGATGGACGACGGGCCGGTTGACGATCGGCACCATCGGCTTGGGGACCTCGTACGTCAGCGGGCGCAGGCGCGTACCTGCCCCGGCGGCGAGGATCATCGCCTTGAGCGGCGGGTGTCCGCGGACCGGCCGCCTACTCAATGTCCGTGCACCCATTTTTGCGCGAGCGCCAAGAGCTCCTGCGTGCGCTTGGGCGAGTCCGACTCGGCGTAGGTCCGCATCAGCGGCTCGGTGCCCGACGGGCGCATGAGCACCCAGTGGTCTCCCTCGAGGATGATCTTGAGGCCGTCGATGTCCAGCGTCTTCTGGATCGGAGAGCCGAGGATCTTCTTCGGCAGCCGCTTGATCAGCCGCTGCGTGAACAGCGCCTTGTCGGCGATCGGCTTGTGGATGTGGAAGTCGACGCGCGTGAACGCGGACTTCCCGTACCTGGTCTCGATCTCCGACCAGAGCTGGCCCGGCGTCTTGTTGAGTTTGGTGCACATCTCGAGGAACAGGAGGCCGGTCATGACCCCGTCCCGCTCGGGGCCGCCGCCCTTCCAGGCGTAGCCGCCTGACTCCTCGCCGCCGAGGGCCGCGTTGCCGAGGGCGATCTGCTCGCCGACGTGCTTGAAGCCGACCGGCAGTTCCTCGAACTCGAGCCCGTGCGCCTTCGCGATCTTACCCGAGAGGTAGCCCATCGAGACCGACTGGACGATCTTCCCCTTGATGCCTCGCTGCGTGATCAGGTACTCGAGCAGGATCGGAAAGACCTGGCAGGGGCTGAGGTAGCGGCCCTTCTCGTCGACGATGCCGACGCGGTCGGCGTCCCCGTCGAGCGCCACGCCGATCATCGCCTTTTCGGCGACCACGCGGGCCGAGAGCTCCTTCAAGTTCTTCTCGATCGGCTCCGGGTTGAGCCCGCCGAACAAGGGATCGCGCCGATTGTGGATCGTGATGAGTTTCTTCGAGGGGACCAGCTCCTCGATGATGCCCACGCCGCACCCGAAGAGATAGTCGACCACGACGGGCCGCTTCAGCTTCGCCGCGATCATTTTCGGGTTCACGCGGCTCTTGATGTAGTCGAGGTAGGGCTTGCGGAAGGACTTCCGCACGACCTCGCCGTCTCTGACGGGATTCGCCTTGTCGAGGAAGGTCTCCACGGCCTTGGTGACCTTCTCCGGGGCGGCGCGGCCCTCGAGCTTGATCTTCACGCCGTTGTAGGAGGGGGGGTTGTGGGACGCGGTGACCATGATCCCGTGGGCCTTCTCCTTCGTAGTGAGAAAGCTCACCGCGGGCGTCGGCAGCGGCTCGGCGAGGAGGACGGGCTTGAACTGGTTGCCTTGGAGGATCCGCGCGATCTCGCCGGCGAAGGCGTCCGACATGAAGCGCTGGTCGTAGCCGACGATGACGTTTCCGGCGCCGCGCTGCTTGGGCGGGAGCGACTTCAGGTACTCGGCGATCGCCTGCGCCACTCTGCGCACGTTCTCGAACGTGAAGTCGCGCGCCATGACGCCGCGCCACCCGTCGGTCCCGAAGCGGATGTCGGGCACCTTTTGCTCTTCGGCCGTTGCCTTCGCCATGAAACCCCCTAAAGCTGACTGAAACCGGCCAGGACCGAGTCGTCGCCCACGGCGCGCATCGGGCCGAGCGTCGTGTGCGGGCCCACGCGGCAGCGGTGGCCGACGATGCAGCGCTTGAGCTGAGCCCCCTCGCCGATCCGGGTCCCGTCGAGGATGACGCAGTCCTCGAGCCATGCGCCTTGCCCGATCGTGCAGCCCTCGCCGATCGAGACCGAGCCGGCAAGCCGGATGAACGGGCCCAGGCTCGAGCCCGGGCCGAGGACGATCTGCCCCGGGCCCTCGTGGCTCAGGTCGCGGCCGATCGACGCGCCGCGGCCGTAGAAGATCGTGCCGCGCCGGGCGAGGCCCGCGGGCTTAAACGGCGTCCGGCCGGAGAGGATGTCGAGGTGCACCTGCAGGTACTTCTCGACGGTGCCGATGTCCATCCAGTAGCCGGGCGTCACGAAGCCGAAGACGCGCCGGCCCTTCTGCAGGAGCGTGGGGAAGAGCCCGCGCTCGAGGGAATACGGCACGCCGGGCGGGATGAGGTCGATGACCGGCGGCTCGAACAGGTAGGCCCCGGCGTTGACGGTGTTGCAGGTGATCTCGTCCCAGGAGGGCTTCTCGAGGAAGCGCTTCACGCGCCCGTCCTCCGCGGTCTCGACGAGGCCGTAGAG
>JACQPK010000096.1 GCA_016207565.1 Elusimicrobiota bacterium
GCGGGCCGCGCCGCCGTCCCCAGCGGCGCCTCCACCGGCGAGCACGAGGCCGTCGAGCTGCGCGACGGCGACGCGAAGCGCTTTCACGGCAAGGGCGTGCTCAAGGCCGTCGCGAACGCGACCGGCGCCTTGAAGAAGGCCGTCGCCGGTCGCGACGCCGAGGATCAGGAGGGGGCCGATGAGGCGATGAACGCCGCCGACGGCACGCCCAATAAAGGCAAGCTCGGCGCGAACGCGATCCTGGCCGTGTCGATGGCGCTCTCGCGCGCCGCCGCGTCGAAGGCGTCTGTCCCGCTCTATGAGTGGCTCCGGACGGCCTTCGGCATCAAGAGCTCCGAGTACCTGCTCCCGGCGCCGATGCTGAACGTCATCAACGGCGGCAAGCACGCCGACTCGGGCCTCGACGTCCAGGAGTTCATGCTGGTCCCGACCGGCGCGGCCTCGTTCTCGGAGGCCCTGCGCCTCGGCGCGGAGGCCTACCAGACGCTCAAGAAGCTCCTCGCCTCGCGCAAGGAGTCGACGGCGGTCGGCGACGAGGGCGGCTTCGCGCCGCGGCTGAAATCCAACGAGGAGGCCCTCCGGGTGCTGCAAGAGGCGCTCGGGCTGGCGGGAAGCTCCGACAAGATCAAGCTCGCGCTCGACGCCGCCGCCAGCGAGTTCCACGACGGGACGGCGTACCGCTTCGACGGGAAGCCGCTGGCTCCCGAGATGATGGTCGAGCGCTGGAGCGAGTGGCTGGCCAAGTACCCGATCATCTCCCTCGAGGACCCGCTGGACGAGGACGACTGGGGCGCCTGGAAGCTCCTCACCGGCCGATGCGGCCGCCGGGCGCGCATCGTCGGCGACGACCTGTTCGTCACGAATCTCCTGCGCCTGGAGCGCGGGATCAAGGAGTCCGCGGGCAACTCGATCCTCATCAAGCTCAACCAGATCGGCACCGTCACCGAGACGGTGCGCGCGGTGCGTCGCGCCCAGGACGCGGGTTTCTCGGCGATCATCTCGCACCGCTCCGGCGAGACCGAGGACCCCTACATCGCCGACCTTTCGGTCGCGCTCAACGCGGGGGCGATCAAGACCGGCGCCCCCTGCCGCTCCGAGCGGCTCGCGAAGTACAACCAGCTCCTCCGCATCGAGGCGGAGCTCGGTCCCAAGGCGCGCTACGCGGGCGAGCGCAGCTTCCGGCTCACGGCGGCGGCGGCCGCCTGACCGAGCGGCGGATCTTCTCCCCTCACGCGCGGCCGTGGTGGCGCCGCCCCGGGGTGTGGGTCGCGGCCGCCATCGTCGCCGTCATGGTCGGCAACTCCGGCTTCCGCCGGCTCGTCTCGCGCTGGCGGGAGCTGCGGAGGCTGCGCGCCGAGCTGGCCGAGCTCAAGGCCCAAGAGGCGAAGCTCCAGGTCCGGATCCAGGCGTCGCGGCGCGCGGGCCCCGAGCTCGAGCGCGCCGCGCGCAAGGAGCTCGGCTACCTCAAGCCCGGCGAGGTCGAGTACCGCTTCCCGCCGCCGAAACCGAAAGACCGCTGACGCAAGTGGTATCATAGCGGAATGTTCCCCCGGCTCCTCGAGATCGGGAGCTTCCACGTCGCGAGCTACGGGCTGTTCGTGGCCCTGGGCTACCTCGCGGGCATCCTGCTCCTCAAGCGCTATCGCGAGGAGATGGGGCTGTCCGAGGACCGCTTCTGGACCCTCATCTACGCGGTCTTCTTCGGCGCCGTCTTGGGCGGGAAGCTCATGTTCATCGCCTTGAACTGGGGACAGTTCTCCTCGGGCCAGCTGCACCTCATCCGCGACTTCCGCTACGGTTTCGTGTTCTACGGCGGGTTCATCGGCTGCTTGGCCTCCGGCGCATGGTACGCGCGCCGGCTCGGCGTGCCGTTCTTCGCGAACGCCGACTACTTCGCGCTGGCCGGGGCGGTCGGCCACGCGATCGGGCGGCTCGGCTGCCTGGCGGCGGGCTGCTGCCACGGCGCGCCGACGACGCTCCCGTGGGCGATCACGTTCCGCGACCCGGACTGCCTCGTCCCGGACTCCCTTCTCGGCCGACCGCTGCATCCCTCTCAGCTCTACGAGGTCCTCGGAAATCTGCTGATCGCGGGCGCGGTCTGGAAGCTGCTCGCCAAGCGGGCCGAGGGCCGGGTGGCCGCGGGGACTCCGTTCCTCGTCTATATCCCGCTGTACGCGCTCCTGCGATTTCTCGTCGAGTTCACGCGGGCCGACGACCGTGGCGGGTTCCTCCTCGGGCTCTCGCCCGCGCAGTGGACCGCCGTCCTGCTCGTCGCCGCGGCCCTCGCCGCATGGGTCCTCCGGCGGCGGCCGCGGCTCGCGGGGGCGTGATGGCGGCCCAAGTGCTCGACATCGACACGCCCGGGGAGCGGCTCGACCGTTTCCTGGCCCGCCGCCTCGAGGGAAAGACCCGCGGCTTCTGCCGCGAGCTGATCGATCGCGGGCGCGTCACGGTCGACGGCGTCGTCCGCGCGGCCGACTACCGCGTCAAAGACGGCGAGCGCATCCTCGTCGACGCGGGCCGCGCGGAGTGGCCCCGTCTCGACCTCGAGCCCTGGGTGCTGCACGAGGACGCCGAACTTCTCGTCTTGCGCAAGCCGACCGGCCTCCTCATGCACCCGCTCGGCGAGACATGGCTGAGGGAGCCCGAGGCCGCCGCGTCCGAGCCCGAGCCGAACCTCGCCGGGCTCCTCCTGCGCTTACGCCCGAGGATCGTCGCGGCGGGCACGCCCCGCTGCGGTCTCGTCCACCGCCTCGACCGCCCGACCAGCGGCGTCCTCCTCGTCGCCAAGACGCCGGCCGCCTATGGATCGCTGGTCGCGGCATTCGCCGACCGCAAGGTCTCGAAGACTTACCGCGCGATCGTCTTGGGGGAGCCGGAGCGCAAGCGGATCGGCGTGGATGCCCCGGTCGGCCGGCAGCCGGGCCGGCGCCGGATGGAGGTCCTGCCGTGGGGCCGTCCCGCGCAGACCGACTTCGTCGTCGTGGAGACCGCCTCGGGGGCGTCGTTGATCGAGGCCGAGCCGAAGACCGGCCGCACGCACCAGATCCGCGTCCACCTGGCCGAGGTCGGCATGCCCGTCCTGGGCGACCCCGAGGCGATCCGCGCCGTCGAACGCCGCCGCCAGAAGGGGCTCGGCATCCCGGACCCGCCGCGGCTGATGCTCCACGCCTACCGCGTGCGGTTCGCCCACCCGAAGACCGGCAAGGCGGTCAAGTTCACCGCCCCGCCGCCGGAGGACTTCCGCGACTACTGGGCCCTCCTGAAGAGCCTGTAGTCACATCTGGTGCGTCGCACCAGATGAGACTAGTCGGTCAGGGCCGTGGGGCGGCGGAAGCGCGACTTCGCCTCGGTCGCGGTCTCGATGAGCGCGTCGCGGCGGGACTGGGCGTGGAGGAGCCAGCGCGAGCGCCGCTCCGGGCCGGAGCCGGCGAGGTGGAGGAAGAACTCCGCCGAGACGGCGAGGGGATTCGCGAGCTGCACGAGGATGCGGACGACGTCTCCGTACGCGAGGGCGCCGCGGCCCGCCCCCGCGAGCAGCCTCGACAGCGCCTGGGCCCGGCCCTCTTCGCCGGACGCCGCGCGCGCCCGGCCGAGCTGAGCGGACAGCAAGGAGACCCGGCGGGCGGCCTGGTGCGCGGTCCAGAGGAGCCGCCAGGCGGCGGGGCCCCGTCCGCCGGCCAGCCGGCGCGCGGCCGCCCACGCGTCGCCGCGGTCATAGCTCACGCGGCGGCCGCCGGTCGACGCGTGGGCGAGAAGCCAATCGCCCATGAGGCGCGCCGGGCCCTCGAGCGTGTTGACGTAGGCGCCGAGAAGGGACTTCGTGGTGGCCGCCACGATCTCGCGCACCGCCGGCTCGGTCAGCACGACGGTGAGCGCGGCGACGCCGCGGCGCACCTCCGACTCCCGCCAGAACGCTCCCGGCGGGTTCCTGGGGCTCGGCGGCGCAAGACGCTCGAGCGGCAGTCCCAGCCTCGGGCCGGCGGTCCTGCCGCGGGCCCCGGCGCGGGAGACCACGTCGTCGGCGCGCTCGGCCAGGGCGCGGGCATCGTGGCCGTCCTGCCGGACGAAGCCCTCCTGCTGCACGTAGACGATCGCGGGTCCGTCGGCCTCTCCGTCCGGCCCTCTCCGCACGAGGACGTCCGCGTTCTGCTGCGCGTCGCGGGCGAAGAGGTCCCCCAGGACCGGCAGGTTGAGGAACGCCCGGCGTGACCGGCGCTCGGAGCGGTAGATCGAGGTGCTCCCGCCTCCTTGATCCTCCAAGACGACGCGGTCGGACTCGGCGGATACGCTGCGCTCGTAGCGGCCCGCGATCGGGAGCGAGAACTTGAACGGCCGGTGGGTCCGGCGGTAGCGGTCCGAGGCCGCGAAGGACGGGGCCTCGCCGAGCAGGGCCCGATCGTCGGGGGCCGCCGCCCTAAGCGACGTCAGGACGCTCAGGTCGCCTCGGATGGCGGCCGCCAGCCGCTCCATCTGCGCGCGGTCGCCGGGGTCGAGCTCGAACTCCAGGACGTGCCGCACCCCGGATTCGCGCCGAGCGGAGAGCCGGAGCTGCACCGCCAGGTAGTCGTTGACCGCCTCGATCGCCCCGGCGGCGAGCCCCTGGAGCGCCCCCGCGAGCGCCGTCGCGCCGCCGGGCAGGCCGATGAGCAGCACGGGGATGTTCGCGTTGATCCGGCCTTGCGCGTCGAGGACGACCGCGCGCTCCAGGCGCAGGCGGAAGCGGATCGTCCGCGGGTCCAGCCGCCGGAGGGTCACGGTCACGCTGCCGTCGCGATACGCCCCGAGCCCCACCGTCACGGGGAAGCGCAGCGGGTCTCCGACCGATCCGCCGAGCCCGACGCGGAACTCGACCGGGAGCTGCCAGATCTCGCCTTCGGCCATCGCCATGATCCGCTCGGCGGTCGGCGGCACGGCGAGCTTGATCGTGCGGAAGTCCGCGAGCTTGAGGAGCTCCGCGCACGCCTTCTTGGTCTTGAGGCGCCGCACGACGGCCGAGCGTCCCTCGATCCGCGCGCCGAGGAATAGGTTCAGGTCGGCATGGAGCTTGCCGCGGTCGAAGGCGGCGTGAGGCAGCCAGCCCACCGGCGACGCGAGCCGCGCCTCGTCGATCACCGCGAGCTCTCCGTTCGGCAGCTCGAGGAGGTAGCGCGCGAAGCTCCCGGCCGGCTCCGCGACGTCGCCCAGCCGCCGGGAGTATCCGACGGGCAGGTGGATCTGGCGGCAGACGCCGTTGAAGGTCTTCTCCTGCAGGCGCTCCCAGAAGGTCAGCTTCTCCGGCGCGGAGACGTTCCCGTCGGAGGTCGAGCCTCCCGGGTCGGCCTCCACCCACGCCGAGACGGGAGGCGGCTCGGCGGAGGCCGGGGCGGCGAGGAGGAGCGCCAGCGCGAGATGCACCGAGCGAGGATGGCCCAAGACCTCGCCGCGCTCCAGAGCCCGCGGGTGGAGCCGTCTATGAGTCGGAGGACCGCCGCGTCAAGAAGGGTTCGGCACCGTCAGGGTTTCCGGCACAGGAGCTGCTTGATGTAGGCTCCCGGCCCGTCGATGATCGAGGCGTAGGTCAAGAACAGATGCCACGCGCGCTCGAGCTCCGGCGTGATGAGATGGCGCGTCTTGGGCAGGTTGTCGACGAACCGCCGGTACCAGTGCCGGAGCGTCTTGTTGTAGTGCCCGTAGCGGAAGTGCGCCTGCCGGATCTGAAACCCGGTCTCCTCGATGATGCGGATGTGCTTGGAGATGGGGAACTGGTAGTGGTCCGGGAACACGTACTTCTGGCTGAAGGTCCCCGAGATCGTGTTGTAGTTCGTGATGCCCGCGGTGCTCGCGGGCGGCGAGATCATATGGAACCACGCGCGTCCGCCCTTCTTCAGCAGCCCGTACACGTGGCGGTAATACCGGACGATCTCGGACTTGTCGAGGTGGGAGATCATCCCGCAGGTGTATATCTTGTCGAACTGCCCTGCGGCCGGGAGCTCGAGATAGTGCTTGAGCTGGAGGTTCCTCGAGAAGCCGGTCTCGACCTGGTTCTTCGACAGCGTGATGCCCGTCGCCCGCTTGCAGCCGAATTGGGTCTCGGCGAGGTGCACCATGTAGCCGTAGCCGCAGCCGATGTCGAGGAACGAGTCGTCGGGCTGGATCTCGAGCGCCTCGGCCGCGATCAGGTGCTTGCGGTGCTGCGCGTCGTCGAGCGTCTCGTCGAAGGGCTCGCCGATGTTCTCCGGGTCCTTCCAGATCGCGCACGAGTACGCCTTCGTCTTCTGATCGAGGTAGGAGAGGATGAACTCGTTGGAGAGGTCGTAGTGCGAGCTGACCGCCAGGAGTTTCCGGCGCACCGGCGACGGGAAGAGCGTGAGCCAGGCGTAACGCAGGCGTTGGAGCCAGCCGACGCGCCAGAGCGCGTCCTCGCGCACGTGGGCGCGCGCGCCCACGAACGCGTACATGTCGCCGTTGATGTCGGCATCGCCGACCACGTAATGATCGAGGAAGGCGGCGATGTCGCTCCGGGCTATCGCGCGGAGCGACTCCACGCTCTTGCACGCCATCTCGACCTTCTCGGGGCCCGACCCTACGGGCCGGCTTTGTCCACCGTAGGAGATCCGGATCACGTACGGCATTCGCGGGAACAGCCAATTCATCTCGGCGACGGCCTTGTCCAATAGTGGGGTCGACATCGTCACTTCTTCCTCTTCGCTTTGGGTTTCTTCAGCGTCTTGAGCTCCCGGGAGAAGGGCGTCGTCCAGGGGCCGATGAGCCGCGTGTGGTACTCCGGGACCGCGGCCTTCACGCGGTCGGCCAGCCGGTCCCAGTCCTCGCGGCGCGCCAGGCCTTCCAAGAGCGCCCAGATCATCGGGTTGTTCACGGCCCCGCGACCGGAGCCGACGTTGCCGACGAGAGCGCACTGCGGGCACAGCGCCGACAGGCGGTTTAGGTCCCACGCGCCCCGGCAGGAGCCATCGTACCACAGCTTGGGGCCCGGTTTCGCGTTCGCGAACGCCGGGGTGCGGGGGAACTGGGCGTGCGCGCGGACGAAGACGCCCTGGACCGCGGGGTCCCTCACGTCGCGCGCGAGCGCGGCCTGAAAGCGCCGGAGCGTCGGCCCCACGAGCATGCCGGTCTCGAGGCTCGTGTAGACGTAGCCCGTCAGCACGAGCCGCGGGCCGCCGGGGACTTGGCGAGCCAGCACGGTCGCCTCCTCGTCCGCGGGCTCGCGCTTGTACCCCTTCGCGAGGAAGAACCGCTCCCAGTCGCGGAGGTCCACCTCCTCGGCGAAATGCTGGCTGAAGCGCCACTCGTCCTTCGGCCACTCCGAGTAGGGCGGAGGGACCCGGGGCGACGGCTTGCCTTCGGGGTCCTCTCTCGGCGGGCCGATCACGAACTCGGCCGCCTCTCGGGCCTCCGGCGGCAGCTTCTTCCAGTTCAGGTGCAGAAATAGCGTGATCTTCTCGCGGACGGGACCCGAGGCCATCGCGAGCTGGGTGAGGCTGCCTTCCGCGAAGGCGGCGAGGGACTCGCGCCCCTTCGGATCGGAGGCCAGGCTGTCGAAGATGTTCTGGATCTGGTCGGCCGTGAGGTCGACCGCGTCCGCCCTCTTCTCGAGGAAGACCATCGGCGCGATCCCTCGCGCCTCGGGCGGATGGTCCCGGAGATAGGGCACCAGGGCCTCGTAGGCGTTGAGGCGGAGGAGGAACGACGGCGCGAACCGGAGCTCGGGGTCGTGCTCGCGGATCCAGCCGGTGACGGTCTCGCCCGCCGGCGCGAGCAGCCGCCGGAACTGGGCGAACATCCGGCGCGACTCCCGGACGTGAGGCGTGTGGCTGATCGCGAGCGGCACGTAGATCGCGAGCGGGTCGGGGAGTTGGTCGACGAAGTCGTCCTTCTCGTAGTCCTCGAGCTCGGCGAGGAGGCGCAGGTTCCGGTAGAGCTGGTCCATCACGGCGGGCATCCCCGCGCGCCGCCGGATCGCCTCCGACAACACCCACAGCGTGTCGGGCGCCTCGGGGCAGAGCCCCGTGAGCGTGTCGGACGCGACGAAGTGGCCCGACAGCTCGAGCGCGGCCGCCTTCCGCGCGGCGGCAGGTCCCGCGAACAGACCCCAGGCCGCCGGGGCCAGCCGGGGATCGAGCCGGGCCAGCAGCTCGAAGGTCGGGTCCTGGGGCCAGGAAGGGCCGGCCGGCGCCTCGGGCGCGGGAGCGCGGCGGGCCGGTTGAGGCGGAGGCTCGGGCGGCGGGACCCTCCGGCGCGGCTCCACGAGCAGCCAGCGCAGGAGCAGCGCGGTGCCGACCGTCGCGCCGAGGACGGCGGCGACCGCCTGGGCCTTCCGGCGGGAGCGCGACGGCCGGCTCATGCGAAGACCCGGAAGTCCGCCGACGGCAGGATCGCTCCGGCGCGCTCCCAACGCTCGACGGCCGCGGCGTCGACGGCGCGGTCCTCGAGCATCGACCGTAGCTCCAGGAACCCCTCCACGCAGCGGGCCAGGCCGGCGGCGGCCCAGTCGCCGTGGCGGCGCTGGCCCGCGAGCAGCGCCCAGTCCGACGACTGCGCGAGCGCGCAC
>JACQPK010000086.1 GCA_016207565.1 Elusimicrobiota bacterium
GCGTGGAGACGGCCGAGGTCACGAGCCACGACCGGCCGGTCATCGTCAAGCACGGCGTGCTGCACTACGCGGTGCCGAACATCCCGGGCGCGGTCTCGAACACCTCGACCTACGCGCTCACCAACGTGACGCTGAAGTACGCCTTGGCGATCGCGCGGTGGGGCCTGGAGGCCGCGGTGAAAAAAGACGCGGCGCTGGCCAAGGGCGTCAACGTCTACAAGGGCGAGGTCACCTACGCCGCCGTCGCGGAATCGTTGGGCGCCAAGTCCGTCCCGCTGTCCGAGCTGCTCGAGGACGAAAAGAAGGTCGCCGCCCGGCGGTAGATAGTAAATTGGGGACAGTCCCCAATTTACCAACTCAACCTTTCGGCTTCTCGAGGCCGATCAGCAGCTCGTCGAGCGCCGTCGGGTCCGTGACCGGCGACTGGCAGCCGTAGTCCACGCAGACGTAGGCGGTCGCCTTGCCGTCCTTGCGCCGGATGTCTTTCAAGAACGGCAGCCAGCGCGCGAGCTTCTTCTGGCGCTCGCCGCCGTCGGCGAGCAGCACCACGGCGTGCGGGAGCAGCTTCGCGCGCACACGCTCGAGCAGCGCCTCCGTATCCGGCGCGCCG
Organism: Elusimicrobiota bacterium; assembly: GCA_016207565.1. Lineage (GTDB taxonomy): Bacteria > Elusimicrobiota > Elusimicrobia > UBA1565 > JACRDR01 > JACRDR01. Next base: position 611 of record JACQPK010000086.1, read on the forward strand.
GGGTCCCCGGCGACGACGATCTCCCGCGTCTTGGCGCGCGAGAAGTCCAGCGCGACGAGCATCTGGGGCAGCGAGCGCGGGCTGTCCTTCATCTGGTCGGCAAAGAGCTCGAGCGTCTGCTCGGCCGCCTCGCGCAGGTCGGCGCGGCCGCAGAGGACCGAGAGCCGCAGCAACGCCAAAGACGCCACGCTGGAGGCCGCCGGCTCGACGTTGTCCTGGCTCTCCTTCATGCGCACGAGGAGCCTCCGGTCGTGGTCGGAGGCGGTCATGTAGTAGCCGCCGCCGATCGGGTCGTAGTAGAGGCGCTGCAGCGTCTCCGCTAGGTCGAGCGCCCACTCGAGCCACGCGGGATCGAAGTCCGCCTCGTAGAGGTCGACGAGCCCCTGGATCACGAAGGCGTAGTCGTCGGCGACCGCCGGCCCGCCCGCCTCGCCGTCGCGCCACCGCCGGGCGAGACGCCTCATCTTGGCGTCGTAGAGCTTCGCGCGCAGGAACTTGGCCGCGGACTGGGCCGCGGCGAGGTATCTCGGCTCGCGCAGCGTCTGCGTCGCCTTCGCGAGGGTCGTGATCATGAGCCCGTTCCAGGACGCGAGGATCTTGTCGTCGAGGTCGGGGCGCGGCCGCTTCGCGCGGGCTTCGAACAGCTTCTTGCGTCCGCGATCGACGGCCGAGGCGGCGGCCTCCATCGAGGTCTTCCGCTCGTGCGCCGCCTCGGAGAGGTCGAGGTCGCGATAGAGCACGTTGCGGCTCGAGAACTCGTTTTGCGGGTCGAACATCACGTTGCCGCCGGGGCGCACGCCGTAGCGCAGGCAGAAGAGCTCCGCGTCGTCCCCCAGGAGCGTCTCGATCTCGTCCTTGCTCCAGAGGTAGAACGCGCCCTCCGACTTGTGGCCGTGGTCCCCCGCGGGCTGCGCGCTGTCGGCGTCCTCGGCGGAGTAGAACCCGCCCTCCGGGTGGCCGAGGTCCCGCAGGACGTATTCGATCGTCTCGCGCGCGACGCGCGCGAAGTCGGCGTCGCCGGTGGCGAGGTGGGCCTCGAGGTAGTTCACCGCGAGCTGCGCGTTGTCGTAGAGCATCTTTTCGAAGTGGGGCACGTGCCACTGCTCGTCGGTCGAGTAGCGGTGGAAGCCTCCGCCGATATGGTCGTAGATGCCGCCCGCGGCCATCGCCCGCAGCGTCGCCGCGGACATGTCGAGCGCGCGCGGGTCGCCGGTGCGGGCCCGCAGGCGCAGGAGGAGGTTGTGGTTGACGGGCATCGGGAACTTCGGCGCCGCGCCGAAGCCGCCCCAGGCCGCGTCGAAGGCGCCGGCGAACTCGTCGAGCGCCTTGTCGAAGGAGACCGCCTCCGCCGGCGCGCCGTCGCCCATGGTCGCGGTGAACTGCTCGAGCGCGAGGCGGAGCTGCTCGCCCGACTCGCGGATGCGGTCGCCCTGGGCCTTCCACGCCGTCGCGACCTGCTCGAGCACCTCGGAGAAGCCGGGCCGGCCCCACCGGGTATCGGGCGGGAAGTACGTGCCGCCGAAGAACGGCTTGAGCTCCGGCGTCAAAAAGACGTTCAGCGGCCAGCCGCCTTGGCCGGTCAGCGCCTGCACCGCCGTCATGTAGATCCGGTCGATGTCGGGCCGCTCCTCGCGGTCGAGCTTGATGCAGACGAACTCGCGGTTCATGATCTCCGCGATGCGCTCGTTCTCGAAGGACTCGCGCTCCATCACGTGACACCAGTGGCACGTGGAGTAGCCGATCGAGAGCAAGACGGGCTTGTTTTCCCGGCGCGCGCGTTCGAACGCCTCTTCGCCCCACGGGTACCAGTCCACGGGGTTGTGGGCGTGCTGCAGCAGATAGGGGCTCTTTTCCCGGCTGAGACGGTTCGACTTCCGATTCATTCCTTCCCCCTCGGGCGGGTCCACTGCCATTATACGCGAGCGTGCCGGGGCCGGGGGAAGGGCACCGGCGGTACCGTCGTGATTAGGTCCTGTGAAGGCTACCGGCGGGGCGCAAACACCAGGAACGCGTACGTGTCGAGTAGTTCCTGCATCGTGAGGTTGTCGGCGGTGAGGTCCATGGTGTTGCCGAGGCAGCTTCCCGCGATCTTGCCCGAGCCCTCGTGATAGGTCACGTGGCACGGATGCCCCGCGGCGCCGCCGTCGATCTTGCCCGTGGAGTGCTGGTACGTCAGGTCGACGCCCGCGCCGCCGACGCCGCCGTGCAGGCGGCCGTTGGGCTCGTAGGTGAGATCGACGAGCCCGCCCTTCACCGTGCCGGCGTCCCAGTCGTAGCGGACGCGGATCTGAGAGTGGTTGGCGCCGCCCTCGATGAGCCGCGCGTCGAAGTCGATCGTCAGGTCGACGTCGCTGCCGTTGGCGACGCCCGTGATGCGGCCCTGCACCTTGTTGATGGTGACCGCGAACTCGGCGCCGTTGGACGTGCCGCGGATCGTCGCCCAGCCGCGGCGGCGGGGGTTCGACCCTCTCGCCTGCGCGGCGGCGAGCCGGAGGCGAGGCAGCGATCCGATCGCGGAGGCCCCCCTGAGCAGCCCGGGCACCTGGCGGGCCGCGTCTTCGAGCCCGGTTGCGCCGCAGAAAGAGGGAACGAGGACCGCCGCGAGAAGGGGGGTGAGAACGCGCATCAATGCCTCCGGAAGACGCCTATTATAGCATGGTGCCGGACTTTTAGAACCGCCTAGGTCCTTCCCTATTATAGAGCGAACGGCCGGCCGAGGAGGGGATGCACCGTCTCGCGGACCTGGGCCCCGTCCACCTCCACCTCGAGCGTGTGGTGGAACCGGCGCTTCACCGCGGAGGGGAACAGCGGCGAGCCGCCCCCGCCGGAGAGCACGTAGCGCACGCCGCGGTGGACGACGGTGTCGAGCGCGTGCACGTGCCCCACGTAGACGCGGGAGACCCCGCGGCGCTCGACGAGCTCGGCGAACTCGCGCGCGCCCACCGCAAATCCCGCGACGCCGCCGGTCCAGGCCCGCAGCTGGATCGGAGGCATGTGCGTGAAGACGATCTTCGTGCGCTCCGTGTCGAGGGCGCGGTCGAGCCAGCGGAGCTGGAGCGGCGTCATCCGCCCGGCGCTCGAGTCGACGACGACGAAGCGCACGTTCCCGCGCTCGAACCAGTAGCTCGGAGGGCCGAAGAGGGCCTGGTAGAGGCGCGAGTCGCTGGCGCCGTGCGGGCTCCGCCGGTCGTGGTTGCCGAGCACGGTGAGGTACGGCCGGGCCGCGCCCACGCGCTCGAGCAGGCCGAGCAGGCCGCGGTACTGAAGCGCGACGCCACGGCTGACCATGTCGCCGAGCTGGATCACGAAGTCGCCGCCGCGCGCCTGCGCCGCGGCGAGCTGCCGCTCGAAGACGCCCGGCACGTTGAAGAGCCACCGCGAGAAGAAAAAGCGCCCCGGCTCGGCGTCGCCGACGACCTGGAATCGCACGGGCCCGGGCGGCGGCGGCTCTTGGGCGAGGCGCTGGAGCTGCGCGCGCGTGCGCCACGGCTTGGCGAGCTGCGCCACCAGCCGCTCGGCCTGCGTCGCCTGCGTCTTGACGCCGGACGGGTGATACCACGGCGGCGGCTCCGCCCCCGGCTTCGCCCCGTCGAAGAGCGCGTTCAACGAAGGCAGCGCAAACATCCGCAGCGGCCGCCCCGTCTCCCCCCGAAGAGGGAAGAGGGCCGGGGGGAGGGGGGCCGGCGGCAACGCGGGCGCGACCGCCCCCGGCTTCGCCGCGCTCGCCAGCGGCGCCGCCGCTCGCTGCGCCCAAATCGGCCACGCGAGCGCCACGAAGACCCCAAGCCCGGTCACGGCGGCCATTTTACTCCACCACCGGCTTCAAGGATGAGGGCCCTCCGGCACTATGATAGAATCGCCGCATGCGCTACGCCCTCTCCCTCCTGCTCCTCCCCGTCCTCGCCTTCGCCCAGCCGGCCGAGCTCGAACGCCTCCAGAGGCTCCAGGCGCAGTTCGCGCCCGTGGAGCTCTCCGCCGACATCTCGAAGCTCCCCCCCAGCGAGAAGGACGCCCTCGCCAAGCTCGTGCAGGCGGCGCGGATCATGGACGGCCTGTTCCTCCGGCAGTGCTGGGCGGGGAACCCGTCGATGCTCTTGTCGCTCTTGCAAGACAAGACCCCGCTCGGGCAGGCGCGGCTCCAGCTATTTCTGACCCACAAAGGCCCGTGGGACCGCACCGACCACAACAAGCCGTTCATCCCCGGCGCGCCTTCCAAGCCGCCGCAGGCGGACTTCTACCCGGCCGGCGCGACGAAGGAGAAGATCGAGGCGTGGATCAACTCCCTGCCGCCGGCCGAGAAGGAGGCCGCGACGGGCTTCTTCACGACGATCCGCGTCGGCCAGGGCCTCAAGATCGTGCCCTACTCGCTCGAGTACTCCAACGAGCTCGCGCTCGCCTCGAGACTCCTCGGCGAAGCGGCCGCGCTCACGCAGCAGCCGACGCTCAAGCGCTACCTCGAGTCGCGCGCGGCCGCGTTCCTCACCAACGACTACTACGACTCGGACGTCGCCTGGATGGAGCTCGACGCCTCGATCGAGCCGACGATCGGCCCCTACGAGACCTACGAGGACGAGTGGTTCGGCTACAAGGCGGCCTTCGAGGCGTTCATCACGCTCCGCGATGACGCCGAGACCGCCAAGCTCCAGAAGTTCTCCGGCCAGCTCCAGTGGCTCGAAGACAACCTCCCGATCGACGCGAAGTACCGCAACGCGAAGCTCGGGGCGCTGGCGCCGATCCGGGTGGTCAACCAGGTCTACGCCTCGGGCGACGCGGCCCGCGGGGTCACCACCGCTGCCTTCAACCTCCCCAACGACGAGAAGGTCACCAAAGAGAAGGGCGCCAAGCGGACGATGCTCAAAAACGTCCAGCAGGCCAAGTTCGGCATCGTCCTGACGCCCCTCGCCAAGCTCGCGCTCGCCGAGGCCGACCGCGGCAAGCTCGACTTCGACTCGTTCTTCACGCACATCCTGATGCACGAGCTGATGCACGGCCTCGGCCCGCACGAGGTGTTCGGACAGAAGGACCAGTCCGTGCGCAAGGCGCTGAAGGACGTGGGCGGCGCGCTCGAGGAGGCGAAGGCGGACGTCTCGGGCCTGTGGGCGCTCCAGAGGCTCATCGACAAAGGCGTGCTCGACAAGGCGATGGAGAAGACGATGTACTGGACGTTCCTCGCCTCGGCCTTCCGGACGCTCCGCTTCGGCATCTCCGAGGCGCACGGCCGCGGCATGGCGCTCCAGCTCAACTACTTGCTGGACAAGGGCGCCTTCACGGTGAAAGACGGCTTCTTCGCCGTCGACGCCGCCAAGATCAAGGGCGCCGTCGAGGCCCTCACGCGCGAGCTGATGGAGATCCAGGCGAAGGGCGACTACTCCGCCGCGAAGGCGCTCTTCGACAAGCTCGGGGTCGTGCGTCCCGAGGCCCAGGCCGTGATCGATCGCGCGAAAGACCTGCCGGTCGACATCGCCCCCAGGCACGTCACCGCCGAAAGCCTACTGCGCTGATTAGGCTTCAGCGCGCGCCGGGGCCGGCCGAGAGCGCGCGCCTCACCCGTTCCACGAGGACGTCCGGCGCGAAGGGCTTGGACAGGAAGTTGACCTCAGGGTCCATCCCCGCCTCGAGGACCTCCCCCGTGAAGCCCGACATGTAGATGACCGGCAAGGAAGGAGCCACTTCGCGCGCGCGCCGGGCGAGCTCGATGCCCGTCATGTGAGGCATGCGGACGTCCGTCAGGAGCAGGTGAACCGGCTCGGGACCGCGCAGGAGGGAGAGCGCCTCCGCGCCGCTCGCCGCGCCGAGGGCCCGGAGCCCGGCGGTTTCCAGAGCGCGCAGAGCCATCCGCAGAACGGAGGGGTCGTCGTCGACGATGAGTACGCGTTCGCTGGAGCGCTCCGCCTTCGTCGGCGCCGGAGGCTGCGTCCTTTCCGGCTCCGGGGGGGCGAGGGGGAGATCGAAGGTGATCGTCGTTCCCCGGCCGGGCGCGCTTTCCGCCGCGATCGTTCCTCCGGATTGCCTCACGATGCCGAAGCAAGTGGAGAGGCCCAGCCCGGTCCCCTGCCCCGGCTGCTTGGTGGTGAAGAAGGGCTCGAAGAGATGAGAGAGCGTCTCGGCGTCCATTCCCTTTCCATCGTCGGAGACGCGAATGCGCGCGAGCTCGCCTCCGGCGCCGGCGACCCTCGTCGCCTCGATGCGGACCGTGCCGTCGCCCGTGATGGCGTCCCGGGCGTTCACCGTCAGGTTGACGATCACCTGCTCGAGCTGGACCGGGTCCATGCGGACGATCAGCGGACCCCGGCCTGGGCTCAGCTCGAGCCGGATGCGCGGCCCGAGCAGTTGCTGGAGGAGCCGCTGCAGCTCCGACAGGAAGGCGATGAGGTCCACGTGCTTGCGGCGGACCACGTCCCGGCGCGAGAAGGTGAGCATGTGTCGCGCGAGCTCGCTGGCTCGCTTGGCCGTAGCGCGGATCTCCAGCACGTCGTTGCGCGCGGGAGCCCCCTCCGGGAGCTGCCCGAGAGCGAACTCGCAATAGCCTCCCATTGCCGTCAGCAGGTTGTTGAAGTCGTGGGCGAAGGAGCCGGCCATCCGCCCGAGCACCTCCATCTTGTGCGCGTGAAAGACCTCCTGCTCCAGCGCCTTTCGCGCGGTGACGTCCTCCTGGATCGCGACGAGGTGCGAGATGCGCCCATCGGAGTCGCGCACGGCGAACGCGGTGACCGACGCCAAATAGAACGTCCCATCCTTGCGCTTGTTGCGGACCTCGCCCTGCCAGGTCTCCCCGCGCAGCAGCGCGGCCCAAAACGCGCGATACCCTTCCGGAGGGATGTCGCCGGACTTGAGGAAGCGCGGATTTCTGCCCATCGCTTCCTCGGCGGACCAGCCGGTGATCGACGCGAACTTGGGGTTGACGTATTCGATATTCCCCGCGAGATCGGTGATGATGACCACGTTTGAGCTCTGCTCGACCGCGGCGGCCAGGAGGAGCCGCGCATTCTCCCGCCGGCGCTCGCGTTGCAGCGAGTTCGCCACGACGAGCGCGGCAAGAGACAGGGAAAGGGTGAGCAGCGCGGAGTGCGCGGCCCCCGACGAGGGGAACGCGATCAGCCCGAGGTGGGCCGCGGCCGCGACGAGCAGATCGAGCGCCGCGGGGAGCGCGGCGGCCAGGATCAGCAAGCGCCGCGCCACCGTTCCGGGAGTCCCTCGCGAGCCCAAGACCGCCAGGGCGCAGTCGCAATCTCGCGCTCCGACGACCGCGGCGGACAGCACCGCTAACCCGAGCGCGGTGTTCAGCGCGACCGGCGCAAGCGGCCCCGAGCGCTCAAAGAGCCCGGGCGTGGAGTACAGATGCATGGCGAGCGAGTAGAGGGCGCTGCACCAGACGAAAGCCCCCGCCAGGTGCGCCGGCCCCCAGCCCGATCGGGTGCGCCGTTGGAGGGTCAGCAAACCCGCGGCGAGGAGAGCGATGTTGACGGCCGTGGCTGCCGCCATCCGAGCCCCGTCATGGCGGGCGACGGGCAGCAGGTGCTCCACCTGGGGGAAGCCCAGGATCCGCTCGGCGATGGCCGCCACCGCCAAGCCCAGCGCCGCGAACGCCGCAAGTCGTCCCCAGCGCTCGCAACGGTCCGCGCGCGAGGACTGCAGCGCCCACAATGAGGCACCGAGGAGGACGAAGGCGGCGGCGGTGTTGGGCACCATCGGCGTGAGGCCCGGGAACACGGCCGTCACGCGCGGCCAGTCGAATACCCAACCGAGCAAGACTAGGCCGCCCAGACCGGCGGAGGCGCGGGCCCCGGCGTCGGAGAATCTTGGAAATAGCGGGGAGTCCGCCATGCCGGGGCCAGGAGCAACGTTTCGGCCGCCGGACCCCGGAGCCCTCGCCGTTCGGTCCGTCAAAAAATTGATATATACCGGGCTATGCGCCCCCGACACGTACTCCTCTCGTTTCTTGCCGCGCTGGCCTTCGCCCGTCCCGCCTTCGCCAAAGACCCGATCATCGTCATCGAGGCCAACGGCGCCCGGACCGGCTACAGTAAAGACGGCATCATCCAGTTCGCCAAGGATTATGAGACCAACCCCCGTGACGTGACGCTCGAGGTCCTCGGACACCCTTTCCACTTCGACGTGCTCGCCGGCGCCGGCGCGAACGTGACGTCGTTTAGGTTCGTCAGCCCGGAGCTCGGCATCGACCAGACGTTCAACGGGGCCAACACGGCGGCGATCCAGGACCAGCTGGAGGAGTACCTCAAGACCTCCGACTTCCTGAAGCGCTTCATGCGGCTCATCAACTCGGGCGCGGGCGCGCAGCTCTCGGGCGGCCCGACGGGTACGATCGGCGCGATGGTGCGCGCGGGCTTTCAGGACACTATGTTCAGCACGATCCGGACCGCCGAGCAGAAGAGCACCACGCCGGAGGGCCGCGACCCGCAGCTCTCGGGCGGCTTCGCCCAGTTCTCGACGGACGGCTACAACGGCAAGGTGCTGTCGGTCACGCCCGGCTTCACGCTGGACTTCGGGGAGCACCGCGACCGCAAGCTCAAGGTCTCGCTCCCGCTCAGCCAGATCAACTTCGAAGGGCTCAAGACGTACCGCGCGGGTCTCGGTTTCCAGTACCTGCACCCGTTCTACCTCGGCGACAACTGGACGCTGACCGTTGGGCCCGGCCTCTCCTACGCGGGCACCTTCTCCGTCGACCTCCCCGTCGGCACCGGGCTCCTGGGAGGCGCCGCGTCGACGTCGCTCAACAAGGACTGGAAGAAGGCGTTCACGACGGCCGCCGTCTACTACGGCAGGTTCGCCAACCTGGGCGGCATCGACACGGACATGCTGGCCAACATCTACGGCTGGGGCTGGCAGGGCGGCTACCGCATGGGCCAGCGGTGGGTCACGACGACGCACGTCGTCGGCATCCACGAGCGCGCGGCGGGCTTCGAGATCAACACGTACCACACGCTCAGCCAGTCGCTGTCGTATAAGATCGCGAACAAGTTCGACCTGACGTTCTCGATCTCGAAGCTCTTCGGCCTGCCGAAGCAGAAGTACCTAGACTTCGGCCTCGGCTCGGCCTGGTTCTTCTAGCGCTTCACCCAAACTTCGAACCGTTGTGGACCCGCCGCGCTAGGGCGGCGAGGCGGGCTCCGCTACGATATCGGTATGCGGACGCGGGAGAAGGCCGCCTTTGGGCTCGGCGTGGGCGCCGGCTTCCTTTATATGTACGGCCGGCGGTGGCCCTGGGAGGACTTCCGGGGCCGCGTCGTCCTGATCACGGGAGGAACTCGCGGGCTGGGGCTCAACCTCGCGCGCGAGTTCGCCGCCCGGGGAGCCAAGCTCGCCGTCTGCGCCCGCGACCCGCGGGAGGTGGACGCGGCGCGCTGGGAGCTCGAGCGGCGGGGCGCCGAGGTCTACGCCGCCGCCTGCGACATCGGCGACGGAGGGCGCGCCCGGGCGCTCGTGCGCGAGGTGGAGGCCCGGCTCGGCTCGATCGACGTCCTCGTCAACAACGCGGGCGTCATCATGGTCGGACCTCACGAGAACCAGGAGATCGCCGACTACGAGGAGGCGATGCGCGTGCACTTCTGGGGACCCCTGCACCTGATCCTCGCCGTCGTCGACGGCATGAAGCGGCGCCGCAGCGGGCGCATCGTGAACATCGCCTCGATCGGCGGGAAGTTCTCGATGCCGCACCTCGTGCCCTACGGCGCCAGCAAGTTCGCCCTGGTGGGCCTCTCCGAAGGCCTGGCGGCGGAGCTCTCGCGCTACGGCGTCTATGTCACGACCGTGTGCCCGGGCCTGACGCGGACGGGGAGCTTCCTGAACGCCTCCTTCAAGGGCCGCCACGGCGCCGAGTACACGTGGTTCTCCCTGCTGCACGGCGTGCCGCTTTTGTCGATGGACGCGCGCCGGGCGGCCCGGCTCATCGTGGAGGCCTGCCGCAAGGGCGAGCCGGAGTTGATCCTGACCCCGCTCGGGAAGCTCGGCGCCGCGATCCAAGGCCTGCTGCCGAAAACGATGTCGCGGCTGTTGTCGGCGCTCAACACGTTCCTGCCGGGCCCCGGCCCGGCCGGCGGGGGGCGCCGCGCCGGCCGCGACAGCGAGACGCGGCTGACGCGCTCGTTCTTGCTGCGCGGCGTCCGCCGCGCCGCCGCCATCAACAACGAGTAAGTGAATTGGGGACAGTCCCCACTTTACTTTCTCCACCACCCGGGCAATACTTGGGGCGCCATGATCGAGCTTGCGGATATCCTCAAGGCCGCTTTGGACCAGCGGGCGTCCGACATCTTCATCGCCAGCGATTTGCCGCCGATGATCGGCGTCTCCGGCAACCTCGCCGTCCTGCAGGGGTTCGAGCCGATCCCTGGGCGCGAAGTGGTGCGGATCATCATGTCGAACCTCTATGAGGAGCAGCGGCGCATCCTCCAAGAGAAGCTCGAGCTCGACTGCTCGTTCGCGCTGCCGGGCCTGACCCGGTTCCGCATGAACCTCACGACGCAGAAAAACGGGCTGCACGCCGTCATCCACGCGATCCCGCCGGCGATCCCGCACCCCGACGAGCTCGATCTCCCCGACGCCGTCACCAAGCTCTGCGACCTCCCGCGCGGGATCGTCCTGATCACCGGCCCTTCGGGCTCCGGCAAGACCACGACGCTCCTGTGCCTCCTCGAGCAGATCAACGTCCAGCGCAACGTCCATATCGTGACGATCGAGGACCCGATCGAGTTCGCGTTCACACCCAAGAACGCCCTGATCTGCCAGCGCGAGGTCGGCACGCACACGATCTCCTACGCGGCGGCCCTGAAGTCAGTCATCAAGCAGAAGGCCCACGTCGTGCTCATCGGCGAGATCCGCGACATGGAAACGGCCGAGGCGGCGCTGCATATCGCGGAGGCGGGCTCCCTCGTCTTCAGCACGCTGTCGACCACGGACTCGATGCAAACGATCGAGCGCATCGTGAACCTGTTTCCGGTGGAGCGCCACCGCCAGATCAACCTGCGCCTCGCGGCGACGCTCAAGGCGGCGATCTCGCAGATCCTCCTGCCGCGCGCCGACGGAAAGGGCCAGGTCGCCGCGCGCGAGATCATGATCGTCAACCCGACGATCGAGACGGCGATCCGCGACGGCAAGACCCCCTCGATCTACAACGCGATCGAGCAGGGGGTGGCCGCCGGGATGATCAACCTGGACAAATCGATCCTCCGCCTCGCCCGGAACAAGGTCGTGACGTTCCAGGCGGCGCTCGAGCGCTCGCTGCACCCCGACACCCTCCAGGCGGCCCTCCAGGCCGTCCGCTAGCAGGGCTGCTAGGCTCCCGAAGGGCCCAGGGTCCGCATCGGTCCAAGGCACCAGGCGAAGGACGGGCCGTCCCCGGTATAATCTCTTACCGTGAGACATTTGCTCCTTTCTTGGGCCGTCGTCTGGGTCGCCGTTCCGGCGTCCGCGCAGACGGAGTCCCAGCAGCAGCTCCTGAAGGCCCGCAACGCCGCGCAGGGCGCCGCCGCCGGCCGGACGGCGGAATCCGCGCATCACGGCTCGGTCGCCTACGACGGCGCGGCGAAGCTGCCGCAGTCCGCCCCGCCCGTCCAGGGCCGCATCGGCGGCGCGGCGAACCGCTCGGGCGTCGCCAAGCCCGCCGCGGCGCCGCAGCAGACCCCGCGGGACTCGGGCCGGTTCTCCGGCGGCTACGTCGGCCTCTACCCCGAGAGCGATTTCACGCTGACGACGGGCAAGGGCTGCAACGGCTGCAACGCCCCGAAGGAAGGGCTGTGGTACTTCCCCGACGACGTGATCGCGGTGCCGAAGGTCGGCAAGCCCGCGGTCGTGTGGATCGGCTCGAACGCGATGCTCGAGGGCGCGCGGCTGGCGCCGGACGGCAAGACGATCCGCCTGCAGGACGGCACGGTCGTGCCTTTCGAGCTCACGCCGAAGATCGCCTCGAACCTCTCGTACTTCGACCTCTCCAGCACCGCGTTCTTCAAGGACCGGCCCCTCCGCATCCGCGGCGAGTGGGTCGGCGAGGGCGCCGGCCGCAAGTTCGTCGCCCGCACGATCTGGCCCGAGGATTTTCGCGTCGACTTCGCCCGGGCCGAGACGGGCTCGGCGGTCACCGAGGACGACTTGAGCGAGATGGTCGCCAAGGACCAGGGTGGCGCGCGCGGGCCGTTCAAGGTGACCGTCCTCTGGCAGAAGGGCCGCGGCCGCGCGTGGGGCGGCAAGCCCGTGATGGGCATGATGCTCAACGGCGCCCAAGGCGACGACGACGAGGCGCACGCCGGGCACTACAGCATGTTCACGGGCCGCTTCGGCCCCCGCGGCGAGATCGCCGACTGGATGTACAGCAATTTCTACGACATGGACCAAAACAGCGAGAAGGGCATCATCCCCTCGCTCGTGCCCATGGACAAGTACATGGCGGATGTCAACTCCGGCCAGAGCTGGTACCGCCCCACCGACATCCTCGTCGCGGTGCTCAACGACGACGCGCAGATCCTGCGAGTCCAGGAGCAGTTCAAGGACATCTACGTCCAGTACTACAACCACTCGCTGAAGTACCACCGGACGGTGAAGCCGTGCGCCTCGCTGATCATCGACCCGCTGCGCGAAAACGGCTGGAACGTCCCCACGCGCGGCTCCCAGGATTTCGTCTCGAAGAACCTCCTGTGGGCGCTCATGCGCGTCGGCGCGGGCAAGCAGAAGGCCGGCGAGATGGCCCACTTCATGGACCAGGAGCGCACGCGCCTCTTCCCGCGCGCGGCGTTCGAGGCGACCGGCGCGGACTTGCTCCGCTTGGCGGGCGCGCCCGGCACCGAGCTCGAGCGCCAGCTCACCGATTTCGAGCGTGAGCTCCAGCGGAACCTGGAGGCCGTCCTTTTCGTCCGCATGCCGCAGTTCCCGTCGAGCCGCGCCATGGGCCGCGAGGCGATTGAGGACACCGTCGACTACTTCCACCGCGTGCCGCTGCGCCAATCGAAGTGGAAGGTCGGCGGGCCGACGTCGCCGCGCCCTTATCCGCCTCCCGGCGCCTGGTAGCCTTCCTCCAAGTTTCCCCGGTAGCAGGGAAAACGGAATAACGCAGAGGTACGCAGAGGAAATTAACGAAAAGGAACGCAGAGGACGGAACTTTTTCGGAGCCTATCCGTATCTATTGGTA
>JACQPK010000095.1 GCA_016207565.1 Elusimicrobiota bacterium
GCGGTGGACGAGGCGGCGGTCGTCGGCGTCCCGAACGACCTGACCGGCCAGGAGATCGTCGCGGTCGTCCGGCTCAAGCCCGGCGCCCGCGCGGACCGGCCCGCGCTCGAGGCGTTCTGCCGCGAGCGCTTCGCCCCGGCCAACCGCCCTTCGGCGGTGCTGGTGGCCGACGCGTTCCCGCTGGGCACGACGGGAAAGATCCTCAAGAGGGAGCTGAGAGCATGGGCCGGCGCCCGGCTATCGTCGATCTGAGCTTTCCGATCCGCGAAGGCATGGCGGTCTTCCCGAGCCATTGGCACCCGCGGGTGGAGGTCGTGCGGCTGGCGCGGCACTCGGTCGAGCGCCGGGAGTCGCGGCGGCTCGTGCTGGGAACCCATACCGGCACGCATGTCGACGCGCCGCGCCACTTCGTCCCCGGCGGCCCCACGATCGACGCGTTCCCGCTCGAGCTCATGCTGGGGCCGGCGCGGGTCGTGGACCTAAGCTTCGCCAAGCCGCGCGCGGAGGTCGGGCTCGGGCGGTTGCGGAAGGCCGCCGGGCCCAGCGGCGTGAGGCCCCGGACCCTGCTCCGCTTCGGCTGGTCCCGCCGCTACGGGCGGGCGGACTACTTCCCCGGCGCGCCGTACCTCTCGCTCGAGGCGTGCGGCTGGCTCGCGGACCGGGGCGTGCGGCTCCTCGGCCTCGACACGCCGTCGGTGGACAGCCACGCGCACGGCCGGGGCTCGCCGTGCGACGCGCAGAACCACCGCCTGCTGCTCGGGCGCGGCCTTTTTCTGGTCGAGGCGCTCAACAATCTGGTCCGCCTGCGGCGCGAGGTCGTCGAGCTGGCGGTGCTGCCGCTGAACGTCCGCAACGCGGACGGCGCTCCCGCGCGCTGCCTCGCATGGTGAAGCCCGACGAGTGGGTCCGCCGCTGGTTCGAAGCTCGGGGCGGGATCCCCGGCGCGACCCCGGCGGAGCGCGCCGCGGTGAACTACTTCGAGGCGGGGCTGATCGACTCGCTCGCCGTCGTCGGCCTCGTCGGCGAGCTCGAGGACGCGTTCGGCGTGCGTTTCGAGGACCGCCACTACCAGGATCCTAGGTTCTCGACGATCGGCGGCCTCGGCGAGATCGTCTCCGAGTTGGCGGGAGCGAGGCGGCCGTGAGCGCTCCCGTGCTCGACCGCGCGGTGGCGGTGCTCCGGCTGGCCCGCCGCCTCGGGATCGAAGACGAGCGCGTGCTCGTCGAGGCTCCGGTCGCGTCCGCGCTGTGCGGGCGCCGCGTGCTGTATTTCCGCGGCTGGAGGTTGTTCGACGGCTGCGTGAAAGCCTTCAACGCCTTGGGCCTCCTCGCCGAGCCCGGGACGAGCGACGCCGCGCTGCGCGCCGCGTACGCCCGCCGGCGGATCGTGTGTTCGACGTCGGCGAACATGGGCATCTCGCTCCACCAGGCGCTGCGGCGCCTGCGCGAGATCGGCGTGCTCGGGCCGCGCGAGGGGGAGCTCTTGATCTGGTGCCCCGACGCGCGCGCGGACTTCATGAGCGCCGAGAAGGCCGCCGCGCTGCGCAGGCTCGCGGCCGAGCGCCCGCGTCTGACGACGCTCCGGACCTACCTCAACCGCCGCCAGCGGGACCCGGGCGCGCTGCGCGACGCGCTGCGCTCCGGCGGCTGGTTCTTCCCGACGAACCCGCAGTCTCGCGAGGAGCTCGCGCGCCTGTCGGCGGAGGCGGCCGAGGGCCTGGGACGGCGTCCGCCGGCGGCGCGCAAGGCGCTCGACGGCGGACTGCTGGGCATGGGAGCGGCCTACGCGCTGCTGCTCGAGGCTTGGCTCGCGCGCGGGGAGCGGGACGGGTTTTCGCTCTGGAACCCGGCGTCGATCGGCGCCGCGCTGGCGGGCCTGGCGCTCGCGGACGCCGAGTTCCGGACCGGCGAGCGCCCCGCGGGCCTGTCCGCGTTCGCGCCGCGGCTGGCCGCGGCCCGCAGGCTCCCGCCGCTGCGCCTCCACGGCGTGTTCGACATCGCGAACCTCCAGTCGCTCGCGCAGCTCTTCGGCGTGGTCGTCACGCGGCACTACTCCGGCCGGAGGACCGCCTACGTCGGCCTCGGCTCGAGCTCCTACGCGACGGGCAACCTCTGCTTCGAGACCTTGGCCGAAAGCGCCCGGAAGGGCGGCGCGTTCGCGGGCCGAGACGCGCTCCATCCCGCCACGCATACGCTCAACCCCGTGGCTCAGGCGTTGGTCTTCGCGGAAGGCTTGCCGAAGCCCGAGCCGGCCGGCGCCGCGGGTCTGGCGGGCTATCTCTTGTCCCGGCTGGACGCCGGGACGTTGACCGCCGCGAGGATCGGCCGCGCGCTGACCCGCGCGGGCTTCGACGAGGCCTCCTTCGGCGCCTTCATGGGCCAGGACGCCGGCCGTTGGGCGCGTGAGGCGGGGGAGGAGGGGCCTGCCATGGAGGCTTTCGCGCGCGACATCCGCGCCGCGCTTCGGGCAAGACCGCGTCCGGAGGCGCCGTCGAGGCGCGCGGGGGACGCGGTCGTGATCCATCTCACGGGAGATCAGACGGCCCAGCCGAAGCGCGACATCGCGCGCGCGATGCGTGGTTAGTCGCGGGGGACGAACGAGCCGGCCTCGGCGGCCGCCTCGATGACCCGCATCGCGGCGAGGGTCTCCTCGTCGCGCGACAGCCGGCCGGTGCCGAGCTTCTTTCGCACGTCGCGGAAGACCTCGATCGGCGGCATCACGAATGCCGAGTAGGGGATGCCGGGCATGCCGTCGAAGGTGTAGGACATGTTCCAGGTCGAGCGGGTGTGCAGGCCGATCTTCCCGGTCTTGAAGCCGTCGACGATGACTTTGTCCTCGAGGTCGAAGATCATGACGGAGTCGCCCATGCGCAGGGGCAACGGCCACGAGTCCATCCGCTTGGTGTCGAGGATGTCGTAGAGCTTCTCCCCCGGGGATTGGAGGAAGAAGACCTTCAGCCGGGAGTCGAACGTCCAGACATTCTCGTTGCGGTTCGTGATCCGGTCGCCGAGTGTCGCCTGGATGCCGGCGTCGACGTACTGGTCGGCCTGTCCGCCGTGCATGTTGTAGTGGAAGCCGAAGGTGGACGTGCCGAAGCGGGCGCGCAGCTTCGCCATGATCTTCTCGCCCTCCTCCCTCAGGTACGCCTTGCGCTCGTCGGCGTTCTTGAACCGGCGCAGCCGCTCGATCTCGGCGCGCGTGGCCGGCGCGGTCTTCGACCAGAGCTCGAGCGCTTGGAAGCGGCGATAGGCCTCGAGGGCGGGCGTCAGCGGCCGCGGCGGCGGGGGCGGCTCGCGAAAATAGCTCACCACCGCGGCGCCGGCGCGCTTTAAGAGCGAGCCGGGCCGGCGGGCCGGCTCGGCGCTCCCGTCGACTCCGCCCGGGCCGGCGGTCCGGCCGAGCCCGTCGGCGGTCTCGGCGGAGCGGCGGCCGAGCGCCTCCGCGATCCGCGCCGCCGCTCGGGCGCGAGTGGAAGCGAACTGGGACGCGGCGGCGTCCGCTCCGTAGCGGAGGGCGGCCGCCTCGAGGCCGTCGAGCTCGGCCTTCCGGTCCTGGAGCTCCGTCACGGAGACGCCGGGCTCGGCGAGAGCCTGGGCCGACGCCGCCGCGTCCCCGACGAGCACGCCGCGGGCGGCGGCGAGCAGCGAGTCGCCGCGAAGGCTCGAGGCTTGGGCCAGCGCGACGATGAGGGGCGCGCAGGCGAGCCGTTGGGCCGGCACGGCGGGATCGACTCTCAGCAGGGCCGCGTGCAGGTCCGGGGGCAGCCCGAGCATCGTCTTGGGCAGGGCGGCCTGGAACGCCGCGACCTCGGACGGGGTCACCGCGGTCACGCGCAAGGCGGGCGCCGCGAACGCGGCGGCCGAAAAGAGAAGCAGGAGTACCGCGCTAGCCATGGGCTACCTTAATAAGGGTAGCGGGGCCCGACGGGATCGCCTGGGCCTTTGGGGTGTCCGCCCGGGGGCCTAGTTAGCCCCTCGGCGGTCGCGCCATACCCGCAGCCCGGCCTCGAGCGGCGCCCAGAGTCCCAGCCAGCAGCCCGCGAAGAACGCCAGCCGGCCGAGCCCGACCGCGTAAGCGCGGAGCCCGAAGCAGTCCAGGAGATACGCCCAGTCGTGGAAGCTTCCTTCGCTCCCCGACGTTCCGGTGATCAAGATCAGCACCTGCTGCTTGGCGTCGGCGATGTAGAAAGAGAGGTCCACCAGGCTTTGCCCCGTCCACATCAAGCATAGGAGCGCGCCCACGGGACTTTTGCTGAAGTAGAGGTGCGCCGCGCACGCGAGCGGAAGGGCGAGCTGCAGGGCCGAGCCGGCCGCGACGGTCAGGAACTGGAAGCCCAGCACCGAGAAGATCAGATGGCCGCCCTCGTGGAACAGGAAGTTGGCCAAGCCGGTCGGATACAGCCCCTTCACCCGCATCCAGCCGTCCGTGATGGGGAGGTAGTCGGCGAACTTCCAGGCAAACAACGCCGCTCCGGCCAAACCCGCGGCCCACGGCGCGTGTCCGACCCAAGGGGGGAGAGGAGGTGCGCTCGGGACGGCCGGCGGGGACGGGCTGGCAGCGGCCGTCGACGGCGGCGCCTTGCGCAAGACGTGGTAACAGACGCCGCAGAAGGCGTCCTCTGCTCCCACCGCGTTGCCGCAGGTCGGGCAGGCGGAGGAGGCGGTCAACGCGGAGTTACAACGCGCCTTCGCGCTCGAGGAGCCGGCGCTTGGCGGCCCGGCCGCCCTTGGCCGAGAACCCGCCCAGACCGGAGGCGGCGACGACGCGATGGCAGGGGACGACGGGCGCGAACGGGTTGGCGCCGAGGGCTTGGCCCACGGCGCGGGCCGCGCCCGGCTTGCCGAGCTTGCGCGCGAGCGCGCCGTAGGTCAGCGTGGCGCCGCGCGGGATATCCGCGCAGGCCTTCCAAACCGCCTGGTAAAACGGTGGGTACTTCGGAAACTGCGCGAGTATGCGTTTGGGCAGAGGCATTCGACCTCCGTCCGCCCTTCCCCTCCCGGAGTAGGAGGGGAAGGGCGGGACGGGCTCACTGGATGCAGAAATCGTGCGCGCGGACGGTCTTGCGGCCGTTCGCTTTCGCCCGCTTGACCGCCTGCTCGGTGTACCACGCCACGATGCCGTTGAGGCCGTCGAGCGCGTCGCCCGCGGTGTTGCAGCCGCCCTTCTTGATCTGCGCCTTCACCTTCGAGGCCACCAGGACCATCTCCATCTTTTTCGCCATTCGAGTCACCTCAGCCGAGGAGAGTCACGACGCCGGGCATGATAGGAAAACTAGCCCCGCAAACGCCAGGCGGCGGCGACCGTGCGGTAGCGGAAGGCGAGGCGTCCCCGTTCGGCGCGCGTGTCGAAGAGCGCGCGCAGCGCCGCCTCGAGCCCCGCCCGGTCCGCCACGCCGTGGGCCACGTAGGAGGCCGAGGCCGCGCGGCCGAGGAACTCCGGAAGCGACAGGAGGTCGACGTTCGGGAACTCCGCCTCGCGCAGCGCGACCCGCTCGCGCAGCGCCGGGATCGTGTCCTGCCGGGCGCGGGGCCGCTCTTGGTACTCGGTGCAAAAGCGCGTCAGGATTGCCTCGTACTCCCGCATCGTCTCCGTGGAGGAGTCGCGGAGGTTCCAGAACGCCGCTCCCCACGCCGCCGCCTTGCCGATGCGGCGCCATTCCGCGAGCGTCTCGGCGACCGGGAACCAGTGGAAGGCCTGCGCCGCCGCGACCAGGTCGAAGGCGCCGTCCGGCAGCCCCGTCGCGGCCGCCTCGCCGCGGCGATACTCCGCGCCGCCGGCGTGGGCCCGGGCGCGCGCGAGCATCGCCTCGTTCGGGTCGACGCCCACCGTCGTCCAGCCGCGGGCGGCGAACAGCCGCGTCGAGATGCCGGTCCCGCAGCCGATGTCGGCGACCCGTGCGCCGCCCGTCAGGCCGGCGAGGCCTTGCAGCCAATCGAACAGGGACGCGGGATAAGACGGGCGATAGCGGTCGTAGGCGTCGGCGACGGCGGTGAACCGCTTCCGCGGGTCCTTCATCCGAGAAGCTTCTTCCCGCGCAAGAGCGTGTGATACGACACGGCGAAGCGGTGCGCCTCGTCGCGGAGCCGCTGCAGGAGATGCAGCGCCGGGCTGTCGGGCGGCAGCACGACGGGCAGCGCCCGTCCCGGCAGGAACACCTCCTCGAGGCGCTTGGCCAGCGCCGCCATCGGGACCTTCGCCTTGGCCTTGCGGAGCGCGCGCTGGGCCGCGGCGAGCTGCCCTTTGCCGCCGTCGATGAGGATGAGGTCCGGCAACGGCTCCTTCTCCTCGACGAGGCGGCGGCAGCGCCGCCCGACGACCTCGTTCATGCTCTCGAAGTCGTCGATGCCGGCGACGGTGCGGATCTTGAAGCGCCGGTAATGGTCCTTGTGCGCCGCGCCCCCTTGGAAGCAGACCATCGAGGCGACCGTCTGGTTTCCGGCGAAATGAGAGATGTCGAAGCCCTCGATGTGGTGCGGGGGCTTTGCCAGCCCGAGCGCCGCTTGCAGCTCGGTCACGCCGCGGGAGCCGGTGAGGCGGTTCTCCAACTGGGCTGGAGTCAGCTCGACGCACCGGACGCGCTCGCCCATCTGCCGCAGCGCCGCGAGGTGATCGCGGATCACTCCCGCGCGCTCGAAGTCGAGGGCGGCGGAGGCGGCCTTCATCTCCTCGAGCCACCGGACCTCGAGCTCGGCGTACTCGCCGCGGAAGAAGAGCGCCGCCTCCTCCGCGATCCGGCGGTACTCATCTTTGCTGATCCGGCCCGCGCAGGGCGCCGGGCACTCGCCGGTGTGGTAGTACAGGCAGCCCTGGATCTTCTTGCGGGGCAGCGGTTTCGCCTCCGAGAAGTCGTAGTCGCAGGGCCGCAGCAGAAAAAAGCGGCGGCGCCACAAGGATTTCAGCAGGTTGCGGATCGGCGTCACCTTCGGGTAGGGGCCGAAGTAC
>JACQPK010000087.1 GCA_016207565.1 Elusimicrobiota bacterium
GCACTACCGGCTGGCGCACTGGAAGGTCGCCTCGGAGGAGTTCAACTACCGGCGGTTCTTCAACATCAACGAGCTGGCCGCGCTGCGCATGGAGGAGGAGGCCGTCTTCGCGCACTGCCACTCGCTCGTGCTCCGGCTCGTCGCCGAGCGGCGCATCCACGGGCTGCGGATCGACCACATCGACGGGCTCTACGATCCCGCCGGGTATCTCGCGCGGCTCCAGCGCGCGTGCGGCGCCGCGCTCGACTTGGCCGCGGGCCCGGGCGGGCGCCCGTTCTACGTCGTCGTCGAGAAGATCCTCGAACGCCGCGAGACGCTGCCGGACGGCTGGCCCGTCCACGGGACCGTGGGCTACGAGTTCCTCAACGCCTTGGGCGGCCTCTTCGTCGACGGCGCGCAGGAGAAGGAGATCGACGCCGCCTACGGAGAGTGGACGGGGCAGCCGCTCGACTTCGACGGTCTCGTGTACTCGACGAAGAAGCTGTTCGCGGCGGAATACATGGCCAGCGAGATCCACGCCCTCGGCCACCGGCTGGACCGCCTGAGCGAGGATAGCCGACACTACCGCGACTTCACGCGCTTCGAGCTGACCGTCGCGATGCGCGAGATCGTGGACTGCTTCCCCGTGTACCGCACCTACATCTCGCCGGAGGACACGGCGCCGTCAGAGCGCGACGCGCAGTACCTGAAGATCGCGATCGAGAAGGCGCGCCGGCGCACGCCGGCCCTCGACCCGGCGCTCTACGACTTCCTTCAGGATCTGCTGATGGTCCGGATCGGCCCGCCGCGCATCCACCCGGAGGCCGCCGCGCGCTACCGCGACATCGTGCTCCGGTTCCAGCAGCTCACCGGGCCGATCATGGCCAAGGGCCTCGAGGACACGGCGTTCTACGCGAGCAGCCGGCTCCTGTGCCTCAACGAGGTGGGCGGCGATCCCGCGCATTTCGGCGTCTCCCCCCAAGACTTCCACCAGCAGAACACCCAGCGCGCGCAGGCTTGGCCGGGCGGGCTGCTCCCGACCTCCACGCACGACACCACGCGCAGCGAGGACGCGCGCCACCGTCTCGCGGCGCTCAGCGAGCTCGCCCCCGCGTGGCGCGCCTCCGGCGCGCGCTGGCGCCACGTCAACGCGAAGCACAAGCTCGAGGTCGCCGGGCAGCCGCAGCCCTCCGGCGACGCCGAGGTCATGCTGTACCAGACGCTCCTCGCGGTCTGGCCCGACCGGCCTTTCGACGACGGCCGCCGCGCGGCCCTCCTCGAGCGGCTCTGGGAGCACGCGCTCAAGGCCGCGCGCGAGGCCAAGCGCGAGACGAACTGGGTGAGGCCCGGCGCGGAGTACGAGGCGGCGCTCCGCCGGTTCCTCGAAAGGATCCTCGAGCCCGGGCCCGAGAACCTGTTCCTGCCGGACTTCGAGGCGTTCGCGGCGCGCGTCGTCGAGCTCGGGCGGCTCAACTCGCTCTCGGCGCTGACGCTGAAGCTGGCCTCGCCCGGCGTCGTCGACACGTACCAAGGCTGCGAGACGTGGAGCCTGCGGCTCGTCGATCCCGACAACCGCCGCCCCGTGGACTTCGACGAGCTCGCGCGCCTGCTCGCGGAGGTCCGGTCGCTTCCCGCCGAGGAGTCGGCCCGGACGCTCCTCGCCGAGCGCGCCGATGGGCGGATCAAGCTCCTGCTCCTGCACCGCGGGCTCCAGCTACGGCGCCGGGAGCCCGCGCTGTTCGTGGGCGCGGATTATCTGCCGCTGCGCGTGGAAGGGACCCGCGCCCGCAACGTCGTCGCGTTCGCGCGCAAGACGCAGGACCACGTGGCGGTCGCCGCCGCCGGACGCTTCTTCGGCGACTTCGGGGAAGGCCCGCTGCCGCCGCTCCCTGCCGCCTGGGGCGATACCCGCGTGGTGCTTCCGCCCGTGATGCAGGGTTGGGGTTTCCGCGACGCCTACACCGGGCGCATCGTCGCCGCCCGGCCGCAAGCCGACGGCGCCGCTCTCTCCGCCGCCGAACTCTTCGACCCATTACCCTGCGCCCTATTAACCGCCACGCGCTAGGTTGATTGCCCGGCGGCCGGAGCGGCGGGCCCGAAGATCGCGACGGAGCGCGGGCGGACGGTAAAGGCCTTTCCGGGCTCGAAGACGCCGTTCGGACCGTCGGGCTCGGACGTGTCGATCATGCGGCTCCAGCGGCTCACGCCGCAGGCCGGCAGGATGAAGGGCACGGCGTGGTCGTGCGCGTTCATCAGGATGAGGAGGGTATGCCCGACGACGGGCTCGCCGCGCTCGCCGACGTCGATCTTTCCCCCGGCCAGGCAGAGGCCGAAGCAGCGCCCGTCCGGCCGGCCCCAGCCTTCGTCGGTCATCGGCGCGCCGCTCGGGTCGTGCCAGGATATCTCGGGGATGCCGCGGACCGCGCGGCCCTGGAAGAACCTGCGGCGGTGGAGCACCGCCTCGGACAGCCGGAGCTTCACGAGCCGCTCGACGAACTGCAGCAGGGAGCGGCCGTCGGGCGTGCGGGACCAGTCGAGCCAGCTCAGTTCGTTGTCCTGACAGTACGCGTTGTTGTTGCCGCGCTGGGTCCGGCCGAACTCGTCGCCCGCGAGCAGCATCGGCACGCCTTGCGACACGAGCAAAGTCGCGAGCAGGTTGCGCGCCTGCTGGTCCCTCAGCCGGCGGACCTTCGGGTCCTGGGTGTCGCCTTCCGCGCCGGAGTTGAAGCTGAGGTTGACGTTGGAGCCGTCGTGGTTGTCCTCGCCGTAGGCCTGGTTGCGCTTCTCATGGTAGCTCACGAGGTCGCGGAGGGTGAAA
>JACQPK010000088.1 GCA_016207565.1 Elusimicrobiota bacterium
CGCGCAGGCCGTAGCGTGAGCCACGTGGGCTCGCGTTCGCGTTGAGGGATTTCGACCGGCTCACGCGTACCATTGAGGACATCTTCGCTGGCATTGCCCTCCCCAAGAACCGGGAAGTCCGCCGAGCGCTCGCTGTCGCGCGTATTCTCCGCGGCGAACTGCCTGACACTGTCGCGTCCGACCTCAGGCTCCAGAAGCGCGGTGCCGAGGCACTCGTCGCACGCGTCCGAGCCGTAGGATTGGCGGGCCTTACCGCCTACGCCGACCGGATCACGGAACAGAGTCTCGCAAAGCGCCGCCAGGGAATCGCCCAAATGCTCCTCGGTGTCCTCGCCGAGCGTCGGTTCGAGGAACTGAGTAATCAGATCACCGGCGACGGGGTGCTCCGCATCGAGGACCATCGCCCATCGCGGACCGACACGGACTATCGGCTCCTCAATGGAAGCAACAATCCTATTTGCCGCTTCAACATCAAGTTCCACGGCAGCTTGTTCCGGGAGGCCCGCCGATTCGTCGGCCTCGATCCGGAGGACTGCTTTGCGCTCGCGACCTACAAGATCAATAACGCCCTTCGGCGGCAGGAGGAGGAGAAGCTCCCATACATCTTTCTCGTTCTGAGCGTTCCGGATCTCAGTGCCGCCGATGTCGGGCGCTTGGTCCCCGGCGACTACGTCTGGGTGCTTGCGGTCCTCGAAGGCAGAATGGTGATCGAAGAAGCGATAGTGGCCCGATTCCTCCGTTCCGACAACCTCCCACGATGCCGGCCAATCTTCGACCGGATGCCCGAGGGCCAGTTCCGCGTGATCTCGGCGAAGAAAGCCGACAGGATTCTCAGAGAAAGGCTCTTCGAGCGTGTCCACGCGCTTTCGCTGAAGGGCTTTACGCGGAAGTTTCGGAACGCCGAGGTCGACATGCACTTCTCGCTCTTCCAAGACCTCACCCCGGTCCGCATGTTCCTGGAACTCCTCGTCAAGGAGAGCCCTCAGAAGTTCGCGGTTCGCTTGTACATCGGGGACTACTAACCAGGCGTCTGCAGTTCGAGCCAACTACGCAGAAACGCCGGGTTCGGCGGCCTGCGAGCAGGAGCCGGCCGGCGGTAAGGCTCGCCACCGTGACCGGCAGGCTCACCCGCAGATACTCGCCGAATGTGATCGTCACGCCCTCGCCGCGCACGCTCTCGGCCACGATGAGGTTGGCGACGAAGCCGGGAACGGTCTCGACGGCGAAGACGAAGTAGGTGGCGAGGAAGATCGCGGCTGCGATCAGCTCGCGGGTGGCGCCGGTCGCGTCCGTCACTGCTCCCGGCGGCGGCGCGCCGCCGCCCGCTCGGCCTCGAGCCGCTCGAGCGCCACCTCGGTGTGGTCGGCGAAGGCCATGGCCTCGGCGATGGCGCGGTGGCCCGCGCCCTCGGCGATCAGGCGGTGCATCTCCTGGCAGATCCGCCGGTAGGCGGGGTGCCCCTGGGGCGCGGTCCGCAGCTCGATCACGTGCATGGCCTCGCGGGCGTTCATGTGCAGGTAGAACCGCACGCGGTAGGCCATGGCCACCGCGTAGGGCGCGACCTCGGGGAGCCCCGCCGCGGCGATCGCGTCGTGGAGCGCGGCCGACTCGTCCATCACGCGCGTCCAGTCGGCGAGCGCGCCCGCCTCTTCCACCGCGGCCGGCGTCACGTAGCCGTGGCCCGGCGAGAGAGGCTGCCACTCGAGGGTGAGCAGGCGGTGGCGCTGGAGGTCGCGGAAGGCGCCGTAGTCGCCGAGGACGTCGAACCGGTAGGCGGTCCGCTCGAAGGCGCGGCCGGGCTTGTGGCGCCGGTTGGTCCGCTTGCCCACGTAGGCGCGCAGCACGGCGCGGCGCTCCTCGTGGCTCATCCGCCGCGCCAGCGCGAGCAGCTGGTCGTCGGGCAGCGCGGAGGCGGCGTACAGCGCCGCCGCCACCACCTTCACCTCGCCCTCCGGGTCGAACTCGGTCAGCGTCACCTCCGCCCGCGCCTCCGGGGGCGCGGACGCGACCCGGGCGGCGACCGCGCGCGTCGCCGCCGCCGTCTCGGCCAGGTAGGCCGACCACGCCTCGCCCCGCCCGGGCCGGTCGACCCGCGTGAGGAACGCCGGGATCACCTTGCGCAGCTCGCGGAGCATCTCCTCGGCGTACGCGCGGACCTCGGCCAGCGGGTGGGCGCGCATCCGGAGCAGGAGTTGCTCGTAGGCCTGCCCGGTGCCGTAGATCCCCACGTTCGACGTGGTCGCCGCGGGCAGGAGGCCCCGGAGCGTGTCGAGCGCCTTGGCCCGGATCGTCATCCGGTAGACCGCGTCGGACTCGTCCGGCCCCTTCGGGTGCCGCCCCGACCAGAACTCGCGCATCCTCGGCAGCCAGGCGCGGTAGGTGTCGAAGGCGGCGTCGAGCGCGCGCTCGTAGCGGGCGCGCAACGAGCCGTCCAGCTCGGCCGGGACGTGGTAGCGGTAGCGGCCGCCCGGCTGGTCGTCGTAAGGGACGTAGCGCGTGGACTGCTCGAGGTAGGCCATGAGCCGGCCCCACTCGAGCAC
>JACQPK010000113.1 GCA_016207565.1 Elusimicrobiota bacterium
AGGTTCTCGACCTCCTCGGGGGAGCCGCCCGGGTAGGCCGTCTGGATGAGGACGATGTCGAACTTTACGTCCGGGAAGGCGTCTTTCCTCGCGGTGAAGAAATGCCAGCCGCCCAACACGACGATGAGGAGCGTGATTAGGTTGGCGAGGACGGAGCGTCGGAGGAAGAACTCGATCATTCGGCGCCCAGGAGCCCCGCGAGGCGGGAGAGCTCGACGAGGGCCAGCGCCTCGTCGGTCTCCGCGCGCACGAGCTCGGCCTCGGCTCGCCGCTTGTCCTGCTGAAACCGCACGAGGAGGTCGGTCGTGGCCCGGCCGCGGCGGAAGTCGGCCTCGCCGGCCGCGAGCTTCTTGGCCTCGAGCGCGGAGAGGGTCCGCGCGGCCCCGAGGCGGCGGCGGGCCAGGTCCAGGTTCTCCCGGGCGTCGCGCCACGCCCGGCGGGCCTCGGACTCGGTGAGCCCGGCCTCGGCCTCCGCGCCCTGGCGCCGGAGCTCGGCCTGCCGCCGGGTGAGGCGCTCCTTCCACCAGCCGATCGGGAGGACCAGGCTCGCGCCGGCGGAGGCGACCGGATGCCGCCAGGTTCCCATGTCGTTGAACGCCCCGCGGTAGCGGGAGTCCAGGCCCGCGAAGGTGTAAGACGCGTCGACGCTCAACTCGGGGAGCGTGTCGAGCCGAGCGATGCGGAGCTCCCACGACGCCTGCTCGGCCCGCCGGCGGGCGGCCTCCACCGCGGCGTCTTTGGCCAGCGCCTCCGCCTCATCCTTCGGGAGCGACCACTCGGCCGGAAGGCCGGAGATCGGGCCCGTCGACGCGACGAGGCCCTCCGGCGAGCCCTCCTCCCGCAGCGCGGCGGCCAGCGCGTGGCGCGCGCGACGGAGGCCGGACTGGGCGAGGAGCAGCTCGGTCTCGGCGGCCTCCAAGGACGCCCGGGCCTGCAGCAGCTCCGAGTCCTCCGCGGTGCCGTAGCGGCCTTTCTCCTCCGTCCGCGCCTGGAGCCGGCGGGCGTCCCGGACGCCGCCTTCCCGCAGCGCCACGAGGATCCGCGCGGCCCGGAGCTCGAGCCAGGCTCCGGCCGCCTGGGCGGCGGCCGAGGCGCGCGCCGATCGGAGGTCGGCGGCGGCGGCGTCCACCGCGCGCCGGGCGCGCGTGCGGCGCGCGACGTCGGGCCGTCCCCAAAAGTAGCGGAGCAGGTTCTGCCGCAGCTCCAGCGAGAGGCGAGAGGAGGCGCTGGGGTCGAGCAGCCTAAACAGCGAGGGGTTGGTGATCCGCTCGTTGGTCCAGGCGAGCTTGGCCTCCGAGCCGAGGAGCGTGCGCTGCGAGAGGCTCGTCTCCCAGCGCTCGGCCTGCAGCCGGCTGCCTTCGAACGTCGGCGCGGCGCGCGGCGCGCGGTCGTTGCGGGCGCCGTAGGAGGCGCCGAGCCTCGGGTCCTGGTTCGACAGCAGCAGGGGCTCCTCGAGCGCCAGGTCGTCGCGCCGTACCCGCGCGGCCTGCGCCCTGGGCGAGCGCTCGACCGCCAGGCGCAGGGCCTCTTCGAGCGACAGCTCGGCTCGCGCGGGAACGCACGTGAGCCCGATCGCCGCGGCGAGCCAAAGCCGCCTCACTCCTTCCTCCGGGGCCGGGCCAGCGCGGCGAGGATCATGTCCACGCGTTCCTCCAGCGCGGCGTCCGAGAGGAGGTCCTGGGCCACCCCGCCGAGCGCGCGGCCGAAGGGCCGCCGCGCCCCGTGGTCCTCCAGGAGCGTGAGCATGATGTTGGGGCCGTTCATGGCGCCCATGCAGACCGACAGGAACAGGGGAACGGGCAGCCGGCGGAAGTCGCCCCGGCGGACGCCTTCCTCATAGATGGCGAGCACCAGTGGCATGTGGTGAGGGAAGGCCTTCGCCGCGAACGCGGCGACGCGGCGCTCGCCGTTCATCCCGTCGCGGAGCATCCCGATGCAGAGCCTGCGGTTCTCGCGGGTGAACCGGGCGATGGAGGCGAGGGCGCGCCGCAGGCGCTCGGGGGGGGAGCCGCCCCCTTCCGCGGACCCGCTGAGCCGCGCGAAGAAGTCCCCATAGCCCTCGTCGAGCAGCCGCGAGACGAACGCCTCGCGAGTCTTGAAGTGGTAGTGGAAGAGCCCGAGGTTCACCTTGGCGCGGCGGCACACCTCGCGGACGGTCACTCCGCCGAACCCGCGTGCCAACGCGAGGGCGCGGCCGGCCTCCAACAGCTTGCGCGCGGAATCTCCGGTCGGGCGGGTCATGTGAGTTATACGGCCGTATAATTATACGACCGTATAACACCGGCGTCAAGAAGTTTCTTGGGAGGCGGCCCGGCCTGGGACCGCGCAGGGCTGGTAACGGAAGCAGCCGACGAGATGATCGTTGACGAGGCCCAGCGCCTGCATGTGGGCGTAGACGATCGTGCTCCCCACGAACGTGAAGCCCCGCCGCGAGAGGTCCTTGCTCAGGGCATCGGACTCGCGGGTGGTGGGCGGGATGTCCTTGAGCGTCCGGCGGCGGTTGGGAATCGGCTTGCCGCCACCTCCGATCGACCGGCTGCGCCTTCGGCGGACACTGAGGCTCGCTCCGGGGAACCACCGGGGTCCGGGATCGGGCGCATATAGTACACTCTCGCGGCGATGTGGCTCGCCGTCCTCCTTTCGCTCGCCGCCGCGCCCGCGGCCGCCTCCACCGTCACGCTCCGCGAGTGCTACGACTGGGCCGTGGCGCGCAGCGAGGAGCTCGCCGCGCGCGCCGCGGACATCGAAGTGTCGCGGGCTCGCGCGCGCGTGTCGTTGGCTTCCGCGCTGCCGCGGCTCGATTGGAACCTCACGGACACCTACCAGGATCCCGGCGGCGTCCGCGAGCTGGAGCAGCGGGGCTTCGGAGGCTTCGTCGGCAAAGAGCAGATCGAGTCGAAGTTCACGCTGACGCAGCCCGTCTTCTCCGGTCTCCGGGAGCAGTCGGCCCGCGCCGGGTTCAAGCGCGAGGCCGAGCGCGACCGGCTCAACCTCCGCCGCGCGGAGAGCCGCCTCTACGAGCGGGTCGCGGGCGCGTTCTACGACGTGCTCTCGCACGAGACCGAGCTCGCGAGCACGGGCGCCTCCCTGCAGCTCGCGACGAACCGCGTCAAAGAGCTCGAGGGGTTCCTCCGGCTCGGCAAGGCTCGCGCGAGCGAGCTTTACTCCGCCCGCGCCCAGGCGGCCGCGCTGCGCGCGGCGCTCGACCAGCTCTCCGCCCGCATCGGCTCGGCGCGGGAGGACCTGAGCCGCCTGACGGGCCGCGACGTGGCGGAGTCTCCCCTGCAAGACGAGCTCGTCTTCCCGCCTCCGGCCCCGACGCTGGACGAGGCCCTGGCGGCCGCGCGGGAGCGCGCCGACGTGCGCGCCCGGCGTGAGGACGTCGCCGCCCGCCGGCTCCGCGTGCGCTACGAGCGCGGCTTCCGCTGGCCCACGATCGACCTGTCCGGGAACTGGTACACGCGCCGGGCAACGTTCCTCGACGTGATCGACTGGGATCTCAAGCTCGAGGCCAGCGTCCCGCTGTTTCGCGGCGGAGGAGTCGCCGCGGCGATCAAGGGCGCCGAGGCCGCCCTCCGGGCCTCGGAGGCGCTGCTGCGCGAGCTCGACAACGACGTCGCGTCCGCCGTGCGCAAGCTCCATCGCGAGCTGTCGGCGGCGGTGCTGGAGACCCGCTCGCTCGAGGACGCGGCCTCCGCCGCCCAGGACGGCTACGACGCGCTCATGAAGGAGTACCGCCTCGGCCTCGTGACGAACCTCGAGGTGCTGACCGCCCTCGATCAGCTCCAGGCGCAGAAGCGCGCCCGCGACGCCGCGCGCTACAAGACGAAGCGCCTGTACGTGCAGCTCGGCGTCGCCGTGGAGAGCCTGCCGTGATCCTCTCGGACCACTCGATCAAGAACCCGGTCTTCGCGTGGATGCTCATGGCGGCGATGATCCTCTTCGGCGTCATCGGATTCCTCGGCATCGGCAAGAGCCAGCTGCCCGATGTGGACTTCCCGGTGCTGACGGTCTCGGTAAAATGGGAGGGCGCCTCGCCCGAGGTGATGGAGACCGAGGTCGTCGACGCGATCGAGGACGGCATGACCTCGGTGAAGGGCGTCAAGAAGATCAGCTCGGTCACGCGCCAGGGCCAGGCCCTCGTCACGGTCGAGTTCGACCTCAAGACGGACGTCGACGTCGCGCTGCAGGAGGTCCAGAGCAAGATCTCCCAGGCGCAGTACAAGCTGCCGAAGGACATCGACCCGCCGATCATCTCCAAGTTCAACCCGGACGACCAGCCCTACATGTGGATCTCGCTCTCCGGCGAGCGCTCGCCGCGCGAGATCATGCTCTACGTCAAAGACGAGCTGAAGGACAACTTCACCACGATCCCGGGCGTGGGCGACGTCTTCCTGGGCGGCTTCATCGAGCCGTCGGTGCGCGTCTGGCTCGACCCCGAGCGCATGCGCGCCCGGGAAATCACGGTGTCGGACGTGCTCGACGCGCTCCGGCTCGAGCACACCGAGCTTCCGGCCGGCTACCTCTCCACGGCCCAGAAGGAGTGGAACCTGCGGGTCATGGGCGAGGCCCAGTCCGTGGCGGAGCTCGAGAACCTCGTGATCTCGGGCCGGAGTGGCATGCCGATCTACACGCCGTTCAGGCTCAAGGACATCGCCGCCATCGAGGACGGGCTCGCCGACGCGCGGGCGGCCGCTCGCGTCGACGGCAAGCCCGCGGTCGGCCTCGGCATCCTCAAGCAGCGCAACGCGAACGCGGTCGAGGTCGCGA
Organism: Elusimicrobiota bacterium; assembly: GCA_016207565.1. Lineage (GTDB taxonomy): Bacteria > Elusimicrobiota > Elusimicrobia > UBA1565 > JACRDR01 > JACRDR01. The sequence goes on from JACQPK010000113.1 coordinate 4,771, forward strand.
GGCGGGTGAAGAAGAAGGTGGAGGAGCTGCAGGCGAGCCTCCCGCAGGGCATGAGGCTCGCGGTCAACTACGACGGCTCGCAGTTCATCGAGGACTCGACCGGCGAGCTGAACTTCAACCTCGTCATGGCCGCCTTGCTGACCTCGATCATCTGCTACCTCTTCCTCGGCTCGTGGAGCTCGGCGGTCAACATCATCCTCGCCATCCCGACGTCGATCCTCGGCACGTTCATCGTCCTCTACTTCCTGGGCTGGACGCAGAACACGTTCACGCTGCTCGGGCTCACCCTCGTCATCGGCATCGTGGTCGACGACGCGATCATGGTGCTGGAGAACATCGTGCGGCATCGGGAGATGGGGCAGTCGCAGGTCAAGGCGGCGTTGGTCGGAGCGCGCGAGATCTACTCGCCCGCGCTCGCCGCCTCGCTGGCGATCCTGGCGATCTTCGTCCCGGTGCTGTTCGTCAAAGGCGTCATCGGCAAATACTTTCTGCAGTTCGGCGTCACCATCTCCGCGGCGGTGGCGCTCTCCTTGCTCGAGGCCCTCACGCTCGCCCCCATGCGCTGCTCCCAGTTCCTCGAGATCGGCAGCCCGAACCGCCTGGCGAGGGCCGTGGACCGCGGCATGAACCTTCTGCGCGACGGGTACCGGGTGTGGCTCACGCGCTGCCTCGGCCACCGGTGGAAGGTCCTGATCGGGTCGACGCTCGTGTTCGCCGCCTCCCTCGGCCTCTTCGGCGTGGTGAAGAAGGAGCTGATGCCGCCGCAGGACCAGAACATGCTGATGTACTCGCTCGAGACGCCCGTCGGCTCCTCGCTCCAGTTCACCGACGAGGTCTTCAAGCGGGCGGAGTCGTACATCTTGTCTAGGCCCGAGGTGGCGCGCTACTACACCTCGGTCGGCGGCTGGGAGGGGGGCGAGATCAACACGGGGATGAGCTTCGTCACGCTCAAGCCGCCGCGCGAGCGTCCGATCCCGAACGGCCGGTCGAGGCCGTACTCGCAGCAGGAGCTCATGAACGTCGTCCGCGTGGACCTCTCCAGCATGACCGGCGTGTCGAAGGCGATCCTCTTCGACCTCTCGACCGGCGGCGGCGGCGCCGAGAGCGGTTTCCCGATCGATTTCACGCTCCAGGGGCGCGACTGGGACCGGCTCGCGGCGCTCAGCGGGACGTTCCAGGAGCGGATGAAGGGCTCGGGCCTGATGGTCGACGTCAACTCGAACTACAAGCTCGGCATGCCGGAGATCCAGATCCGGCCCAACCGTGTCGAGGCGGCCCGCCGCGGCGTGAGCGTCTCGGTGATCGCCGACGCGGTCAACGCCACCCTCGGCGGCGTGCGCGCCGGGAAGTTCAGCCAGGGCGGCCACCGCTACGACATCCGCGTGCGCTTCCGCCCCGAGGACCGCACGAAGGTTGGCGACATCGACAAGATCCTCCTGCGGAACAATCGCGGCCAGGTCCTCCCGATGGCGGACGTCGTCGAGATCGCCGAGAAGCGGACGCTGCTCAGCATCACGCGGCAGGATCGCTCGCGGGCGATCTCGCTATTTGCGAACGTGGCGCCCGGGAAGTCGCAGGCCGAGGCGCTGGAGGCGGTCGACCGGATCGCCAAAGACGTCTTGCCCGAGGGCGTCAAGCTGGTCTACTCCGGCACGGCCGAGACGTTCAAAGAGGCCTTCATGGGGCTATTCGCCGCGCTGATCCTGGGCGTCGTGGTGGCGTACATGGTGCTCGGGGCGCAGTTCAACAGCTTCGTGCATCCCGTGCTCGTGCTCCTGGCCCTGCCCTTCAGCGTCACCGGCGCCGTCGTCGCGCTCGTGCTCGGCGGGCAGACGCTGAACATGTTCAGCATGATCGGCCTGGTGCTGCTCATGGGCATCGTGAAGAAGAACTCGATCTTGCTCGTCGATTTCACGAACGAGCGTCGCCGGTGGGGGCTCGGCGTCAACGAGGCGCTCATCGCGGCCTGCCCGGTCCGCTTGCGGCCGATCGTGATGACGTCGGCCGCGACCATCGCTGCCGCGATCCCGCCCGCCCTGGCCCTGGGCCCCGGCGCCGAGACCCGCGTGCCGATGGCCCTCGTCATCATCGGCGGCGTGTCCGTGTCGGCGGTGCTGACCCTCTTCGTCGTCCCGTGCGCCTACAGCCTGATGGCGCGGCTGGAGAGCCGCAAGCACCACGAGAAGCTGCGCGAGGCGCTCCGGGAGCTGGAAGAGCAGTCCGAGCCGGCCGGCTCCAGGATCGGCCCGGCGATCGGTTCAGAAACCTAGCCGGGCTGGCGCCCGTCGCACCAATTTTGCCATGCTCCACGCCTATGAGCAAGATTCGAGTGCTGGTGGGCACGAAGAAGGGCGGATTCATCCTGAGCTCCGACGGCAAGCGGAAGGCCTGGAAGGTCTCCGGACCGATGTTCGAGGGCTGGGAGATCTATCACATGGCGGGCTCCCCGGCCGATCCGAAGCGGATCTACGCCTCGCAGTCGAGCGGCTGGTTCGGGCAGGTGATCCAGCGCTCCTCCGACGGCGGCAAGACCTGGGAGACCCCGGGCGGCGGGCCGCAGAAGGGCCCCGACGGGATGCCCAAGGGCGAGAGCAACAAGTTCGTCTATGAAGGAAAGGTCGGGCAGCACCTCTTTTACGACGGCACGCTCCGCCCGTGGGAGTTCAAGCGCGTGTGGCACCTCGAGCCGAGCCACGACGACCCGGACACCTGCTACGCCGGCGTCGAGGACGCGGCCCTCTTCAAGACGACGGACGGCGGCCGCACCTGGAAGGAGCTGCCGGGCCTCCGGCGGCACGCGACCGCGCCGAAATGGGCGCCGGGGGCGGGAGGGATGTGCCTGCACACCATCCTCCTCGATGAGCGGAACCCGCGACGGATCTTCGTGGCGATCTCGGCGGCCGGCGTGTTCCGCTCCGACGACGGCGGCGGGACGTGGCGGCCGATGAACAAGGGACTCCACTCCGAGTACATGCCCGACAAGAACGCGGAAGTGGGCTTCTGCGTGCATCGGATCGCGCGGCACCCGGCCAAGCCGGACGTCCTCTACATGCAGCTCCACGGAGGCGTGCTCAAGTCCGACGACGCGGGCGGGCTCTGGCGCGACATCCACAAGGGGCTGCCGAACGACTTCGGTTTCCCGATCGCGGTCGACTCCAACGAGCCCGACACGGTGTACGTGATCCCGATCGACCCCGACCGGGGCCGGATCCCGCCGGAAGGCAAGCTCCGCGTCTTCCGGAGCAAGGACGGCGGCCGGACGTGGAAGGGCATGAGCAAGGGCCTCCCGCAGAAGGACTGCTACGTCAACGTCCTGCGGGACGCCATGGCGGTCGACTCGCTCGACCCCTGCGGCGTGTACTTCGGGACCACCGGCGGCCAGGTGTACGTCTCGCCGGACGGCGGCGACTCGTGGAGCGCGATCGCCAGCCATCTGCCGCACGTGCTCTCGGTCTCGGTCCAGACGCTGCGCTGAGCATGGTCCGAGTCGTCGTCCCGTCGCCGCTGCGGGTTTTGGCGAAGGTGCCGGCCGAGGTCGAACTGGAGGTCCGCGGCCCCGTCACGCAGCGGAGCGTCCTGGACGCGCTCGAGGCGCGCTACCCGGCGCTATCCGGCACGATCCGCGACCACGTCACGAAGAAGCGCCGGGCGCTGGTGCGCTTCTACGCCTGCTCGGAGGACGTGTCCAACGAGCCGATGGACGCGCCGCTGCCCGCGCCGGTCGCGCGGGGAGAGGAGCCGTTCCTCGTCGTCGCCTCGATCGCGGGCGGCTAGCGCCAAACGGTCCGTCGCGCGGCCGGCGCCAGCATGAAGAGCCGCCGCAGCCGCTCGGGCACCTTCGCGAGGGCCCGCGCGCCGATCTGCACGCCGTGCGAGACCTCGGCGATGTTCGGGTCGCGATACCACGAGCGCGTGAACACCAGCGCGAGGATCGGGCGCGGCTCCCGCGTGTGGTTGGGCATGCCGCGGTGGAAGATCCGGTAGTCGAAGAGGAACGCCTCGCCGAGCCGGCCCGCCATGCGGACCTCGCGGAAGCGCCGCCGGATCGCGGCGTCGCCCGGCGGTCGGGGGAGGAGCGCCGTCTTGTGCGAGCCGGCCCACAGCGCGGTGGGCCCGTTCTCCTCGGTGACGTCGCAGAGCGGGACGTACAAGGTGGCCGCGTAGGGCGGCAGGCGCGATAGGTCGCCGCGGTAGGGCGCGAACCGGATCGGACCGTCGATGTGGAGATGCTGGCGGTAAGCGCCGGGCTCGGCGATCACGGTCTCCAGGCTCCCGATGCAGTAGTCCCTTCCCAGCACGGAGCCGAGCGCCGCGTGGAGCCGGGCGTTGCCGTAGAACCGCGGGTCGAGGAACGGCCCTTCGAACGGGACCACGGCCGCGTAGCGCCCGGCGACGTCGCGCACGAGCGCCCGGGCGCGCAACTCGCCCGAGTCGTGCCGGCGCCGCACGTCGCGCGCCATCTTCCGCACCAGGGGGCCCGGGAACAGCCGGCCCAGCGTCGCGAACCCGTCCCGCGCCATCGCGGCCCGGACCGTCACGAGTCTAGCCGGCCGAACTTGCCCGCGTTGAAGTCCTCGATCGCCTGGTTGATCTCGTCGACCGAGTTCATCACGAAGGGGCCGTAGTGGACGAGGGGCTCCTCGATCGGCTCGCCGCTCAAAAACAGCAGGGTCGCGTCGTCGACGGCCTCGACGTCCACCTCGGTCCCGTCGTTCTGGAACAGGATGAACTCGCCTTCCGAGACCGCCCGCGAGCCGTTCGCCCGGACCTTGCCGCCGAGCACGAGCAGCGCGGTGTTGTAGTCCTTCGGCGTCGGCAGCCGCGCGCGGCCTCCGGCCTTCAGGCGCAGGTCGATCATGTGGGCGTCGGTGTAGGTCGACGCCGCGCCGCGCGTATCGCCGTACTTGCCCGAGATCACGCGCGCGAGCCCGCCGCCGTCCGGGAGCGGCGCCTCCGGGATCACGGCCCTCTCGAGGGCCTGGTACTTGGGCGCCGCGAGCTTGTGCTTGCGGGGCAGGTTCACCCAGATCTGGATCATGTGCATCACGCCGCCGGCGCGCGCGAAGCTCTCCTCGTGGTACTCGTTGTGCAGGATGCCTCCGCCGGCGGTCATCCACTGGACCTCGTCCGGCCGGATGACGCCGCCGTTGCCGGCGCTGTCGCGGTGGGCGACCGAGCCCTGGTAAGCGATCGTCACGGTCTCGAAGCCGCGATGCGGGTGCGTCCCGACGCCGCGCTTGCGGGTGGTGGGCGCGTAGGCCTCCGGCTTCTGGTAATCGAGAAGGAAAAACGGGCTCATCCGCTTCTCAAAATCCGTCGCGGAGGGGAAATAATTGCTGAC
>JACQPK010000092.1 GCA_016207565.1 Elusimicrobiota bacterium
GACGCCTTCATGGCGGCGTTAAACGGCCGCGTGCCAGAAAATGCGCTCTTGTCCCACGACCTTTTTGAAGGGCTTCACGCGCGCGCCGCGTTGGTGACCGATGTGGAGGTCGTCGACGATTATCCGGCGAGCTATTTGGCGTACGCGCGCCGCTCTAGCCGCTGGACGCGCGGCGACTGGCAGCTCCTAGCGTGGCTCTTTCCCTTCGCCACAACGCGCGCCGGCCTGCGGCGCAACCGGCTGCCGCCGATCTCCTGGTGGAAGATATTCGACAACCTTCGACGAAGCCTCGTCGCGCCCGCGACCGTCACCCTGCTCCTGCTCGCTTGGACGCTCCTACCGGGAAGCCCCTGGGACTGGACTACGGCCATCGTGGCGGCCATCGCGTTCCCGTTGTACCCGCTTTTCTTCGAGACGCTCACCGGCCCGAGGCCGCAGCAGTCGTGGCGGATCTTCCTGCGCGTGTTCTGGGAAGACGCGGCGTGCGTCTTGGCGCGGATCGCGTTGCAGCTCGTTTTCTTGGCCGACCAAGCGTATGAGGCGGCGAACGCCGTCTTGATCACGCTCACCCGGGTCCTGATCACGCGGCGCGGACTGCTCGAGTGGGAGACCGCCGCCGCAAGCGACGCGCGCGGCGCGAGCCCGGCGGGAGGACCCGCCGCCCGATTGTTTCTCATCAGGATGGCGGCGAGTCCGGCGATCGCGCTGGCCGGCGCCGCCCTGGTCGCGGTCATCCGGCCGACCGCCCTGGCCGCAGCCGCACCGCTGCTCATCTTGTGGGCCGCGGCGCCGATGATCGCGTGCGTGTTGAGCCGGCCGATCTCTCTGGAAAGCGCCGAGCTCGGTGAGGCGGACCGCGAGTTTCTGCTTGAGGTGGCCCGCAAGACTTGGGGCTATTTCGCGGCCTTCATGGGACCGGAAGACCACGGCCTGCCGCCGGACAACTATCAGATTTCTCCCAAGCCGAAGGTTACGCGCCGGACCTCTCCCACCAATATAGGCTTCGGCCTGCTTTCGACGCTCGCGGCTCACGACCTCGGCTTCATCAAAACCCCGGAGTTGATGGAGAAGATCGACGCGACGCTGACGACGATGGAGGGCCTCGAACGCCTCGAGGGCCACCTATTCAACTGGTACGACACGCAAAGCCTGGCCGCGCTCATGCCCCGCTACGTCTCCAGCGTCGACAGCGGAAATCTATCCAGCGCGCTCATCGTCGTCGCCGAAGGGCTCCGGGAGCTCGGGCTGGAGAGTCTCGCGGCGCGCGCCGCGGCGTTTGGCGACGCGATGAATTTCCGCTTCCTCTACGATTCCAAGAGGCGCTTGCTCGCGATCGGGTATCGCGCGGCGGACGCCGAGGGGCCGGGCGGGCTCGACGGTTCCGATTACGATCTCCTCGCTTCGGAGGCGCGCCTGGCGAGCTTCCTCGCCATCGCCAAGGGAGACCTGCCGGAAGAGCACTGGTTCCACCTGGGACGCTCCGTGACGAGCGTGCACGGCATGCCGACGCTGCTGTCTTGGAGCGCCACGATGTTCGAGTATCTAATGCCGCTGCTCGTGATGCGCAGCTTCCCGGGCACGCTGCTCGACGAGTCGTGCCGGATGGCGGTGCGCCGTCAGCGGGACTATGCGAAGGCGCGCGGCGTGCCGTGGGGGATTTCCGAGTGCTCCTACGCTCTCGTCGACCGTCACGACAACTATCAATATAAGGCCTTCGGAGTGCCCGGCCTAGGCCTCAAGCGCGGCCTCGGCGATGAGCTGGTGGTCGCGCCCTACGCCGCAGCGCTGGCCGCCCTCATCGATCCTGCGGCGGCCGTGAGCAACCTGCGGCGCTTGACGACGGAGGGACTCGAGGGCGAATACGGCTATTTCGACGCTGTCGACTACACTCCGCGCGGGAACGACGAATCGTCCGTCCCGACCGGCATAGTCGGTCGGGGCGGGCTTCCCGGCATGGTCGTGAAGACGTATATGGCCCATCACCAGGGTATGGCGCTGACCGCCATCGCCAACGTCCTCGACGGAAAGCGGATGGTGGAGCGCTTCCACGCCGATCCGCGCGTGCAGGCGACGGAGCTGCTCCTGCAGGAACGTGCGCCGCGCCACGCGCTGATCATCCGCCCGCGGCCCGATGACGGGACGCGGCTTGCCGCGCCCGTGCCCCCGGCGGCGGTACGCCGGTTCCGCTCTCCCTACACGACGTTCCCGCACGCCCAGTTCCTGTCGAACGGCCGCTACACCGTGGTGGTCACAAACGCGGGCGGCGGCGCCAGCTTCTGCGGAGGCCGCGCGATCACCAGGACGCGCTCGGACGCGACGCGCGACCCCGGCAGCCAGTTCCTATACCTGCGCGACGTTCGCAGCGGCCAAGTATGGTCGGCGGCGCATCATCCGGTCGGAATGGAAGGGGAAGATTTCCTCGTTACGTTCGCCGTCGACAAGGCGACCTACCGCCGTCGCGACAACGGCATCGGCACCCAGCTCGAGATCGCCGTCTCGCCAGAGGACGACGTCGAGGTGCGCCGGCTAACGGTGACGAACCATGGCGAGCGAGCGCGCGAGCTCGAGGTCACGAGCTACGCCGAGATCGTCCTGGCGCCGCAGGCCGACGATCTCGCTCATCCGGCGTTCGGGAAGCTCTTTGTGGAATCGGAATACCTGGCCGATGGAGGCGCGCTGCTCTGCCATCGCCGGCCGCGCTCTCCGGACGACGCGCCGGCTTGGGCCGTCCATGTCCTCAGTCTCGAGGGGCGCGCGCAAGGCCCCGTGGAGTGGGAGTGCGATCGCGCCCGCTTCCTCGGACGCGGCCGCGGTCCCGAGGATCCGCAGGCGCTCGATGGGCGCCCGCTGACCGGCACGACCGGCGTCCTGCTCGATCCCATCGTCAGCCTGCGCCGGCGCATCCTCTTAACACCCGGCGCCGTCGTGAGACTGTCCTTCACCACGGGCACGGCGTCGAGTCGGGAGACGGCCTTGGCGCTCGCCCAGCGCTACCGCGATCCCAGCGCCGCGGCGCGCACCTTCGCCATGGCCTTCGCGCACGCCCAGAGCAACCGGCGCCATCTCGGCCTCTCGCTTGAGGAGACGCTCCTTTTCGATCGTCTCGCCTCGCGCGTCCTCTACCATGACGCCTCCCTGCGCGCCGCTCCCGAGGTCATGGCGCGCAACGCGCTAGGCCAGTCGGGACTATGGCCGCACGAAATATCAGGCGACCTGCCGATCGTGCTGGTGCGCGTCGTAGCACGGGACGGACTGGTGCTCGCGCGCCAAATCCTCCAGGCCCAGGAGTACTGGCGGCTCAAGGGTCTGATCGCGGACGTCGTGATCCTCAACGAACACTCCGTGAGCTATCTCGACGAGGTCCACGCCCAGCTGATGGCCCTGCTCGACAACGGTCCCTGGAGGGCATGGAAGCACCGGCCCGGCGGCGCCTACCTGCTTCGCGCGGACCGCATGCCCGAAGCCGAGCGCCTCCTGCTTTCGGCCGTCGCGCGGGCCATCGTCAGCGACGACCGCGGGGGCCTCTCGCAGCAGCTCGACCGACCGGAACCGGCTTGGACCGAAAGCGCGTCCCTTGAACCCGCGCCACCGGAGCGGCCTGCTGGGATTACTCCTCTCCCGCGTGCCGCGGCGCCTATCGCGCCGCGGCCGGCCCCGGCGACCGACGCGCTATGCGTGCCGCCGGAGGTGCCGCCGATGGCCATGGCCAACGGTCTTGGCGGCTTCACGGAGGGCGGACGCGAGTATTCCATCGTGCTCGATGGCGACCAGGAGACGCCGCTGCCTTGGGTCAACGTTATCGCCGGCCCGGAGTTTGGGACCGTGGTTACGGAATCGGGCGCGGCCTACACCTGGTCCGAGAACAGCCGGGAAAACCGGCTCACGCCGTTTGCCAACGACCCGGTGGAGGACCCGACCTCCGAGGCTCTCTTCGTCCGCGACGAGGAGACCGGCGCGGCCTGGTGCCCGACGCCGGGACCAATGGCCCGGAGGCGCGAGGACGGGAGCTTCGTGATCCGCCTTGGGGCCGGCGTCACGCGTTTCGAGCGCGTAGCCGCCGGCATCCGCCATCGCCTCGAGGTCTTCGTCGACGCGACCGACCCGGTCAAGTTCTCGCTCTTGACGCTCACCAACGAGAGCGGCGTGGTCCGCACGCTGAGCGTCTTCGCCTACAACGATTGGATCCTCGGACCGCCGCGGGATGGCCAGCATCTGCACGTCGTCACGGAGC
>JACQPK010000089.1 GCA_016207565.1 Elusimicrobiota bacterium
CCGCCGCCGCCCCCCCCGCCGCCGCCGCCCTACCACCGCTGCTTCGTGGCCGGGACCTTGATCACCATGGCGGACGGGACCACGAAGCCTGTCGAGCAGGTGCAGGCGGGCGACGTCGTGAAGTCTTACGACGTCAACACCGGCAAGTGGATCACCTCCAAGGTGACCGACCGGTACAAGTCCGAATGGGACTCGTTCTACCAGATCAACGGGTCCAACGGCGTGACCGGCCCGCACCTCTTCTGGGCTAACGGGAAGTGGACGCGGGTCGACGAGCTCAAGGTCGGCGACAAGCTCCTCAACGACAAGGGAGAGCCGATCGAGATCACGTCGCTCGTGAAGCGGCCGGGTCCCGTCGACATCTTCCCGCTCTTCGTCGAGGACCCGCCCGCGAGCTACGTCGCCGAGGGCGTCGTGGTCCACAACCACAACGACAACGGACCCGTCGATGGAGAGGGTCTCGTCGCGGGCACGACCGTCCCATGGCGGACGGCAGCCGCAAGCCGATCGAGCTGGTGCGCCAGGGCGACGGTCTCATGAGCTACTTCCCCAAGAAGCGGGGCATGGGCACGGCCAAGGTGCGCAAGGTGTTCCCCGGGTCGACGGCGGCGGAGTACGTGGTCCTCAACGGCAAGCTCGCGCTCGGGCCGGGACACCGGATCCGGACGACGAAGGGGAAGCCCGCCGAAGATAAGAAGTAGCCTTTGGAAAAGAGTATAGAGGAGAGGCCGGGGCGCCGCCCCGGCCTCTCCTGTTTCATGTCCGATCTCCTGGGGGTCCGCGAGGTCGAAGGCGACGTCCGCCTGCAGCTCCTCCTGGCGGGGCTGAACCTCTACGCGTACATCTCCTTCGCCGGGATGATCGACAACCCGGCGTACTCAACGCTGGGAACGCACACCTTCAACTTCGTGCCGATGTGGCCCGTCGAAGGTCTGCGCCGGCTGGTCGTCTTGGACCAGTTCTGGACGAACGCATGGCTGGCGCTCCTGTCCCTCGCGTCGGTCCTCGGATTCTTCCTCGCCGCCCTTCCCGCCGCGGCGAAGGCCGCTGGCCGCCCGTCGCCCGGCGAGGCAAGCCTCCGTTGGTCGATGCTGATCCTGGCGTTCGCGTTCGCGAACACGGCGTTCTACTACCTCCAGGAGTTCCGGCTGATGCAGCCGTTCAAGCACGCGCAGCTCTTCGTGACCTTCTCGTTCCTCGTGTCGCGGTCGAAGCTGTTCTTCGTGCGCCTGACCCTCCTGTGCTGCTACCTCGACGCGGCCTACACCAAGATGACGCCTTCCTGGCTCGCGGGCGAAGCGTTCAACTCGACCCCGGACAAGCTCCCCCTCCTGCCCAAGTCCGATGGGTTCGTCCTCGCCGCCGGCTGGGCGCTCATGGCCCTCGAGCTGGTCGGCCCGTGGCTGTGGTTCTCGTCGCGCGCCGGGCTTAGGAAGCTGTCGGTCCGCCTCCTCGTGCTGTTCCACCTCTACTCGACCACGCTGGTCGGCTGGACGTATCCGGCGATCATGCTGCTGGCCCTCGTCCCCGCGTTCCTCGATTTCGACCGGCCGATCCACGCCGGCTACCGCTGGAATAGGCGGCACGTCCCAAGCTGGCTGTTCATCGCCGCGCTCTTCTTCGGCGGCCTGTGGCCCGCCTTCATCCCCGGACCGATCCTCCTGACGGGCGAGGGCCGCTGGCTGCGCATGTTCATGTTCGAGGCGAATCGCTCCGCGCTGTTCACCGCCGAGATCGTGAAGGGCGGCCGGCGCATGGAGCTCGAGGTCGAGAGGCCGGCCAGGTCGGTCTCGATGTTCGACTACGAAGGCCAGGCGACGACCCAGGCGATCGTGCGCGGGCGGTGCGAGGTCGACGGCAGGCCCGTGCCGGGCTTCGACCCGACGCGCACGGTCTTCGACGAGAGCGGGACCGCGATCTGGAACCCCCAGGTCTTCACCTCCGGCGAGAGCGCGGTCTTCGGGGATCCCTACCTGTATTGGGCGTACGGCAAGGAGCTCTGCCGCCGCTACCGGCCCGACCGGCTGCGCATGCGCCTTCTGAGCCGCCTCAACCGGACGGGTCCGCGCTACCGCGTCCTCGACATCGACGACTTTTGCGTTCTCGATCCCGCCTACGATCCGCTCGGGCACAATCCGTGGATCCGCTACGAGGCGCTCCCGTGACGGGCTACGAAGAGCTGCGGGACTCGCCCCGCGCGCGGCTGGCCTGCGCCGCGCTGATCCTGTTCCATTGCCACTCCCTAGGCGCCTGGCACGCCGACAACGCCGCGATGCTGTCCACGTACGGGCTCGACACCGGCAACGTCCTCCCCACGGCGGCGGTCGCCGCGGTGGGAGGTCCCTTATTCCCCGGCGCCTTCGAGACCCTGCTCCTCCTCGCGCTCCTCTATTTCGCCGGGTTCTTGGGACTGCTTCACCTCGTCCGCCGCGACTGCCGCCTCTCCGTGGCCGTCCTGGCGCTCCTCACCGCGAGCAAGGCGTACTTCTATCTGAGCGACGCCAGGCTCGAGTCCGAGGTCCATCACCTCCACCTCGGGCTCTCGCTGCTCTTCCTGGCCTCTCCGGCGAAGCGCTTCGCCTACGGGCTCGGCGTCGCGCTGAGCTGGGTGCTGCTGGGCCTTTCGCAAGCCGAGCCCTCGTGGCTCCGAGGCGACTTCTACCTCTCGATCCGGGGCACTTCGCCTTTCGTGCCCGACGTGGGGCGAGCCGGGGCGCTGCTGTCGGCGGCTTGGGTGCTCTGGCAGATCCTCGGGCCGGCGCTGTGGTTCTCCCGCTCGCGGGCCGCGCGCGGCGCGTGCCTCGCCGTCTTTTCCGCGGCGTGCCTCTACCGCGCGGGGCAAGAAGGGCTCGACTTTCCCCTGTTCATGCTCCCGGCCATGCTGATCGCCTTCTGGGGCTCTCCCGAGCACCGGCCCCACCTCGGTCCCCGCGGCTGGGCGCCAGTAGTCTTCCTCTTCCTCGCGGGGGCTTTCACGCTGCCGCGCACGCAACGAAACGTCGCCGGCTCGACCCGGATCGAGCTCGAAAAGCACGGGCGGCGCCTCGTCTTCGAGGTCGAGTGGCCGTGGCGAAGGCCGACGCTCCTTGCCGACGGCGCCACGGCGCCCGCCGGAACGCCCGCCTATCGGGGCGCGGTCTACGCGGGCGCCGCGCTCGTCGAACGCTTGCCTTGGAACGCGACCGTCCGAGAAGGCGACCGCCTCCTCTTGAACCCCTACGCTCTCCTCACCGTGCCGAGCCACGCGATCGAACGGGCCGTCCGCTTTCACGCCGAACGGCTGTGCCGCGAGCACCGCCCGGACCGGCTCGGCGTGCGGTTGGAGCTCCGGTTCGACGGCGACCGCCGGCGCACGCTCCCGCTGGACCACGCGGACCACTGCCGACAACCTGGGACCTAGGGCCCAGGCGGGCGCGGGCCCCGCGGCCCTAGTGCTTCTGGGCCTTTCGGGCCATCGTCGAAGCTCCATGGAATCGACCCTGCCCGCTCTCCTCGCCTTGCAGCTCGCCGCCGGCGGCGGCCCGCCGCCGCCCGTCCCGCCAATCCCGCTCGCGGCCGAGCCTTCGGGCGCGGCGGCGCCCGCCGACCCGGGCCGCTCGAGCGCGGACCTGTACTACTTCACCCCGGAGGAGGCCGACCGGGGAGCCAAGCTCTTCGGCTTTCCCCGCCGCGGCAAGGGCTGGACCTTCGACGACGACGTGCCGAAGGACATCCAGGAGCAGATGCGCCGGGACCTGGCGTTCATGGGCTCGATCGAAGGCGGACCGGCGACGCCGCTCCATCGCGGCATCTTCGGCGACGTGGCGGGCGCGGCCTACAAGGAGTTCTTCGATTCGCGCGTGTCGGCGATCGGCGTCTCCGGCTGCGGGAGCGGCAACGCGGTGGCGTGCGTCATCCCGATCCTCGGGCCCTCGAAGATGTGGATCACCAAGAACTACATCGAGTTCAGCCACCCGCAGATCGCGCGGCTGATGGTCGTGTTCCACGAGGCGCGGCACACCGAGATCATGCGCCGCAACTGGCCTCACGCGCGCTGCCCGCGGCCGTTCCGCGACTCGATGGGCCGCGACATGAAGAGCATCTGGACCGGAGCGCCGCTGGCCGGCGAGCCCGCGTGCGACACGACGCCGCTCGGCTCCTACGGCTCGTCCACGATCATGCTGAGGAACATCCGGAAGTCCTGCTCGAACTGCACCGACAAGGTGAAGATGGACGCCGAGCTCTACGCGGACGACCAATTCGGCAGGATCATCGACGCCGAGTCCCGGCGGCGCATGGAGGAAGACCTGCGGTGAAGCCGGCGTCCCCGACAACCCCAGCGAGCGCCGGCCCGGCGGGGCTCCGCTCCGCCAGGCCCGCGCTGGTCGCGCTTTGCGCCGCGCTCGCGGCCGCGATCCTCTGGTGGCGGCCGGCCCCGCCGCCGGCCACGCCCCAGGCCCGCGCGGCGCTCGAGACGCTCGAGGACGTGCTGCGGTCCAAAGACGACAACGACCCCCGCCTCGACCGCAGCTTCGACGGCCTGTCCGACGAGGCGAAGACGCTATTGCGCGACGCGTACGGCCGGCTCCCGCGCGAGCGCCGCGCCGAGCGCGGTACGATCGTCTACGTCCTCGGCCGGAACCTCGTCTCTCCGCGCGACTGGGAGTTCCTCGCCTCCGTGATCGCCGAGCCGCCCTGCCTCAGCCTCGCCGACTGCGACCGGCGCGCGCCGCTCGCCGCCGGGGACGAGATCACCCTCGCGTACCCGGCGCTGGTCGCGCTGCGCCAGGCCCGTCGCGTCCTCGAGGGCTCGCGCGACGGCCCCCAGGCGCTCGAGGCGCTGCGCGTCCTTCGCGCGGGCTTCCACTCGCCGGTCCCCGCCGTCGTCCGCACCGCCTCCCGCCTGTCGCGGTAGCGCCGATCCGTCTCCGGCAGGCGCCGCCTTTCCCGTGACCCTAATCCTCAATCAAGGGCCGTCCTCTGCGGCCTCTTCGTTACTTCCCTCTGCGTACCTCCGCGTTACTCCGTGCTCTTCGTGCGTCGGGCTGCAACAGCGCATCGCAGAGG
>JACQPK010000090.1 GCA_016207565.1 Elusimicrobiota bacterium
CTCGTCGGGCGCGCCGTCGGCGCCCGGCACCCGCGTCCCGGGCGTGAGTTGCCCGTGACGCGGGTCGGCGTCCGAACGCCAGCGCCACCACTCGGCGCCCACGACGAACCCGAGCGAGACGAGCGCCAGCACGACCAAGACGCTCGACTTCCGGTCCTCGAACGGGTTCCATTTCATGGGTCAATCCGGAGTATAAGGGAAAGGCCGCGAATGTTCCACCTCACAACCCGGTGAGCTTATTCGCGCGAAACCGGATCGACGCGTGCTTGCCAGGCGAGGACGCGCCGTCCACCGCCTGGATGAACCGGACGATCGGCCCAAGGCAGTCCAGCTTCACGTCGCGCGCCAGGACGTGCGCGGGGAGCGGGCCGTCGTCGAGCCAGGCGCCCGTCGTCTCGGCCACGCACGACATCACCGGCCAAAGCCCGGCCGGGAGCGAGAGCCTCAGGACGCCTTCGACGCCGCAGTCACGCCCTCGCCCACCGGCGCGCGGATCGAGCGTCCGGTCGACGTTCGTCCAGGCCGCGTAGCACGAGTTGCTCTCCCCTTCGGGAGTCCCGCGGAATACGAACGGGCCGCTCTGGGCGGCCCCGGGGTCCTCCGCGATCCGCGCGCACTCCGCGCCGACGATCTCGCGCACGCGCTCGGCCGTCCGGGGACCCGCCACGGTCGAGAGTATCCCGTCGTCGAGGGCCCGGCGCAGCGCGGAGCACCCGTCCCGCAGCGAGTCCTGAACGCGAGGAAGCGCCGCCATCAGCTTTTGCAGCTCCTCATCGGCCGCCGCGCGGGCGCGCTCGTCGATCTCTTGCCTGACCCGGCCGAACGCCCGTTCGATCCCGCTTCTCGCCCTGTCGTCGAATACACCGGTGGCGATCTCGTCTACGACCAGGCCGAGCGTGCTGTCGACAATCGCGTCGATCGCGGTACCGACGCCCGGCACTCCGCCGAAGATGCCGAGATCGACGTCCAAGCCCCCGTTCCGCACGAACCGGACTCCCTCCGGCTTCACCTGCATCGACTGGATCGTCGCGGTCGGCTGAAGAGCGGCGTCGACGCAGACCAGGAAGGTCGGCTCGGCCGAGAGTCCATCGATATGGATGCGAGCTCCCGGGAAGCGCACCCCCCAGCCGTGGTCGGCCCAGTTCACGAGGAGCCGCTTGGGCTCGAGCTGGATCACGGCCCCGGGGAGCTGCAGCCGGAAGGAGCCGGAAATGCAACCCGTCCCGTCCGGCGTGAGGCGGAAATACCAGTCAGAGGCCCGGATCAACGGAGACCGCGGGACGATCTCGCCGTAGGGATGCTCCACCGTCTGGATGAAGTACCCTAGGAGGCCGGCCTCGGCGCTCCCGTACTGATGTTCGGCGCTTCCGAGCCTCGCGGTGAGAAACTGGCCGGGAGGAAAGCGTCCGCGATTGACCTGATTGTGCAGGTCGATCGTTTGGAGAAACTTCCACTCCGGAGTCCGCGTATAGATGGGTCGCGTATCGCGGCGACGCCGTTCCTGGCACTCCCTGAGGTACTCGGCATATACTCGCGTCGCCCCGCCGCCTCGTGCGCCGTTCAGGTACTGTTCCCGGGTAAGGCACGGCGGGGGCGAGTAGGTGCTGACGTCGAAGCGCCCCCCTACGGGGAACTCTCCATCGCCATACTCGGCATAGGGCTGCCCTCGACGCGGGGCGTTCCACGGCGCTCGCGACCGGCCGGGCTCATAGAACCAGCCTTCGAGCTCCTTGAGGCCCCGCGCGATCACGCGGTAGCCCACCGCGAGCCGGAGCTCGCCGACCGTCGGGACGAGCGGGTCGGACGTCCCGCCCGAGGCCAGGAGCTCCTTCGGCTCTGCGGACTGCGCCGCCAACAGCCAGCCCGCGGTCGCCGCGGCCCGAGCCCATCGTTTGATCGCGCCGTTCATGTTCCCCCCTGCTCACGACGAGTATGCCCGGAGGAGGCTCTCTGCCGCGAGCCAGCGTTTGGTTAAGAAGTTCCTACGCGGGAAGCGTCGAAAACCACCATCGGGAAGACGAGCCTTACTTTCCCTTTACTCCGCGTTCCGGCGGCGCTTTTGCGTGCGTGGTAGGCAGGCTCCGGCCAAAGTGAAGTTACAGAAAGGACGCGCAGGGTGGGGATAACTGAAGAGAATAGGCCAACTCGCCCTTTGCCGTGGGGCGGCGGCTAGGCCGCCTCGCCCAGCACGCGGCTGACCTCGTCCTGTCGAGCCTGCGACTTCCCGGACTCCAGCACGGAAAGCAGGCTGTAGGCGCACGGGACGATGTAGAGCGTCATCAGGGTCGAGACGACGGTGCCTCCGATGACGGCGATGCCCATCGGGGCGCGCAGTTCGGCGCCGGGGCCGAGCGTGAGCGCGGCCGGGACCGCGCCGGCGACGATCGCCAAAGACGTCATCAGGATCGGCCGCAGCCGGAGCGGGCAGGCCTCGAGCAGGGCGTCGTTGACGGCGAGCCCCCCGGCGCGCTTGACGTTCGTGAAGTCCACCAGCAGGATCGAGTTCTTCTTGACGATGCCCATGAGCAGCAGGATGCCGATCATGCTCATGAGGTTGAGCGACTGGTTCATCGCCCAGAGCGCGGCGAGCGCGCCCGAGAGGCTGAGCGGGAGCGCGAGCAGGATCGTGAAGGGATGCAGGAAGCTGTTGAACTGAGCGCCGAGGATCATGTACGCGACCGCGATCCCCAGCAGCAGCGCGAGGATCAGCTCGCGAAACGACTCCTGGAACTGCTCGGCCTGGCCGGTCGTGGCCAGGTGGTAGCCGTCGGGGAGCATCTCGCGGGCGATGCGTTGGGCCTCCTGGAGCGCGTCGGCCTGCGACTTGCCCGGAGCGACGTTGCCGAAGACGTTGACCGAGCGCTGGCGGTCCTCGCGTTGGATCGAGAGGAGCGTCGGCTTGGAGAGGATCTGCGTGACCTCCGAGAGCGCGATCAGCTCGCCGCGGACGTTGCGGACCCAGAGCTTGGAGATGTCGGTCGTCTGCTTGCGGTTCTTGTCGGCGAGGCTCACGCGGATGTCGTAGCGCCGGCCGCCCTTCGTGTACTTGCCGACCCGCATGCCTCCCACCGTGGAGTTGATCGTGCGGGCGATCGCCGCGACCGTGACGCCCCGCGCGGCCGCCTTGTCGCGGTCCGGGACGATCCGGACCTCGGGGACCCCGAGCTGGTAGCTCGTGTCGACGTCGACGGCGAGCCCCGATTTCAGCAGGCGCTCGCGGATCTCCTCGGCGAACGAGCCGAGCTTCTCCCAGTCGGGCCCCTGGACCGAGAGCTCGATCGGGAACCCGCGGCCGCCGCCGGTGGCGATCGTCTGGGACCGGTCCTGCAGGCCGACGCGGCGCATGCCGGGGACCTTCGAGAGCTCCTTGCGGCAGATCGACATGAACTCCTGCTGGCTGATCGGCTTCCCGCGCTTTCCCTTGGGGCGTTTGTCGAGCGGCTTCATCGTGACGAAGACCATCCCCGTGTTGACCTCGCCGCCCCCGAAGCCGCCCACGTTCCCGAAGTACTTCTCGACCTCGGGCCGCTCCTTGAACCAGGCCTCCATCTTCCGGAACGCCTCGTCGGTGGCGGCCAACGACGAGCCGGGCGGCGTCTGGAAGCGGGCGATGAAGGTCCCGCTGTCCTGCGAGGGCGTCATCTCGCGCCGCAGCTTCTTCGAGATCGTCAGGGACCCGGCGAAGAGCGCCGCCGACGCGATGAGGACGGCCCACCGATGATCGAGCGCCCACTCTAGCGTGCGGCGATATCCCGACGCCGCGGCGTGCATCCACCGGTCCATCAGCCTCCCGATGCGGGTCTCGTGGCCGACCTCCAGGAACTGACTGCAGCGCATCGGCGCGAGCGTGATCGCCTCGAGCAGCGAGAACGCCACGGCGACGGAGATCGTCACGCCGAACTCGAAGAAGAATTTGCCGATGATGCCCTTCATGAACGCGACGGGCAGGAATATCGCGATGACCGCGCTCGAGATCACGATGACGGAGAACAGGATCTCCCGGGCGCCGTGGATCGCCGCCTCCACGAGCGACTTCCCCGCCTCGCGGTGCCGGGCGATGTTCTCCAAGACGACGATCGCGTCGTCGACCACGATGCCGATGACGAGCGAGATGGCCATCAGCGTGATCGTGTTCAGGGTGAACCCGCAGAAGTACATCACGAGCACGGTCCCGCCCAATGCCGTCGGGATCGCCAGCACCACGTTCAAGGTCGAGGTCCATGAGCCCAAGAACAGCCAGCACACGATCGACGTGAGGACCACCGCGAGGACCAAGGTGAGGATCAGCTCGTGGATGTTCTCCTCGATGAACCGGGTCGTGTCGAAGTTGATCCCGATCTTCACGCCTTCCGGCAGCTCCTCGGCCAGGGCGCCCATCCTCGCCTTCACGCCGCGCGCCACGTCGACGGCGTTGGCTCCGCGCTGCTTGCGGACGCCCATGCCGATCGCGGGCTCGCCGTTGACCCGCGAGATGCGGCGGACGTCGGCCAGCCCCTCCTCGATCTCGGCGATGTCCTCGAGGCGGATCGTCTTCCAAAGGATGCCCTGGCCGACACGCTGGGGGATCGTGATGCGCCCGAACTCCTTGGCGGTCGAAGCCTCTCCCATCACGCGGACGTTCTGCTCCGTATGCTCCGTCTGGAGGACGCCGCCCGGCAGCTCCGAGTGCTGGGTCTGGATCGCCGAGACGACATCGTCGACCGTGATCTGCAGATCCAGCATCTTCTCGGGCTTCAGCCAGACGCGGAGGTTCGGCTCCGTGAATCCGCCGAGAGACACCTCGCCCGCCCCGGGAACGGTTTGGAATCGGTCGAGGAGGAAGTCGCGCACGTACGTGGAGAGCTCGCGTTGCGAGCGGGTCCCGGAGACGCCGAGCCACATGATCGGCTGGTCCTCGGGGTTCACCTTTTGGATGACGGGCGGCTCCAGGTCTCGCGGCAGGTTGCGCTGGGCCTGAGCGATCCGGGTCTGCACCTCCTGGACCGCTACGTCGATCTCCTTCGAGAGATCGAACTCGGCGGTCAAGTTCGCCATGCCGAAGCGGGAGGTCGAGCGGATCTTCTTGATCCCCTCGACGGTCATCATCGCCTCCTCGACCGGGTCGACGACCTCGTTCTCCATGATCTCGGGAGCGGCGCCCTCCCAGGTGAGCCGGACGTTGACCACCGGCGAGTCGACGTCGGGGTTCTGCGAGACGCCGAGCCGCCGGAAGGTGATCCCGCCGAACAGGAGCAGCGAGATCATGAGCATCCAGGCGAACACGGGCTTCTTGATCGCGAGATCCGAAAGGGTCATTTCAATAGCTCCACTCCCTCGATCGGCTCGCCGGAGGCGATGTCGAGGCTCACCGAGGCGAGGCGCACCGCCAGGACGGCGTTGTTGTAAGCGAGGCGGGCGCCGTTGAGGCGGTTCAAGGACTCCAGCGCCTCGAGCGAGGTCACGAGCCCGCGCTTCTCGTCGCGGCTCTGGAGCTCGAAGTCCCGGCGCGCCAGCTCCATCGCCTGCCGGCGGACGTCGAGCTGCCGGCGGGCGGAGCGGTAGTCCCGGTAGGCGTTTCGGACGTCGAGCTCGGCCGCGCGGCGCAAGGCCTGGAGCCCGAGCTCCTCCTGCGTCAGGTCCGCGCGCGCCGCCTCGACGGAGGCCGCCACCGCGCCCCAGCTCCACAGCGGAACCGAGACTCCCAGCGTGGCATCCCAGCGGTTGGAGAGCTGCGAGGCCGGCCGGTGCGGAAACCACCGGGCTTGAAAGCCGAGCTCAGGCCAATGGTCGGCGCGCGCGAGACGCACGAGCGCGGCGGCCGCCTGCGCGGACTCCCGCGCGGCCACGACGTCGGGCCGCGACTCCACGCGGGACAGGAATCTCTCGATCGGAGGCAGCTCGAGGAACGGCGCCTCGCCCGGCTTGAGCGCCGTCACCGGCTCGCGCATGAGAAACGACAGCAGGTCCGCCCGGGCCTGGACCTGCCGCGAGCTCTCCTCGAGCTGCGAACGGAGGGTGGCGACCTGGAATTCTTGGCCGATCGCGTCCGCCTCGCGGGTGCGGCCGACCCGGACGCGCTCGCGCAGCTCGGTCAGGCGCGCGCCGGCGAGACTGATGAGCTCCTCCGTCGCGGCGACGTTCTCCTGGGACTGCAGCATGCCGAAAAAGGCCCCGGAGACGTCGCCCAGCAGGAGCTGCTCGGCTCGCGCCCGAAGATGCCGCCGTCGGGCCGAGTCGTGGCCGGCCGCGCGGATCGCGGCGAGCTCCCGGTAGCCGGAGAGGCCGGTCTTCGTGAGGCGGAAAGCCGCCTCGGTGTCCGCATTATTGAAACGGTTCGAGGTCGGCCGACGCTCCCAAGACGCCTCCGCGGCGAAGTCGAGGACCGGGAGCTCCCCGCGCATCGCCTCGCGGTAGAGCGCCTCCGCCCGCCGGACCTCCTGCTGGTCGATGGCGATGCTTTCGCTGTTGCGGAGCGCGCTGTCGAAGGCCTGCCGGAGCGTGATCGAGGCCGGCTGGGCGCGGGAGGCGGCGGGCAGGCAGGCGAGGAACGCCAGAGCGAGAAGTCGGGTCACCGAGTCGAAGGGTCTCCTGCTCCTTAGACGTCGCGGGCGCGCGAAAAGTGTCACGGGCGCCTAGTATGGGACAGGTTATGCGGCTTGTCTAGAGGAAACGCCCGAGTCTCCCGGGACACGATTTCGTCATTGCTTTTTGGCGAGCCCGCCCTATACTATCGGCGGCGTCGACGCGGGCGGCTTTCCGTGCGATACTTCGCCTTCCTCAACTACCGCACCTCGGGTCCCTTCGAGGTGGATGCTCTCCTGGAGCTCGAGGGCTTCACCGTGGAGACCTTCGTCTGCCGGGAGACGGCGGGATTTAGGGCCGAGGAATGGTCGAGAGCCGGGGCGGTGGCCGAGATCGCGGCGAGGCTCTCCGCGCCCAAGGCCGCCGCGCGCCCCGGCGCATCTCCGCCGGCCGCTCCGCCTCCGCGGCCTCAGCCGCCCCGCTCGAGGGAGGAAGCCGAGCCGTCGCGGGGCCTCGAGGAGGAATTCCGGCGCCTCCACGGCGACCTGAGGTCGCGGGACGAAGAGATCGCGCGTCTGAAGGCCGAGGTCGAGCGGGTGGCGAGCGAGCTGCGGGCGCGCGTCTCCGGAGACGAGGCCGCGCGGAGCGAGCGGGAGACCGTCGAGGAACGGTTCAGAGGGCTGGAGGAGCGCGCGAAGGCGCTCGAGGCGCTCTCGCAGGAGCTCCGCGAGAAGCTCCTGCTCAAGGACGCCGAGCTCGTCCGGAGCCGAGCCGAGGCGGCCGCGCAGGCGAGCCTGCCCCCTCCCGACACGGTGAAGGTCAAGGAGGAGGCCCGCGTCGCGCTTCAGCGGGTGGTGGAGCTGCGCTTGACGCTCCTCTCGCTGCTCGAGCGAGTCGAAGGCTGGCTCCCGCGCGGCGGTTCGGCCCCTCGCGCAGGCTCGGCGGCTCGGGCGCCGGCTCCGCCGGAGCATCCTTCTCGGCCCGCGGCCGCGATCCTCCGCTCCGACCGCGGCTACTGGATCGCCTCCGCGCTGGCGGCCGCCGTCTTTCTTTTCCTCGGGGCCTGGCTCGGCGCCCGGAATCGCCGTCCGGCGGCGCCCCCCGCGGCGACCGCCGCTCCGGCGGCGGCGCGGCCCGCGCGCCCCAAAGGCGCGCCGCCGGCCGCGAGGCCGGTGACGCCGCCGAACCCGGCCGGCGAGGAGCTCTCGCCGGAGCTGCCGTCCATCTACGGGGCCTCCCGGCGTCAGCCCCCCCCCGCCGATTGGTGAGCGGGAATCGTCAACGACGGGTCGAATGTCCGTCAAGAATGGAGTAAAATATGGGCCGCGCCTCATGGAAGAGCCCGAGCTCGACGTAGACAAGATCATCGAGGAGCGGGAGCGCCTCGACCGCCATTTCCGGGAGAAATACACCCGCACGATCGCGGTGATGTTCACCGACCTCAAGGGCTCGACGACCATCGCGGAGACCCACGGCGACTTCGCCGTCCGCTCGCTCCTCAAGCAGCACAACGACATCCTGATCCCCGCCGTAAAGAAGCACAACGGCGTCCTGGTCAAGACGATGGGCGACGGGTCGATGTCCTACTACGACAACACGCTGGACGCGCTGCGGGCCGGCTGCGAGATCCAGCGGGGGATCGACGCGTTCAACATGCGAAAGACGCTCCCGATCCCGATCCTCATGCGTATCGGGATCCACTACGGCCAAGCGATCGTCGAGCAGAAGGACATCTTCGGCGACGTCGTAAACGTGGCCTCCCGGATCGAAGGCGCGGCGAACCCTGGCGAGATCTACCTGTCGGAAGAGACCTACCTGGCGCTCTCCGACCGGACCGAGATCCATTGCGGCTTCGTCAAGGAAGCCCTGCTCAAAGGCAAGAAGGAGCCCTTCCGGCTCTATAAGGCCTACTGGAACCCCAGCGAGATCCACAAGGACGTTCAGGCCCAGAAGCCCGTCGAGGCTCCGCGCAAGGGCGTCCCGATGGCCGTCAAGGTGCTCGTGCCGGCGGCGATCGCGGCCGCTCTCGGGTTCGCCTTCCTCCAGTCGCGCTCCGGCCCGGCGGAGGAGACGCGCAGCAAGTCCCACGACGTGCAGATCGACGCCTCCCACTGACCGGCCATGGGCCTGCGCGAGACCGACGAGGCCCTCCGTCGGCGCCTCGTGGACGCGCTGCCGTATCTGGGCCTGTCGGCCGTCCTCCTCCTCTTCCTCCACCTCCAGCGCGTCCACCTCACGCTCGCGGACCAGTTCGTCGTCGGCTGGGCGCTCGTCGCCGTCCTCTTCGTCCTCAAGCGCTTCGACCGGGTCCGTAAGCCGCCGCTGCGGATCATCTTCATCCTCCTGAGCGTGTTCCTGTCGACCCGCTACGTGCTGTGGCGGACGCGCGAGACGCTCGTCTACACCGGGCCGGCCGACTGCCTCGGCATGCTGGCGCTCTACGCCGCCGAGATGTACGCGATCGCGCTCCACCTGCTCGGCGTATTTACGAGCATCTGGCCCCTCGAGCACAAGGTGATGCCGCTGCCCGAGGACCCCGACCTGTGGCCGTCCGTGGACATCCTGATCCCCACGTACAACGAGCCCAAAGACATCGTGCGCGTGACGGCGACGGCGGCGCTCCATATCGATTATCCGCGGGAGAAGCTCAACGTCTGGATCCTCGACGACGGCGGGACGGTGGCCAAGCGCGCCGGCTCGGGAGCGTCCGCGTGGGAGCGGCATTACGACTTTCGGCGGCTCGCGGCCGACTTGGGCGTCGGCTACATCACGCGGGAGAAGAACCTGCGCGCGAAGGCGGGCAACCTCAACCACGCCCTCAGCCACACGAGCGGAGATCTGGTCCTGATCCTCGACTGCGATCACGTGCCCGCCCGCGACATCCTCAAGAACACGGTGGGCTGGTTCCTGAAGGATCGCAAGGTCGCCTTCGTGCAGACGCCGCACTTCTTCATCAACCCCAACCCGATCGAGAAGAACCTCGCGATTTTCCGGGACGCGCCGAGCGAGAACGACATGTTCTACCGCGGCATCCACCCGGGCCTCGACCTCTGGAACTCGAGCTACTTCTGCGGCTCGGCGGCGATCCTGCGCCGGACCGCCCTGGCGGAGGTCGGCGGGATCTGCGGCGAGACGATCACCGAGGACTGCGAGACCGCGCTCGCGCTGCACCGCCGCGGCTACAAGAGCGTGTACATCCCCCGGCCCATGGTGTGCGGGCTTTCCCCCGAGACGTTCGACGACCTGATCGTGCAGAAGCAGCGGTGGGCGCAGGGGATGGTGCAGATCCTGATCTTGAACAACCCGCTCTTCGGCAAAGGCCTCAAGCTCTACCAGCGCATCTGCTACTTCAACAGCTGCCTGTACTGGTTCTTCGGCGTCTCGCGCGTGGTCTTCTACGTGGCGCCGGCGGCGTTCCTCCTCTTCAGCCTCAAGGTCTACTTCGCCTCGGTGCCGCAAGTGCTGGCCTTCGCGCTTCCGCACGTCATCGGCTCGATCGTCCTGACGGGGTTCCTCTACGGCCGCTACCGCTGGCCGTTCTTCTCCGAGTTCTTCGAGGGCATCCAATCCCTGTTCCTGCTGCCCGTGATGTTCTCCGTGCTGGCCAACCCCCGCAAGCCCTCGTTCAAGGTCACGCCCAAGGGCAAGAACCTCGAGGGCGAGGTCCTGAGCAGCTTCGCCTGGCCGTTCTTGATCCTGGTGACGATCCTGCTCTTCGCCGTCCCGGCGGCGGCGTACCGGTGGGTCCAGCTGCCGATGTTCCGCGACATCACGGCGATCACGTTCGTCTGGTGCGTCTTCAACCTCATCCTCGGCCTCGCCTCCTTCGGCGCGTTCCTCGAGACGAAGCAGGTGCGCCGCTACCACCGCATGTGGGCCGACGGCAAGATCCAGCTCTACCTCCCGCGCCTGAACCTGAGGCTTGAGGCCGACGTCCACGACGTGTCGCTGTGCGGGATCGGCCTCTCGTTCAAGCTCAAGGAGAAGCTCGCCGCCCTCGAGCACGTGATGCTCGAGAGCCGCAACAGCTTCGGGCGGAAGTTCGAGCTCGAGGGACGAGTCAGCCGGCACGCGCAGCGGGGGAGCCGCCTGTTCTGCGGCGTCGAGCTGCTGTTCGCCGACAAGGAGAAGTTCGCCCAGACCGTCGAGTTCGTCTACGGCGACAGCCAGCGCTGGGCCGACTTCTGGCAGCGGAAGACCCGGCCCGCGAGCCTCCGGTGGATCTTCCGGTTCGTGGTCCGGTCGGCCTCGGCCGGAATCCGCGTGTACCTGATGGCGGTGCGCCAGTTCGTCTTCGCCCCGGCGCTCGAGCGTCTGAGGGCGGCCTTCGAGCGGCTGCGGGCGCGTTCCCGGCGGGGCGTCGCCTCGGCGGGAGCCTAGCGCAGTCCCAAATCATTCCCCAATGACACAGAGGATCGCAAAGGAACGCGAAGGGAATTCAAGGAAAGGCACGCAAAGGACGGATGGAGAATGAATATCCGTCCTTTGCGCTCCTTTCCGTCACTTCCTCCGCGTACCTTTGCGTCGCTCCGTTCGCTATCCATCAAGCCGGAGGCGCGCTAGTGTCCGGAGCGCCTAGCCGCGGCGGCCGGCTCGTCACCAAGGCGGACTTCGACGGGCTCGTGTGCGGCGTCCTCTTGCGCGAGCTTGGCGAGATCTCGACCGCCGCCTTCGCCCACCCGAAAGCCGTGGAGAGCGGCGCTTTCGCGATCGCGGAGTCGGACGTCATCGCGGGCCTGCCCTACCGCCCCGAGCCGAGGCTCGCGTTCGACCACGTGCCGCGCGCCGCGCGCGGCGCGCGCAAGAACCTGATCGTGGACCGGCGCGCGCGGTCCACGTCGAGGGTCGTCCACCGGCATTACCAGGGCAGGTTCACCCACGATTACCGGGAGCTCCTGGACGCCGTCGACAAGATCGGGGCCGCGGACCTGACGCCCGATGAGATCCTATATCCGACCGGCTGGACTCTCTTCGACTTCCTGATCGACGACCGCACCGGGCTCGAGCGCCGCGCTCGCTTTCGCCGCACGCGCGACGAACTCTTGGGCGGCATGATCGAGCACGGCACCGAGCTCGAGATCTCCCATCTTCTGAAGCGGCGCGACGTGGAGGAGCGCCTGGAGCTCTACTTCGGGTGCGTCCAGGATCACAAGGCGCAGATCATGCGGTGCTCCACCGTCGTCCGCAACCTCGTGGTGACGGACCTGCGGGGAGAGACGGTCCTTCACCCGGGGAACCGATTCGTGACCTACGCGCTGTTCCCCGAGTGCAACGCGGCGCTCGAGGTCTCGCGGGCGGAGGACGGCCGCTCGATCGACTTCGCGGCGGGGAAGTCGATCTTCGACCGGACCTTCACGATGGACGTGGGACGGGTGATGCGCAAGCTCGGCGGCGAGGGGCATGCGAGCGCCGGCTCGTGCCGGGCGGAGCCGGAGCGCGCGGAGGAGACGCTGCGCGCCCTCGTGTCGGAGCTGAGCTACGGCACCCTCCGCAACCTGTTCAGCGGCTACTTCAACTATTACTGATGTGGCTCTGGTGGTGGTACGTGTTCGCGGCGGCCCTCCTCGGCGTCGCCGGCTACATCGTCCCGAGCCTCGGCTGGATGCTCCTGCTCGCGGCCGCCGTCCACGCCTCCCGCCCCCTCCCGCCGAAGATCCTCGTCGCGCTCTCGGCCGGCTTGGCCACGGCGGCCCTCGCGCTCCTGTGGAGCGAGTCGCATCTGCCGCCCGTCAAGACCGCGGTCAAGTTCCTGCTGGACCCGCGCACGCGGCCGAGCGCGGCCTATCTCGCGGAGTTCGCGTGGCAGGCGCTCAGCATCCCCATGCTCGCGGCGGCGGCGGCTCTCGGCTTCGCCGCGCGCCGCGCCCATCGCGAGGCGCCGTTTTTGCTCGGCGCCGCCGCCTACGCCGCGTTCGGCGTCGCCGCCTGGCGCGCGCCCCAGCGGGCGGCGGTCGCCGACTTCGGCGGCCCCGTGGAACCGGCGGAAGAGGCGGCCTCGCTGCTCGCCGGAGGCGTCGCGCGCAGCACGGGGACGCTGGCCGCGGCGGACGCCTTCTACCTCGCGCGCGGCGGCGTGGCCGAGCCGCGGGAGTCCGAGTCGGGAGACCCGGAGACGGTGCGGTCGCCGGAGGACTTCTACGCGCGCGAGCGGGGGCGGATCGTGTCCTACCCGCGACCCTCCGAGACGGCGAAGCCGTTCGACCTCCTGATCCTGCACGTCTGCTCCCTGTCCTGGAAGGACCTCAAGGACTCCGGGGCCGACCTTCGCGCGTTCTTCTCCACGTTCGACTACGTCTTCACGAGCTTCAACTCAGCGGCCAGCTACAGCGGCCCGTCGGCCCTGCGCGTGCTCCGAGCGCCGTGCGGCCAGCTCCCGCACCGCCGGTTGTACTACGACGCGCCGCCCGGCTGCTACTGGCTGGACGCCCTGCGCGCGAGCGGCTTCAGGACGTTCACGATGTTCACCCATAACGGGAAGTTCGACGGCTTCGCCGAGAAGGCCGCGCGGCTCGGCCATGCGGACCCGCCGCTCGCCATCGACGGGCTTCCCGAGAGCTACCTGTTCTTCGACGGCAAGCCGATGGTCCGCGACGACGCGGCGCTCCACCGGTTCTGGGAGGCGAGGGAGGCGTCGAAGGCGCCGCGGGCCGCGCTCTACTTCAACACGGCCAACCTGCACGCCGGCACGCACAAGCGGAGCGAAAGGCTGAGTCCCGATACCCCGGAGGCTTACCGGCGGAGGCTCGACGCGCTCGTCGCCGAGCTCAAGACGGCGATCGCCGAGGTCGAGCGCTCCGGACGGAACGCGGTCGTCATCCTCGTCCCCGAGCACGGCGCGGCGCTCACCGGCAACCCCATGCAGCCGAAAGACGTGCGGGACATCCCGCTGCCTTCGATCGCGACGGTCCCGGCGGCCGTGAAGCTGCTCGGCAAGCGCGTCAAGGAGCGCGCGGGAGGGCCGACGGTCGTCGCGAAGCCCACGAGCCTGCTGGCGTTGGCGTGGCTCGTCGCCGAGTTCCTGCGCCGCGATCCGTTCGGCCCCGACGCCCGGGCTCCCGAGGCGATCGCGGGCGAGCTGCCGCTGACGCCTTTCTTGGCGGAGGAAGAGAACGCCGCGGTGATTCGGCTGGCGGAGGGCTACGTCTACCGGTACAAGGGGGCCGAGTGGCGTCCGCTGCCGGATTTCGCGACTCTCCCGCCGGGCACGGTCCCGACGGCCGCCGAGCTCAGCGCCGCAGCCGGACGGTGACGCTCGCGCCCTCGCGGGGGAGAACGGCGACGGCCGTCTCCTCGACTCCGCGCGCCGAGACCCGAAGTTCGTAGCGGCCGAGAAAGCCTCGGAAGCGGAGCTCGCCTCGGTCGTCGGCGGCGCCCTCGATGGAAGTCCGCCAGCGCCGGGCCAACAGCTCCTCGAGCGCGGCGGCGGCCGGACGCGCGGACCAGTCCTTGCGGAACAGCGCCGCCCGAGGCCGCCAATGCGCTCCCTCCCAGAAGCCCCACAGGGTCACGCCGTCCACCGCCGGATGGCTGAAGAGCGCGATCATGAAGTCGCGGAGGTAGTCGGCCTGGAGAACCTCGTCGGGCACGTCGACGTCGAGCTCGGTCGCCTCGAGCGGCTTCCCGAGGGCGGCCAGCTCGTCGAGCGCCCCCACGAGGCGCGCGGGGGGCGTCAGGTGCGACTGGAAA
>JACQPK010000115.1 GCA_016207565.1 Elusimicrobiota bacterium
GGCAGCCACGGCGGCTACGCGACGCTGAGGGCGCTGACGCTGCCGGACGAGGTCAACGGCCACCGGCCGGGCTTTAGGCTGGGCTTCGGGCTGTCGGACTTCGGGATCACGCACCTCGTCCGCTACGTGAAGAGCTCGAACATCCCCGGCTGGGTCACCGACATGACCCGCGAGGACCCGGCGGCCAACCCGGAGAAGTGGGTGGACCGCTCGCCGCAGACGCACGCGTGCCGCGCCTCCGGCCCGCTGTTCCTCTCCCACGGGACCAACGACAAGCGCGTCTCCGTCGACGAGAGCCGCCAGTTCTTCCAGGTGCTGAAGGCTTGCGCCGGCCGGGAGGGCGACGTGTACTACGAGCTCGACGGGCAGGGCCACGGCTACAAGGGCACGACCCCGCTCGTCGGCTACTACAAGGCCTTCTTCGGGTTCCTCGACTCCATCCCCGGGGACAAACTTCCGCGACCATGAAGGGGTTCAGGCGCCGCGCCTACGAGATCGTCGAGGCCTCGAGCGTCGACGACCGCGCGAGCTGGTGCTTCAAGACCGGGATCATCGCGCTGATCGGGGTCAGCGCGCTCTCCGTCGTCCTCGAGACGGTGCCTTCGCTGTTCGCGCGCTTCGGCCGCGAGTTCCTGCTCTTCGAGACGGCGACCGTGCTCCTCTTCTCCGCCGAGTACGTGGTGCGCCTGTGGGCCTGCGTCGAAGACCCTCGATACCGGCGTCCGATCCTCGGTCGGCTGAAGTACGTCCTCAGCCCGATGGCGCTCATCGACCTGGCCGCGGTGTTGCCGTTCTACCTTCCGCTCGTCAGCCCCGTGGACTTCCGCGTGCTCCGGGCGCTGCGCCTGGTGCGCCTGGCGCGGCTGTTCGAGCTGGGCGGCTACGGCGACACGGTCGAGACCGTAAGCGCCGTCGTCCACGACAAAAAGGAGGAGCTCGTCGTGACGACCTGCATCGCGGTCGTCATGCTCGTCGTGATCTCGAGCCTGGTCTATTTCGTCGAGCACCCGGCGCAACCGGACAAATTCTCGAGCATCCCCGCGGCGCTCTGGTGGGGCATCGCGACGATGACGACGGTGGGCTACGGCGATATCTTCCCCGTCACGACCCTCGGGAAGGTGCTGGCCGGTCTCGGCGCGATCGCCGGCATGGGTCTCTTCGCGCTGCCCGCGGGCATCCTGGGCTCCGGCTTCGTCGAGGAGATGCACCGCCGCCACGCCAGGGCCGCCCCCAAGAAGTGCCCGCACTGCGGCAAAAACGTCTAGCGTCGCGTGAATTTTTTTTGAGTTTTCCGGGCTTGACTATGGGGCGACCCCGGTCAATACTCAGGAGCAACTCGTATGGCCCTACGCGACGCCGAGCGGTCTCCCACGGCCGCGATCCCTTCCCTGGTCAAGGAGCTGGTCGACCAGTTCGACGAACCCCTTAACTTCTACCGCGAGCTGATCCAGAACTCGATCGACGCGGGCGCCAACCGGATCGACGTCCGCCTCAAGTACGACGAGAAGGCCGGCCAGACGATCGTGCACGTCGAGGACGACGGCGAAGGCATGGACGAGCATGTCATCAACAACTACCTGCTCGTCTTGTTCAAGTCGACCAAGGAAGAGGACTTCACCAAGATCGGCAAGTTCGGCATCGGCTTCGTCTCGGTGTTCGCCCCGCAGCCGGACATTGTCCGCTGCTACACGGCGAAGAACGGCCAGAGCTGGCGCATCGACTTCCCGAACTACAAGCGCTACGACCTCTACCGGATGCCGGAGATGCGCGAGGGGACGCTGCTCGAGCTACTCAAGAAGCTCCCGCGGAAGGACTACCCGAAGTTCGTCGAAGACTCGCGCAAGGTCATCTCGCGGTGGTGCCGGCACTCGGACGCCAAGATCTTCTTCGAGGACCAGTCGGACGGCAGCGGCCCGTCGTTGATCACCGAGCCGTTCGACGTGGAGGGAGGACATGCGCTGAGCTACGCGGAGGAAGGCACGGAGATCGTGCTCGGCTACTCCGAGGAGGAGAAGCCCGCCTTCGGCTTCTACAACAAGGGGCTCACGCTGCTCGAAGGCAAGCGCGTGTTCTTCCCGGGCATCCAGTTCAAGGTGAAATCGCGCTACCTCGAGCACACGCTGACCCGCGACAACGTCATCGAGGACGAGAACTACACGAAGGCGATGGCGATCGTCGAGCGGCTCGCCACCAAAGAGCTGCCCAAGAAGCTCCGCGCAGAGCTCGGCCAGCTGGCGGCGCGCGCGGCCGCCGAGGGCGCCAAGGCGACGCCGCCGGAGGACGGGCAGCCGCCGCAGTCCTCCGAGCTCGTCGAGCTCTGGTCGCAGTGGCGGCGCCGGACGCCGTTTCTGCGCTGGCTGTTCGAAGGCTGGTTCGCCCGGTGGCGGAACGCGGACTGGGAGATCTTCCCTTCCTTGTCGGGCAAGGCCGTCTCGCTCGAGACGATCTGGAGGCGGGCGAAGGACGGCTCCCCGCTCTACGCCGACTATCGGGCCAACCGCGTGACCCGCAAGCTCGAGGCCGACGGGATCCCCGTGCTCGTCGCGGGACCCTGGGTCGACGAGATCAACGCGTGGCACGACGGCAAGCTCAAGGTCGAGAACGCCTCCGCCTCCTTCGCGCTCCCCGTCGTCTACCCCGAGGGGAAGCTCCCGGCCTTCGCGCGCTCGTTCCTCGAGACCCTGCGCGATCTCGACAAGACGAGCGGCCCGAAGTACAAGGACCTGCTGATGGCCGACTTCGCCTATCCGGGCTCCGCGATCGGGGATCGGGTCTTCGTGACGCAGAAGGAGCCCGGCGAGCTCCTCGTCCCGGGCGAACGCGCCACCTCGTCGTTCTTCGGGCTGAGGAAGCCCAGCGTGCTGCTCAACGCGGCGCATCCGTTCGTGCGCCGCCTGTTCCAGATCCACGCGAAGCGGCCGGGTTTCGCCGGCTACCTCTGCCTCAAGCTCCTCTACCTCCACGACGGCGACATCCCCGCCGACAAGAAGGGCGACTATTCCAACATGGCCGAGCAAGCGGAGTCGACGCTGCTCAAGGCCGCGCTGCAGGCCGATCTCACGGTCCGCCGCCTCCAGGCCCGCGCATGAGCGACGAAGAGCAAGACGAAGGCGTCCACGTAGACTCGGGCAGCTTCCGCGTTGACCGCCGCCGCGCCCTCGACAAGCTGATGCGCTTCCAGCTGCCCCAGGCGGAGATGTTCATGCTCCCCTGGATCCGCTGCGCGGTCGCCGGCGGCGCGACGCAGGTCCGCCTCGACAAGCACCAGGACGCGCTGGAGCTCCGCTTCGACGGCCGCGCGTTCGAGCGCACGGAGCTCCTAGACCCGTACTCCTGCCTCTTCGATAAGCACACGCCGCAGAACCGGCGCAACCGGGAGCTCGCGATCGGGTTCCTGTCCGTCCTGCGGCTCAAGCCCCAGTTCGTCACGCTGGTGTCCGGCGTCCAAGGCAAGCGCCACCGCCTGCGGGTCGAATCGGCCGAGTCCGACCGCGTCGATCCCAGCGAGGACCCGTCTCCGCAGACCGTCATCAAGGTCATCCCGAGCGCCTCGACGCCGGATCTCTGGCCCAAGGACCGCGCGGAGTGGGTCGAGCAGCTCTGCCGCGTCTCGTCGATCCCGGTGTATTTCGGCGGCGAAGAGGCCGCGCGCCTCCGCCAGCCCACGCACCCGCCGGGCGTCTATTTCGAGGAAGGCGACATCCGCGGCTGGCTCACCGTGCCCACGGAGCCGTCGGCGGTCAGCACCTTCCAGGCCTACACGCTCGGCGTCTTCGTGGCCCCGACGCAGGCGTCCCTCCCTCGCATCCAGGTGGAGGGCTACCTAAACGACGACCAGTTCACGCTGAGCGCCAGCCAGACGGCCGTGGCGCGCAACGCCCGTTTCCGCCGGACGCTCGACGCCGCCGGCGCGAAGGCGGAGGAGCTCCTGCGGATCATCGCCGAGGAGCACCGCGACCGCATGGAGGCGGTGGCGAAGGCCTCGATCTACGGCGAGATGCTCTACTACTGGCGCAACCGTCTCGAGCGCGGCTCGACGGCGGAGAAGCCGAGTCCGCTCGAGGGCGCCAAGGAGTCGGTCAAGGGCGCCTTCAAGCTTCTCGCCGGGGTCGACCTCAAGAAGCGCCAGGAGCAGATCGACGACATCTACTGGGCGGCGCGGGCTACCGCGTGGCTGCGGGACGCGGCGTCCCGCTTGCTGCAGGACCCCGACAAGGACACGCGGGACCCGCTCTTGGCCGCGCTCTGGTCGGCGCCCATCCAGCTCGGCATCGGCGGAGCCGCGATGTCGCTCCTCGATCTCGAGATCCAGCGCCGGAGGCTCGGGTACATCCCGGTCAGCCAGCGCCCGGCGCCGGGACGCTCGCTCCCGTTCGAGGCGGTCTGGGTCACCTCCGCCCGCGACGTCGAGGTGCTCGTCCGGCGCTTCCCGGACGCGATCCGCGACGTCTCGGATCATCTCGACACGATCTCCTCCGCGCAGACGCGCCCCCTCGCGGGCCGCGTCAGCCTCGAGCAAGCGGGCATCGCCGACGTGCTCGCGCGCGACGTGTTCGAGGCGCACGGCGCGCGGGGAGAGGTCGGTCTCGCGCTCGTCCCCCACGACCACGCCGCGCGGGTCTCGGTCATCGCCAACGGGACGCCGACCCAGTTCATGGAGCTGCCCTCGCCGCTCCGCTTCGACGCGGCGCTCGAGACGAGCGGCACGCTCGACGCGGCGGGCCTCGGGCCGGCGCTCACGACGGCGGCCGTGGGGCTCTACCAGAAGCTGCTCGCCGAGTACGACTGCTGGAAGCCGGGAGAGCGGATGCAAGCGATCCGCCACCACCTCCTCGACTTCCTCGCCGCCGAGCGCGCGCAAGTGGAGCCCGGCGAGAAGGCCGCCCCGGCCTACGCGTGGGTCGAGGGCGTTCCCCTCTTCGACTTCGTCGACTCCTGGCTCGACTACGAGCGCGTGAAGGCCGCGGTGGTCGAGGGCCGCCCGGTCTACCTCGCCGCCGAGCGGGCCGCGGCGCTGCAGCTGCCGGGTAAGCTCGTCTTGGCCGGAAAGCGCTTCACGGACGAGTTCCTGGGCCGCATCCTGCCGGGCTCCCGCACGATCGACGTGCCGGGACGGGAAGGGCTGCGCGTGCTCGTGTCCGGGCTGCCCCGGCTCTCGTGCGCGCACCCCTCCGGCGCCTGCCTGCTGGAGCGGGTCCTGGGCGGCGTGCTCGTCCATCTCGCCGTGGGGCCAGGACCCGGACAGACGATCGAGCTGCCGTGGGGCCGCGTCCGAGCGCTCGCGCCGTCGGAGCTCACGGCCGCCGACGCCTCGACCCTCGCCGAGGATTACCGTTTGGCGATGGACATGGTCTACGCCGTGCTCAAGCGCCGCGGGACGGGCCTCGGCGACTCGCAGGAGCCGGAGCGCGCGTTCCTCCTCGACGCGCTCGGGCACGTCCTCACGCCGTGGCCCGGGAAAGGGCCCGCGCGCCCTCGCCAGAACCTCATCGAGTTCCTCGACATGATGCCCATGCTCCGCCAGCCGTCCGGGCACGGCTGGACCCTCGGCCACATCGCCGCCCGGCTCGGCTCGGCGCTTGACGTCGTGTATACCACTCCGGAGCGCGTCGCCCGCGAGGCGACGGCAGACCTGATCCTCGACGAGCGCGAGCTCGAGCTCCTGCGCGCGATGTTCCCGGGCTGGCAGAAGCGCCTGATCCCGTGGCGCGAGCCCCAAGCCGCGCCGCCGGCCGAGGCGGAGGCGCCGGCCGCCCCCGCCGAGCCCGCCAAGCCGGCCGAGTACGTGCCGCCGGCATACTTGACCTTCGAGGAGCCGATGCTCTTCTCTCGCCTCTACAGCGAGAACGGCCTCGCGGCCCGCATCGGGCTGCCCGCGAAGGCCGGGACCGCCGTACTGACCGTCTTCCGGAACGGGAAGGCCGTCGACTGGCCCCAGGCGCCGCAGTTCGTCGGCGCCGCGCGCGTGGAGATCGGCGGGTGGAAAGGCCGCGCCGCGCCCCAGCCCGCGGCCGTGCAGGCGCTGCTGGAGCGCTTCTACCTCGACCTCGCCGACCACTGGCCCGTCGCGGATCCCTCGACGCCCGATCACGCCTCCGCCGTCGAGCAGGTCCTGCGCTTCCTGCTCCTCCAGAAGGAGCGAACCGAGCAGACGCGGCGCCTCGCGAAGCTCAAGATGTTCAAGACGCTCGCGGGCGACTTCTCGAGCCTCGAGGACGTGGCCGCGCTCGCGAAGGAGACGAACACCTTCCCCTACGCCGAGCGCGAGTTCCTGCCGGTCCCCGAGTCCGCCGCCCCGACGCCGGTCGTGACGCCGGCGCTCGCGAAGCTCCTCGGCAGCCTCTTAGACGCCAAGCCGCAGCCCGTCCGGCCGCCGCCTCCGCCGAAGAAGGCGCCGAAGCCGGCAGAGCCGAAGCGCAAGGACGAGCCGCAGGAGGAGGAGGCGATCGTGCGGACCCGGCACATCCTCCGGCATCTGCGAGGCCGCCGCGGCCTGAAGGTGCGGAGCGCCGCGCTCGTGGTCGCGGAGCAGGCGGACCCCTCCGCGCCTCTCGTCACCCTCGACGGCCAGGGCTCGTGGGTCCTCCAGAAGTACCACCCGGCGGTGATGACGATCCTCGGCTCTTCGCTGTCTCCCGAGGAGCAGGCCGCGTACCTGGCGTCCTTGGTGTATACTTCCGCGAACCGGCTGCTGGAGGACGTCACCGACTCCGACGACGCGAAGTTCCAACAGGCGCTCGCCGATTTCATCACGACTCCGAACCCGGGCGAGCCCGATGAGCCGGAGGAAGAGAGCTGATGCTCCAGAACAACGTCATCCTGATCGTCGACGACGACGAAAGCATCATCGCCATGCTCAAGCTCCACCTGGAGCGCGCGGGCTACAACGTAACGAGCTGCAACGACGCGGGCCAGGCCGTGGTGAAGGCCAAGAGCCTGAACCCGCGCCTCATCATCAGCGACCTCCAGATGCCGAACTGGGGCACGGGCGCGGACGCCTACGAGGACATCCGCAACACCCCTTTCTTGAAAGAGACGCCCGTGATCTTCGTTACGGCGATGGGCCACGAGGACGCCGAGCAGATGCTGCGCAAGCGCGACCGCCGCACGCGCCTGATGCACAAGCCGATCGACTGGCCGCAACTGCAGGCCGCGGTCCTCGAGCTGACGGGGCCGGCGCACCCGCCGGGGGCCGGCGCGCCGGCGAAGCCGGCTGCGCCCGCGGCCGCGGCGCCGCCTCCGGCGCCGAAGGCGCCGGAGGCGAAGGCGCAGCCGAAGCCCGCGCATCTGCGCCGGATGATCCTCCTCGTCGACGACGACCCGCACGGAGTCGCGATGCTCCAGCTCCACCTCGAGCACGCCGGCTTCACCGTCAGCCACTGCAATGACGCCGCGCAGGCGGTGCTTCAGGCCCGGGGGCTGAGGCCGTGGCTGGTGATCACCGACATCAACATGCCCGGCTGGGGCTCGGGCGTCGACGCCCACCGCGGCATCCGCGAAATCCCCTCTCTAAAGGAAACGCCGGTCATCTTCATCACGGCGATGGAGCGCGACGCGGCGCAGAAGATGGTCCCGAGCGACCCCCGGACGCGCCTCGTCTTCAAGCCGGTGGACTTCCCCAAGCTGCGCGCGGCGATCTCCGAGCTGACCGGGGAGTAGGCTAGGGCCGGCGCGAGCCGAACGGCTTCTTGCCCCAGGGTTTCTTGCCGCCGGGCCCTTTGTCCTTGCGCCACGGCTTCCGGTCTCCGAAGGAGGGCTTGCGGTCCTTGTCCCAGGGCTTCTTCTCCCAGGGCTTGCCGGACCCGGAGCCGGGCTTGTCCTTCGACCACGGCTTCTTCTCCCAGGGCTTCTTGAACTCGCGGCGCTCGGGTGCGGGACCGCCGAAGCCCGGGTTCTTGCGCCGGTCTTGGCCGGAGCGGCGCTCGATGCCGCCCGGAGGGCCGAAGGTCGCGCGGGGCGCGGACGGCGAGTGAGCGGCGGCCGCGGGCGCGCGGGGCGCCGAGCCGCCCGGCTGGCCCTTCGCCTTGAACTCCGTGGCGAAGAGCTTGCGGCCGCCCAGCTCGGAGCCGTTGAGGCGCTGGATCACAGCCTCCGCTTCTCTCGCGCTCGACATCTCGACGAACGCGAAGCCCTTCGACTTGCCGGTCCCTCGGTCGAGGATGATCTTCGCCTCGACGATACGGCCACAAGGCTTCACGAGCTCGTAGAGCTCGTGCTGGTTCGTCTCCCAGGGGAGCCCCGCGACGAACACCTTGTTCTTGTCGTCTGCCATCGAGCGAGTCTAGCAGTTTGCCCGTTCAGGGAAGTAGGCGATCGAGCACCGGCCCGATCACCTTCGGGTCGAAGGGCTTGATCACGTACTCCGTCACCCCGAGCGCCTGCGCCTTGACCTTCTCGCGCTCCTCCGAGTGGCTCGTGAGCAGCACGACCGGAAGCGCCTTCAGCGCCTCGTCGCGGCGGATGGTCGCCAGGAGGCCCAACCCGGTCATCCCCGGCATCGCGAGGTCCGTGATCACCAGGTCGAACGGACCGGCGTACAGCTCTTTTAACGCCGCGAGGCCGTCCGGGGCGTCGACGACCGTCCATTTTCGGACCGTCTCGAGGTACGCGCGCACGAGCGCCCGCACGTTCTGCTGGTCGTCGACGACGAGGATCCGCCGGCTCACGCGCCGCCCCGGTGCTCGGAGCTCTCGAGCTGGCGAAACTCGTCTTGCGTCAGCACCTTGTCGAGGTCGAGCACCATGACGATCCGCTCCTCGACCTGCACGACGCGGGTGACGGACCGCAGCTCGAAGCCGAGCGAGTCCACCAGATCGATGCCCATGTGATCGGGCTCCACGGCGGCCACCTCCGTCACTTCGTCGACGATGAGGCCCGCGGGACGCCCGCGCAGGTCCGTGATCAGGATCCGCGTCTCGGTGTCGAAGGGGCCCGGGCTCAAGCCGAAGCGCCGCCGGAGATCGAGCACCGGCACGAGCGTCCCGCGAAGGTCGACGACGCCCTCGAGGAACGGCGGGCCCTCCGGGATGCGGGTCACCGCGACGATCCGCACCACCTCGCGGACCGACCGCACCGGCACGCCGCACTGGTGCGGCCCGAGCGCGAAGCGCAGGATCGAGTAGGGCCCCGGCGGCGCCGCCTGGCTCACGGCGGAACCTCCGCGCCGACCTTCAGCAGCCGGGCGATGGCCTCGAGATCGAGCACGTGCTCGGCGGCGCCCAAATCCACGGCCGCCTTCGGCATGCCGTACACGACGGAGCTCGCCTCGTCCTGCGCGACCGTCACGCAGCCCCGGCGGCGCATCTCGAGCAGCCCCGCCGCGCCGTCGGAGCCGATGCCCGTCAGCAGCACGCCGATCGCCCGCGGCGCGGCGAACTCCGCGACGGACTCGAACAGGACATCGATCGACGGCCGGCAGGAGTGGCGGGGAGGCGAGTCGTCGAGCCGCGCGACGCCCCCGCGCGCGAGCGCGAGATGACGGCCGCCGGGCGAGACCAGGATCGTGCCCGGGGACGGCCGGTCGCCCGCCGCCGCCTCCCTCACGGGCAGCGAGACGGACTCCTTCAGCCACGCGACGAAGCCGTGCATGAACTCCCCGGACATATGCTGCACCAGCAGGACGGAGAGCGGCGTCGACCGCGGCACGCCTTTGAGGATCTCCACGAGCGCGGACGGGCCGCCCGTCGAGGCGCCGATCGCGAGGATCTTCGGCGTCTCGCGCGGCGGGACGATCGCGGCCTGCGCCGGCGGCGGCGCGACGCTGCGGCGCCGGATCACCTTGATCTGCGAGAGCAGACGGAGCCGGTCCCGCAGGTGCGCGGCCGTCGCGTCGAAGGCCCCGGCGGAGCCCACGGCCGGCTTGTGGAGCACCTCGAGCGCGCCCGCCGCGAGCGCCTTGATCGGGACTTGGAAACGCTGCGACACCACGCTCGAGGTGAAGATCACGATCGGCGTCGGGGCCGTGCGCATGATCTCGACCGTGGCGGCGAGGCCGTCCATCTCGGGCATGTCCACGTCCAGGAGCACGATGTCGGGACGGCGCGCGCTGACCAGCTCGACGCAGCGCCGCCCGTCCGGAGCCTCGCCCACGATCTGAAATCCGTGCTCGGGCTTGAGCACGGCGGCCAAAAATCCTCGGACCGTCGCCGAGTCGTCGGCTACGACGACGCGGATCGGGGACGCGCTCACGGAGCCCCCCCGAGCAGCTCCTCCAGGCGCGCCAGCAGCCCGCCCTGGTCGAAGGCGCCCTTCGCGATGTAGGCGTCGGCCCCGGCATTGAGGCCCTTCAGCTTCTCCTCATCCTTGGCCAGCGAGCTCACGAGGATGACCGGGAGCGCGGACCAGCGCGGGTCCTTCTTGATGAGGCCGGCGAGCCCGTAACCGTCGAGCTCCGGCATCTGCACGTCGCTGACCACGGCATCGACCTCGCGCTCCTCAAGCACCCGCACGGCTTCCTTCCCGTGGCGAGCGACGACGACCGAGTAACCCGCGTTCTCGAGCAGCACCCGCAGGAGCTCGCGGGAGGTCAGCGAATCGTCGACGACGAGGACCAGCCTCCGCCGCGGCTCGGGCGCAGGCCGCGCCTCCCACCGGCCCTCCCCGCGCGTAGCGGATTTGACGAGCCCCGCGGGGTCCAAGACGATCGAGACGCGCCCGTCGGCGAGGATCGTGCCGCCCGACACGTGCGGCACGTTCCGCAGCAGGTGACCCATCTCCTTCAGCACGACGGTCTGCTCGCCGACGGCCCGGTCGACCACAAAGCCGATGGTCCCTTGCGTCGCCTGCGTGATCACCGCCGTGAGCTGGCGGTCGCGAGAGCTATCCTCCGGCATGCCGAAGAGGTCGGCCAAACGCACCAGCGGGATCGTGCGGCCGCCGTGCTCGAAGCACGCGTGCCCCTCCTCCCGCTCGATCTCGGAGGGGTGGAGCATCACGATGCGCTGCACCGCGCTCGCCTGGAGGCAAAAGGTCTGATCGCCGCACTCGAGCAGCACCGCCTCGACGACGGAGAGGCTGAGCGGAAGCCGGACCGTGAACGTCGTGCCGGCGCCGACGACGCTCGCGATGTCGATGCGGCCCTTCAGGCTCTCGATGTTGTGCCGCACGACGTCCATGCCGACGCCGCGTCCCGAGATCTCCGTGACGTGCTCCTTCGTGGAGAACCCGGGATGGAAGATGAACGCGTAGGCCTGCTCGACGGACAGCGTCTGCGCCTCCGCTGCGGATACGAGCCCCTTCTCGACGGCCTTCTTCGCCAGGAGCTTCGGGTCCATGCCGCGTCCGTCGTCGGTCACGGTGATGACGATCTGGCTGCCTTGATGCTCCGCCGCGAGCCTGACGTGGCCGCGCCGCGGTTTCCCGAGCCGCTCCCGCTCGGCGGCGGGCTCGATGCCGTGATCGACCGCGTTGCGGATCAGGTGCATCAGCGGATCGGACATCTGCTCGAGCACGTTCTTGTCCATGCCCGTGTCCTCGCCCGCGACGGCGAGGTCCACCTCCCGCACCTTGTCCTTCGTCAGCTCGCGGATGAGGCGCGGCGCGCTGTCGAAGAGGGTCGAGACCGGGACCATGCGGACGCGCATGATCTCGTCTTGGACGGCGTCGACGACGGCCGCGGCCTGCAGGGTCGTCGAGCTGAAACCGTTCCAGTAGCCCTCGAGCGCGCCCTGAAGGCGCTCGAGCTCGCGCCCCAGCTCGTCGAGCTCCGACACGAACGCCGCGTCGAGCGGCGTCTTCAAAAATCGCAGCGTCTCGCGAAGCCGGGACCAAGAGCGTGCCGCGGCCTTCGCCTGGTCGGCGAGGCCCTCGGCCGTCTTCACCGCGGCCTCCCTCGAATTCTGCCCGAGGGTCATCTCGCCGCCCAGGTTCACGAGGCGGTCGAGCCGCTCGAGCGGCACGCGGATGGAGCCTCGCGTGAGCGGCTTCGCCTTCGGGTCCGGGGCCTTCGGCGGCTCGGGAGGCGCGGCGGCCGGCGCCGGCGCCGCGGCGCCCGGCTTCAACGCCGCCTGAAGGGACGCGAGCACGGCGGGTGAGGCCTCGGCGCCGTGATCGCCGGCGACCGCCGTCGCGAAGAGCTCGCGGAGAGCGTCTGCCGCCGACAACAAGACGTTGGCCACCGCGGGCGTGCACTCGAGCTTGCGGTTGCGGAGGGCGTCGAGCAGGCGCTCGATGTGCGCGCTCAAGGTCGAAAGGCCCGGCAGGCCGTACATGCCGGCCGAGCCCTTCAGGTTGTGCGCGAGCCGAAACAGCCCGTTCACGACGCCGAGGTCGCCCGGCTTCGACTCGAGCGAGAGCACGTCCTTGGCGAACTGCTCCGCTTCCTCGGCGCCTTGGCTGAGGTACTGCTCGACGAGCCGGCGCTTCTGCCGCTCGAACTCCTCGTCGGCGGGCTCCGGGGCCGGGGCGGGCGCCGCGCTCGGGTCGCGAGCCGTCAGGCCCGCCTGCTCGAAATGCGCCTTGGCCGCGTCGTCGGACCAGCGCGTGGCGACGAGGAAGACGAAGC
Source organism: Elusimicrobiota bacterium (assembly GCA_016207565.1). Classification (GTDB taxonomy): domain Bacteria; phylum Elusimicrobiota; class Elusimicrobia; order UBA1565; family JACRDR01; genus JACRDR01. The sequence goes on from JACQPK010000115.1 coordinate 12,503, forward strand.
GCCGGCGCCCCGCGGGGCTCGTGAGCCCCGTCGCCCCGATGAAGTCGCCGGCGTCCTGCGCCGCGAGCCGGGCCGCGTCGAGGCTCGCGCCCGCCGCGGCGGCGTCCGCGTCCAAGACCGCCTCCCAGGCGCGCTTGCCCGAGTCGAGCGAGTACAAGAGCTCGGTGACCTGCGGGTCCGAGAGCACGGAGGCGAGTTCCGGATCGAGGGCCGGCAGCCGGGTCGCGAGCCCTTGGCCCTCCGGCCTCGTCGCCGAGATGAGCGCGAGCAGGCGGGAGGCGGCCTTCTCGGCGTCCGGGGCCGCGCCCGTCCCGGCGGCCGCGTCGACGGAGTCCTTCAAGACGTCGATCGAGTCGAGGACGGCGTCCATGACCGGCTGGCCCAACGCCAAGCGTCGCGCGCGCACCTCGGCGACGACCGCCTCGAGCGCGTGCGCCAGCGCCGCGGCGTCGAGGGCGCCGACGACCCGGCTCGCCCCCTTGATCGAGTGCAGGCGCCGGAGCACCTCGTCTAAGGCCTCGGGCGCCAGCGCGGCGCTCGCGGCTCCGCCGATCGAGCCGAGGGCCTTCGACAGAGCCCCGAGGTGCTCGCCGGCCTCCTCGAGGAAGTGCCGCAGGATCGACTGCCGGTCCTCTTCGTTCACGGCCCGGCGGCCTCCTGGGGCTTGCGGAGCCGGAGGAACTCCTCGTGCCCGAGGACTCCGGGCAGATCGATCCCCGTCACCAGCTTCCCGCGCCAGTGGAAGACCCCGGTGAACAACGCGGCCACCTCGGCCCGGACGGTCGCCACGACGGGCTGCCGGGTGGAGGCGGCAAACCATTCGACCTCGAGGATCTCGTCGGCCAAGATCGCGGCGGTGAGCTCCTCGTGGCGCACGACGACCGCATAGGGCCTGCGGCGCGAGGCCGCCAACCCGAACATCGCGGCGAGGTCCAACACGGCGACGACCTCGCCGCGGAGGTTCATGACGCCGGCCACGAAACGGGGATTGACCGGGAGCGGAGTGACCGACGGCCTGCAGACGACTTCTTGGACCATCGGCGCGGCGAGTCCGTAGGCCTCGCCGCCCAAGATCATGATCAAGAACCCCTCTTCGAGCTTCCGCACCTCGTTCTCGGCCGGCGGCTGCGCCGCCAGCTCCGCCGCCCGGATCTGGAGCTCCTCGGGGGTGAGGACTCGCCGGGTCAATCCACCATCCCCCGGAGATCGACCGCGAGCTGCTTCAGCCCCGCCGCGGCGGACACCGTCTGCTCGACGGTCTCGACCGCCTGCTTCATGCCGCCGTTGATCTGCGTCATCGCCTCGGCGATCTCGGAGGTCGCCGTGTCCTGATGCTGGCACGAGACCTGGATCTGCTTGATGAAGTCGTCCGTCTCCGCGACGAGACGCGCGATGTTCTCGAAGGTCTCGCCCGCCGCCGCCGCCAGGCGATTGCCCTCCTGCACGCTCTTGAGCGTGTCCTCGGTCGCGAGCACGGCCGCGTTGGTCGAGTTCTGCATGTCCTCGACCAGCTGCGTGATGTCGGCGGTCGACCGGTTCGTCTTCTCGGCCAGCTTGCGGATCTCGCCCGCCACCACCGCAAATCCCTTCCCCTGCTCGCCCGCCCGCGCGGCCTCGATCGCGGCGTTGAGCGCGAGCAGGTTGATCTGCTCCGTGATGTCCTTGATCGTGACGATGATCTTGCCGACCTGTTGCGACTTCTGGCTCAGGGCCAGGATGCGCTGCGAGGTCGCCTCGGTCTTCGTCTTGATGTCGCTCAGGCCGCCGAGGGTCGTCGCGATGCTCTGGTGCCCGTCCTCGATGGCCTTCGAGCTCTTCTCCGCCGCGTTGGCGACCGCGGTGGCGTTGCCCACGACCTGCTTCTGCGACGAGGAAAGCTCGGAGAGCGTCGCCGCGGTCTCGTTGACGGACGCGGACTGGGCGGTGATCGCCCCGCGATGCTCTTCGGCGGAGGTGGTCAGCTGCCCGGAGGCGCTCTTCAGCGTCTCGGTCGCGACGCGGACCGGCTTCGTGATCCCGCGGACGATGAAGATGCCCGCGGCCGCTAGGATCAGGCCCGCCAGCGCGGTCATCGTGTAGATACGGCCCACGACCCGCCGGCTGAGCCGGGACAGCTCGGCTTCCCGGCGGACCAGGCCCTCGCGCTCGTGTGTTTCCATCTCGCTCAGGAGCGCGCGCGTCGCGGCGCGCTTGCGCTCCCGCTCGCCGGGCCGCGCCTGCTTCCCCTCGATCTGCGCCTTGACGCTCTCGGCCCGCGTGAGCAGGAGAGGCTCGAGCGTGCCGAGACGGCGCTGCTGGCGTTCGTCGGAAGCGATCAGCTCTCGCAGCGCCTTGGCGTATTGGCCGACGGCGGGCGCCGCTTTCTGTATCCGCTGGAGCTTCTTCGTGTCCTCGCCCGGGACATAGTCTTCGACCGCGGCCTCGGCCTGCAATAGGTCGCGATCGACGGCGTGGAGCGCGTCCAAGACGGCGTGGGCCTGCGCGACGCCGCGGTTCATCTCGATCAGGCTGGAGGTGCTCTGGTAGGACATCCAGCCGATACTCAACAGCATCAGCAGCCCCAACGCGAGGGCGCTCCAGATTTTAGTGCCGATGGTCCATCGCATCTCGTCCTCCTTGCAGTTGCTTCCGACAGAGAGCGGCGAGCAGGCCGCAGGTCACGCCTTCCTGCGGGTCCACGACCTCGTCGGGGTCCCGGCGCGCGGCCAGCCTCCCGAGGACGCCGAACTCCCGGGCCGCCTCGCGCGCCTTCCCGAGGCGCTGGGCGCATCTCGCCAGGTGCAGGCGGGCCAGGAGATGCTCCGGGTCGAGATAGAGCACGCGCTTGAAGTGCTCGGCGGCCCCGGCGGGGTCCTCGTAGCCGATGAGGCCCAGCCAGTAATGCGCCCGCGGGTCCAGTGGACGCGCCGCGGCCCATTCGGCGCAGAGCGCGCGGGCGTCTTCGGCTCGTCCTTCCTCGACGAGCCTCCCGACGCGGTCGAGCGGATCCGCTCCTCTTGCCTCCCCCCGCTTCGCGGGGAGAGGGCTCGGGTGAGGGGCCTCCTTAACCCGCGCCGCGGGCTTCGGCGGCGTCGCCGCTCCCTTCACCAGGAAGTAGGCCCCGGCGATCTCTCGCGGAGAAAGCCCCTCGACGGACTGGACCAGCTCCGAGGAGCCCAGCGCCAGCACGCCGCCCTCGGCGAGAGCGTCCCGCAGGCGGGCGAGCGCGCGCCGGGCCCCCGGCGGATCGAAGTAGATCAGCACGTTCTCGCAGAGGATGAGGTCCACCCCGAGCGTGCGGGTCGCCGCCGAGGGCCAGGTGGGCTCGGCCAGGTTCAGCGGGCCGAACCGGACGAGGGCGCGCACGCGCTCGTCGAGGAAGAACTGGCCTTTGCTGCGCCGGAAGTAACGCTCCGTCCACTCCGGAGGGAGCCCGCGGACGGCGCGCGGCTTATAGCAGGCCGCTCGCGCCAGTTCGAGATAGGCGTCGTTGACGTCGGTCGCGAGGATCTCGGTCTCCGGCGCGCACCCGAGCTCGGAGACCAGGATCGCCAAGGTGTAGGCCTCCTCCCCCGTGCAGCAGCCGGCGCTCCAGAGCCGGATCCGGCGCCGGTGCGCGCGCGCGCGTTGCAGGAGGGCGGGCAGGACTCCGGCGCGCAGGGCCTCCCACTGCGAGCCGAACCGGTAGAAGGAGGTCTCGGGGACCGTGAGCCGGGCGGCCAAGGCTTGCAGCTCGGCGGGCTGCGCCAGCCGGGAGCAGTACTCCTCGGCCGTGCAGCCGAGCGCGGCCAGGCGCTGAGCCAGCCAACGGGCGAGCTCCGGCAACTGCTCCGCGCTGGGAGCGATGCCGAGCCTGGTACGCACCGCCCCGGTGACCCGGGCGATGTCTCCACCGGTCATAACGGCTGAAGTGTAGAGGGGATACCGGAATTAGTCCAGTCTTTCGCGAATAAATCCGAAACAGAGAGGCGGCCCCCCAGGGGGCCGCCTCTCTGTGTCCGAGTCTCGCGCCTATTTCTTCGTCTTCTTCCCTTTCTTCAGCTGCTGCTCCCACTTCTCCTCGGTCATGGAGTACATCGGATGCTTCTTGGCCACCCGGAACGTGCCGTTGATCACCAGATAACCGTCGGCCTTCTGGCTGTCCACCATGCGGACGGTGCCCGGCACGAACTTCTTGTTCTTGAAGTCGTAGTTCATGATCTTGTCGCCCGCCTTCAGGCTCTCGACCTTCACGCGGCGTCCGTCGACCGTCAGGACCTCCATCCCCCGGAGCAGGCCGTGGTTGTCGTGGCCCTCGATCGTGTCCTTGTTGTGCACGAGGAAGGACTGCAGCTCGGTGCCGGCGAAGAAGTTGTGGAGCGGGTCCGTGATGAGGTTGTAGACGTCCACGCTCTCATCGTGGGTGACGATGCTCTCGATCTTCACCGGATTGCCCGCGGCGTCGAACAGCACGTCGCCGGGCTTGAGGTTCTCCGACCAGGTCCACTTGCCGTTGGCCATGATCTGATGGCCGACGCTCACCTTGAGGTTGTCGTTGACCAAGAACCACCGGCTCGTGGACGACCGGACCGGCTTGGTCACCTTGGTCGGCTTGAACGTGCCGGTGGCCGTGTCGTAGCCCATCACCAGCTCGCCGGCCTGGATCTCCTCGATGTTCTTGTACGTCCCGTCCGCCATGAGGATCTTCGTCCCCTTCAAGAAGCAGCTCGTGCGGCCGTAGACCGCTCCTCCGCACGTGCCGGCGGCGTTCGACGCCTGCAGGCTGAACGTCGTCCAGTCGCCCGACTCTTCGATGAGGTGATCCTCCGAGCCGCTCGCGCCGACGGAGCGCCCGTCGAGCGTGATCGAAGTCGCGTTCTGCACGCTCCAGCTGACCCGGATGTGTCCGGAGGGGATGTCGTTGAGATAGGCCTGGCGGCCGTTGCAGTAGGCGGCGTCTCCCATGTACGGGTCCGTGGACAAGCAGCTGACCGCGCACGTGGGCGGCACCACGTCTTCGTTTTGCGAGCTGATATCCGCACCGCCTTGAAGCGTCTGTTGGGCTCGTGCCGCGTTCACCCCGAACGCGAGCGCGAGCGCGACCAACGGCAGCAGCATTCGTCTCATAGGAAGGCCTCCTCGCCACCTACCTATAACCCTTGGGGAAGCGCGTGTTACAGGGACAATCGCTCCATGGGCGTAAACGCCGGGGGGCGGCCCCGCGGGGCCGCCCCCCATCGCTTCACGTCGAGGCCGTCGGCTACTTCTTCGTCGCCTTCTTCGGCAGCGTCTTGTTGAAGTCCGCCTCTTTGACCGAGTACAGCGTGTGCTTCTTGGCGACCTTCAGCGCGCCGTTGATCACCACGTAGCCCTGCACCTTCTGGCTGTCGACGAGACGGACCGTGCCCGGGACGTAGCGCTTGTTCTTGAAGTCGTAGTTCATGATCTTATCGCCCGCCTTCAAGTTCTCGACCTTCACGCGGCGGCCGTCGACCAGCAGCACCTCCATCCCGCGCACCAGGCCTTTGTTCTCGTGACCTTCGATCGTGTTCTTGTTGTGCACGAGGAAGGACTGGGCCGTCGAGCCCGCGAAGAAGTTGTGATACGGGTCGGTGATGAGGTTGTAGACGTCCACGACCTCATCGTGCGTCACCAGGCTCGTGATCTTCACCTCGTTGCCGCCGGCGTCGAAGAGCACGTCGCCGACCTTGAGGTTGTCCGACCAGGTCCACTGCCCGTTGGCCATGATCTGGTGGCCGACGCTGATCTTGAGGTTGTCGTTGACCAAGAACCACCGGCTCGTGGAGGACTGGATCGGCTTGGTGACCGTCGTCGACTTGAACGTGCCCGTCTCGGTGTCGTAGCCCATCACGACCTCGCCGGCCTGGATCTCCTCGATGTTTTTGTAGGTGCCGTCGGCCATGAGGATCTTCGTGCCCTTGAGGAAGCAGCTCGTCCGCCCGTAGACGGTGAGCGGGCCGCAGGAGCCGGACTCGTTCGAGACGTAGAACGTGAACGGCCTCCAGCTCGACTGGCCCATGAAGTGATCCTCGCTGCCGCTGGCGGCCACGGTCTGGGCGCCGGTCCCGTCTCCCCGGTCGAGCGTGATCGACGTCGCGAACTGCGACGACCAGCTCACGCGGATGTTCCCCGGCGAGAGGCCGGAGGTCAGGTACGCCTCGCGTCCGTTGCAGTAGCCCGTCGGCAGGCCTCTGGGGTCCTGCGACTGGCAGATCAGGCTGCACGTCGGCAACTGGTTCGTGTTTTGCGCCTGGATCGTGCCTCCGTCGCCCTGAAGCCTGGCGGCTCGGACGAGAGTTGCCGCGACCAGCACCAGCGCCGGCACTAAGAGGAGCGTCAGTATTCGTCTCATGGGCTGCCCCCGATGCTGCATGAACCTCTAGTCGTCCATCGAGGTAAAAGTTACATCACATTCGGCAGGAAATCCCTGTCCAAAACGCGCCTTGTCAGTCCCTGGGAGCCGCGCTATACTGTTTTCCGATCCGGGAGGAACGATGCCGAGGAAATCGCACAAGGGAAAGCCGGCCCCCGAGGCCAAAAACGACAAGGAGGCGCGCGAGAGCGTGCGCCGCGAGGTCGCCGCTTTAGGCAAGGAAGTCGCCGACACGCTCCGCGCGGTCGCCGAAAGCGAGCAGCTCCGCGCCGTCAGCAGCGAGCTCACGCACAGCATGAAGCGCCTGAGCGCGAAGGTGGTGGAGGCGGTCAAGACCGCCGGCAAGAGCGAGCGGCCGCGCGCCGTCGCCCATCAGATCGGCAAGGTCGCCGAGACCGGCCGGCGCCGCGGCATGGAGGCCGGGGAGCGGCTCCGCAACAACCTCTCGACCGGGCTCCGGCAGATCGGCGAGGAGCTCAGCCGTCTGGCCCAACGCCTGGACAAATAGGCTGGCGCCGGTCGCGCTCGTCTGCGCGGCCCTGGCGGCTTCCGCCGAGCCGGCCTCGAACGGGGCCGCGGCCGCCGTCTTAGCGCGCTATCGCGTCGTCGCGGAGCCCGCGTTCTCCGCGAGCGAAGGCACCGTCTTCTCTCCCCGCCAGCTCGGCTGGGACCTCCCGGGAGCGCGGCTCCTCCGCTTCGCCCGCCGCGAGGGCTCGACGTTCCGGTTCGATGTCGAGGGCTCCTCGCGGACGGCCCGGGCGCTCCTCGTCGACTTCGTCGAGGTCGACGGCCAGCCGGCCACCCTCCTCCGCGCGCTCCACGCGGAGGGCCGGCTCGCGCGCTGGGAGCTGGTGGACCGCGAGGGCGCGGAAGGCGAATTCGACGAGAAGGGCTCCCTCTCCGTCGGCCGCTCGTGGCGCGGCGACGAGCAGACGGTCACGCTGAGAGCCGTCGACGAAGGCGGCCGCCCGCAACTGCGCTTCCACAAGTACAAGAAAGGCAAGAAGCTCGGCATGAGGGTGGTGACCCTCGAGCGCGAGACCCTGCGGGCGACCGAGATCCGCGAGTACGACGCCGACGAGCAGCTCATCCGGATCGCGCGGCTGACGCCGGAGGCCCAGGGCGAGGTCTCGGAGCCGGGAAGGGCGCACGCTTTCGAGTCGCCGGCCGCCAAGACTCCGCCCCTGCCGCCGAAGCCGCTGCCCGGGAAGGCCATACGGCCCACGCCGCTCAAGCCCGCCAGACCCAAGCCTAGCCCCGTCAAGCCCACGGCCAGGCCCAAGCCGGTCGTCCGTCCCGGCGCGAGCATCCCCGCGCTGCCGCAGCCGCGCGCGCTGGCCGCTCCGCCCGGCACGCTGCTCGGAGCGGCGCCCAACGGGGCGTTCGCCACCGCGGAGGAGGTGCTTCGCCGGTTCGGACCGGCCCTCGGGGCGGCCAAGTCCGTGACGGTCGCGGGCGACGCCGGACCCGAGACCTGGCTCGTCCGCCGCGAGGCGGCGGGGCGCAAGCTCGAGCGCGCCGCGGTAGTCAACGAGCTGGCGATGCGCGAGGTGCTGCGGTCCTTCTATGGGGAGTCCTTCGAGGCCACGGCGGCCGTCGGCTTCGAGGCGGGCGGCCGCGCCGCGCTCCTCGAGCGGCTCACGCCGGGCTCGACGGTGCAGCACTCGTTTAGGCCCTTGGCGCCGAGGGAGCGCGCGGCGCTGGCGACGCTATCTCTCGTCTTCGGGCTCGCCGACCATGGGCCCGAGCGGCTCGTATGGCGGTCCGACCGGAAGCCGCTCGTGTCCGGCCTCCGGGCGGTGCGGCGCGAGCCCCGCCGCCCCGCCGTCGACGAGAGCCCGCTGATCGCGGTCGAGATCCGGCTCGGCCGCGTGCCCTTCGTCCGCATGAACCCGAGCCTGCCGCGCGAGGACTACGCGGAGGAGGCGCGGCGCGTGGGCTCCATCCTCAGCGCGCCCGGCTTCGCCGAGCGCTTCCGGGAGCGGCTCGGCCGCGCGGGGATGACGGAGGAGGAGGCCAAGGGGTACGCGGACGCCGCCGCCGCCAACCTCGCGCGCTTCGACGCGCTGCTCTCCCCCTACCTGGAGGCGGCCTCGGCGGTCGAGGAGCTGACGGACGGCGGGCGGTAGACGAAGAGCGTGCGCCGATCTTAGGCCCTTGACGAATGGTAGCAATATGCTACCCTATGCGTATGGGACAACCAGTCAAGATCGCGGATGGCCTCGTTCTAGACGCGCGAATGGCGGGCGAAGTCGAGCACCGCTCGATCGCGGGTCAAATCGAATTCTGGGCCCACTTGGGGGAGGCCCTCGAGCCGCTGCTGCAGGGCATCCAGGTCATGGCTCTCATGAGGTCCAAGTCCGCTCAGCCGCTATCGGCGAGCCTGGAGTCTGTCGATTCTCCCAAGGGGCATCGTCGCGTCGCCGACCACCTCAAGAGCCTCCCGTATCCGCACTATGAGCCGTCGCCGGATCGCCCTGGATTTCTTGTGCGCACGAAGGCTGACGGCACTCGCACGGTAGGCCGCTTCGTGAATCGTCAGTTCACGGCCGCTGATTGAAGGACATTCCCGAGTTGGATAGGCGGCCCATCATCGCGGCCGTCGCGGGGCCCAACGGAGCCGGCAAGACCACCTTCTATCACGCTCATATCGCTCCGGCCGCCCTCAGATACGTGAGCGCCGACGTCCTCGCGCGCGAGCTGGAGATGGACGCCTATGCCGCGGCGAAGGCGGCCGATGCCATTCGGCGTGCGTTGCTGGGGCAGAAGGAGAGCTTCGCCTTCGAGACCGTTTTCTCGGATCCGGCGGGCGACAAATTGGGCTTTCTAAAGGACGCGGTGTCCGCAGGCTATACGGTCGTGCTCTGCTTCATCGGTCTTGACGACGCGGCCTTGAGCGAAGAGCGCGTGGCCATGCGCGTCTCGCAGGGAGGCCACGATGTTCCCACGGAAAAGTTGAAGTCTCGTTTCCCGCGGACCCTGAGGAATCTGAAGGCCGCGATCGCCGCTCTCCCGCTGGTGTATATCTTCGACAATAGCGATCTGCGCCACCCATTTCGAAGGGTCGGCGTCTTCAAGAACGGCCGACCGTTGGGGAAGCTGAAAGCCGTGCCGGATTGGTTCAAGGGTCTGGCCTGAAGCGGCTTCTTCCTGGCCCGAAGAGCCGGCAGCCGCAGGCACCATCCGGCTCCACCGGGTGCTCAAGGCCCCGCCGGAGCGGATCTAGCCAAGTAGCCTAGTAGGAGACATAAGGCCTCTTATCACGACCTCCCATTCCTCCCGGACGGTTCACCTTCGTAGAATGTCCCCCGAAACCGCGCGGCGCAAGGCGCGTGGCCGCGAGTCGGCCGCGTACATGGGAGACACCGCGGCCGCGCAAGCGGGCGCAGGCGCGCTCGGGCGCGCCGCCTCACGCCTCGGTCGCGGGGTCGGTCGGAGCTTGGGCGTCGTCGTCAGGGGCACGGCCGGCTCTTGGCAGGCGTGCCGGTCACCGCCTGGAGACACGCGGAAGGCCGCTACGAGATCGCCGGCCTGCCGCGGGAGTCTCTGTACGTGCCCGCCGATGAACGCGACTGCTCGCTCGAGAGCAGCGTCGAGCTCGGCGAGGCGACGGCCCCGAGCCTGGCGGACTAGGGGATTCAGGGCGGCGAAAACCCCCCCGATCCGGCACCGAAAAAGCGACGCCGCGGCCGCACGGCCGGACTTGCCGGAGGGCTTCGGGGCCGGTTCGATGGGATCGCGGTATCCTGTGGGCGAACGCAGGAGGCGAACATGAGACCCTTCATCCTTTCAATCCTGGCCGCGTGGCTGGCGCCACTGGCGGCCGCCCAAGGCGGGCACGTGGCGCCCGGGTACCGGGAGGCCGCCGACGGCATCCTCTACGAGTTCATCGGGGGTGACGCCGGCGACGAGAGCAGTTGGGTGGCCCTGGGCCCCGAGGAGGAGGCGCCCCCCGCCGCGCCGGAGCTTCCGCCCAGCTGGCTGGGACCGGTCGAAGGCCCGGACGGCTCCCGGGGCAACGCGTTCGGGTACTGGGCCTTCAAGCCCGCGTCCCGGCCCTACTCCTTTCTTCCCGACTCCTATCTCGACGACTGGCAGCGGGAGACGGTGAGACGCTGGGAGCGGCACCCGTACAACCTGGTCTGGGTCTACACGACGGAGCCGGGACCGGAGAACAACTGGGCGGGCTGGGGTCCGCCGCCGAAAGGCTGGACGACGCGGCGGGACATCCCCCGCACCCCGGAGGGCGCTTTCCTGGGCAATGGACTCCCCTGGCCGCCGCCAGGCGAGCCCAGAGGGGGGTGGCTCCATCGGTGACGGGCCTCGGCGAACCGGAGGACCTCCCTGATTACGGGCGGGAGGGCGGCCGGCGAGAGCGCGTCCGGTTTCGAGGGAAGAAATCGATCGTCACTTGGTCCGTCTCGTCGTTTTCCCCCAGGATCAAGCGGTAGCGCCCGGGCGCGACGAACACGTGCTGATTATTGACCTCGCCATATTCCGGAAATTCGATGCAGCCACGCAGAGGGTTGATGAGCAGCTGCAGGAACGGCTTGGCTCCGATGGAAGCGAACGTGCTTGTCGTCGAAGACGATCTCGCGACAGATCGGGCCCAGAGGAGGCGCTCATGAGGAACCCCGCGCTGTTCGCCTTGGCCGTGGTCGTCGGGTCGGTCGCCGGTGTGCCGTCCTCGGCCGCGGGCGGAGGCCCGTCCAGCCTCGAGCTCCTCCAGCAAGCGGGCGCGGCGCCGCCGGACCCGCCGGCCATCGCTGGAGAGAGGGAGCTCGCCCGCAGCCACGAACAGGTCCCACCGCACGTCGAGTTTCTGCGCACGATAGAGGGAATGGCGAACCGGCTGAACGGCAAGCTGGATAGGCGCTCGCGGACGCATGCCAGCGCGAGGTGCCTTTCCAGCTCCGCGGGACCTTGCGCGGGGGAGCTTTCGGCCGTCCTCCAAGCGGGGCCCACCGAATACCGAGCGCGCTGGAGGGTGCGGCAGTCGAACCCGAGCGGGCGCGATCGCGTCGTCAGCGATGCGACCCTGACCCTGTCGGCGGACGATGAGCGCCTGGAGTATTCATGGACGCTGTACGACCCGTGGCAGAGCGGCCGCCCCTACGACGTCCGCCGGGCGACGTATTGGGACCGGAGCGGGAATCGCTTTGAGAGCCGATATCTCTCGCCTCGGCTGCAGGAGGGATTGACGCGCGCCATCGAGGCGATCGAGAGGCCCTAGGCGGGCGGCGGACGGTAGACGAAGAGCGTGCCGTCGGTCGTCCGGACGAACGTGAGCTCGAGCCGCCCGAGCCGCGCGGAGACGGGCAGCCCGGCCGGCAGCGACGACTCGGGGATCGGCCACGCGGTCGATCGGAGGCCCCGCCGCTCCACGAGGAGCACGGTCCGCGTGCCCGCGGGCTCGCCGGTGGCCGAGTCGATGTCCGTCACGTAAAGCGCGCCCAGCTCGCGGCCTTCGACCGAAAAAAGCGCCGCCGCCTCGTGCGTGCGCAGCAACAGGTCCGAGAGCCTCACGCGCTGCGTCGCCTCCGCGCCCGTGAGAGGCTCGAGCGAGAGGAAGCTGTCCGCCATCAGCCTTGGGAGCCGCGGATGGAACCGTAGCCGGAACGCCCGTCCCGGCTCGAGCTCGACGCGGATGCCGCGCAAGAGGCTGTCGCCGTGGCCCAGCCGCCGGGCGACGAGGCGGCGGCCGCACGAGAAGAGGATGAAACGCTCGCGGTAGCCCGGGTCATATCCCAGGCCGGCGTTCCACGAGCCGCAGGACGATTCGAGCGCGAGCGGGGTCAACCGGCGGTTGCGGTCGAGCAGCGTCGGCAGGCGGATCTCGGCGATCGGCCCGGCCGACGGCGCGGGGCCAACCGCGAGCACCGGCACCTGGAAGCCGCGGAAGCGCGGCTGGGGGACGGCCAGGAAAGGGTTGGCGGCCCCGGCGGGGGCCGCCAAGATCAGGGCGGAGAGATAGAGCGCCGTACGCACGCCCTATTCATGTACCAACCCGCCGTTAAGGATACGTTACGAACAACCCATGCTGTTGCCGCAGTTGAGGCAGCGGTA
>JACQPK010000109.1 GCA_016207565.1 Elusimicrobiota bacterium
ATGGAGGCGTCGTTGATGAACTCGGTCCTCGCCATCGCATGCAGGAGCAAGGCCGCCTCCGCGTCCGCCGCTCCGCCGCCCGACTCCAGCGCGAGGGAAGCGTTCTCGCGCTCGGCGACCCGCTCGGCCTCGGGGTCCGAGGCCCTCTCGGAGAGGAAGTAGATCTCGAAGCCCTTCTCCGAGCGTTTGTAATTCGCGTTGCAGTGCAGCGAGATGAACAGGTCCGCCCCGAACTCGTTGGCCATCTTGGCGCGGTCCGCGAGCGGGACGAAGACGTCGGTGTCCCGGGTCAGGAGCACGTCGAACGAGCCGTCCTCGACTAGCCGCCGGGCCAGCTCCTTGGCGGCCAGCAGGTTCACGTCCTTCTCCCGGACCCCGCGCTTGCCGGTCGCGCCCGAGTCTTCGCCGCCGTGCCCGGGGTCGACGACGATCTTCCGCTTGAGGGGGGCCGCCAAGACCGGCGTCTCCTCCTTCGCCTTGGCCGTCTCGACGACGGCAGCGACGACGGCCGCCGTAGCCTCCGGCCTCGAGGCCTCGCCCGCCACCGGCTCCGGCTTCCTCCGGCGCCCGGCGAGCGCCCCTTGCTTGGCCGCGTCGTCGTGGTAGATGTCGATCACGAGGCGTCCGGAGGCCCCGAAGGAGCCTGCGTCCCACGCGGCGTTCGGAGAGTCCCCGTGGAGCTCGATGGCGAGCCGCGCGAGCCGCGATTCCTGCCACAGGCGGAGGGTCGCGACGTAGCCGTCGTCGAGAGTCGCCTCTTGCGCGGTCTCGACCGTGCCGAGCGGGATGGTCACGTCGAGGCCGGAGCGCCCGCGGCGGGACAGAGAGTACGTGTGCTGCGGATCGAGCTCGAGGACGATCCGGGAATGGTCCTTGTAGCTGTGCCAGCGCAGCGGCCCGACCGAGCCGCGCGGCTGGACGATCAGCCCCTTCTCGTCGTCGAGGCGCGTGCTGGACCACGTCATGTCGCCGAAGGCCTTCGACGTGAAGAACTCAAGCGGGACGAGGACGGTGTTCGCCCGCACGATGACCGGCTCCGGCAGGTCCACCCCGCCGTCGGCCACCCGGGCCCATTTCCCCTCGACCTTCAGCGCCGCGATCCGTCCTCGGACGCTCAGCTGGACCCTACCGGACACGGGCTGCCAGTTGAAGCTCCCTCCGTAGGCGGAGATCGCCTGCTTGGCGTCCAGGTAGCGCCGCTGTCCCACCTTATAGAGGTAGACCGTCCCCTTCTCCTTGCCGCCCACCACGACCGGCACGTCCTCGGCCCGCGCGGGCCATACGGCCAGCGCGAGCGCGAAGAGGGCGCGGAGAAGGCGCCCGGCTACTCGAGGATAATGCGGTAGTCTTCCCACTTGAGCATCGGGTCGGCGCCGATCTTCACGGCGCGGTGCACGTTCTTCTCGATTAAGGGCTGCTTCTCGACGAACAGCTCGGCCAGCTGCGGGTGCAGCATCAAGCGGATCTGGCCGCCGGGCCGGCCCTGCGTCAGGTCGTGGATCTCGCGCTGGATGCGGATGCGAAGGCTCTCCGCCGAAAGCACGCGGCCGGAGCCGTGGCACTCGGGGCACCCGTCGGTCATGAGGCTCACGGTGGACTCGCGCTTGCGCTCGCGGGTCATCTCGATGAGCCCGAGGCGCGTGATCGGCAGGATGCGGATCTTCGCGCGGTCGCGCCGCACGGCGTCGGCCAGCGCCTCCATCACCCGCGCCCGGTTGGAGGCCTTCTTCATGTCGATGAAGTCGATCACGACGATGCCGCCGATGTTCCGGAGCCTGAGCTGATGGGCGATCTCGTAGGCCGCCTCGATGTTGTTCATCGTGACGGTCTCCTCCTGCGACTTGTTGCCGGTGAACCGTCCGGTGTTCACGTCGATCGCGCAGAGGGACTCGGCCTCCTGCACGACGATCGTGCCCCCCGAGGGCAGCGCGACCTTCGTCTGGCGCAGCTTCTCGATCTCGTGCTCCAGGTTGAAGGCCGTAAATATCGGGGTCTTGGCCTCGTAGAGCCGCACTCGCTCCTTGAGCTCGGGCGAGATCCGCGCGATGAAGTCCAAGACGTGCTGGTAGGCGTCTTTATTGTCGAGGAGGTAGACGTACACCTGCTCGCTCAGAAGGTCCCGCGCGACCTGCATCGTCAGATCGAGGTCCTTGTGCAGGAGCGCCGGGGCCTGCGAGCCCTCGTACTTCTTCTCGACCTCTTTCCAGGTCGCGGCGAGGTATTGGACCTCGCGCTCGAGGTCCTGCTCGCTGGCGCCTTCCGCCTCGGTCCGGACGACCACGCCCTTGCCGCCGAGGACGTCCTTCACGAGCCGATCGACGATCGTCGAGAGCCGCTTGCGCTCGTTGGCGTCGAGGATGTGCTTGGAGAGGCCCACGTAGTTCTGGTACGGCGTGAAGACGAGGAAGCGCCCCGGGATCGAGACGTCCATCGTCACCTTCATGCCCTTGGTGCCGATCGCCTCCTTGGCGACCTGCACGACGATCTGCTGGCCCTTCTTCAGGGTCTGGTCGATGGGCTGCCGGGTGTCGCCGAGCACGTCCGAGATGTACAGGTAGGCGTTCTTCTCGAACCCGATGTTCACGAAAGCCGATGAGATGCCGGGGAGCACGTTCTCCACGACGCCCTTGTAGATGTTGCCGACGATGTTCTGCGCGCTCCGGCGCTCCCATAGGAGCTCGACGAGGCGGTCGTCCTCCATGATGGCGACGCGGGTCTCCTCGAACGAGGTGTTCGCGAGGATCTCGCGCTTGACCTGCCGGCGGCGCTCGACGCCCTGGGGCGGCCGCCCGTGGGACTCCGGCCTTCGCCGGTCGCCCCCGCGCCAGCCCTGCTCCTCCCCCTCCTGCGGTGGCCGGTCCTGCCGCGGCTCCCGGTTCTCCCGCCGGTCGCGATTGTCCCGATGGTCGCGGTCGCGGCGGTCTCCGCCGTGCGGCTGGTTGCGGTCGCGATGACGCTGGTCGCCGCCGCCGCGCCGGTCGCGGCCGTGGCCACCGCCGCCTCCGCCCTTCTGCGGCTCGCGCGGAGCCCGTCCCTCCCGTTGGGCCCGCTCGCGCTCATGCTGCGCGAGCGCCTCGGCCATATCCATCTCCTCGAGGTCGGGAAGCACCTCGGGCTCGCCTGCCTCGCCGCGCGCGCCAGTCTGGGCGGCGGGCCTCTCTTCTAAATCCGATTGTTCCTGCTGCGGCTGTTGTCTCTCTTCTTGCATGTGTTATCCCTTGGAACTCCGTAACGCTCCCAACGAACGGACCAACGCAGAGGTACGCAGAGGAAGTAGCGTAAAGGGACGCGGAGGACGGAATTCCATCAGTCCGTTCCTCTGCGCGCCTTTCTCTTACTTCCTCTGCGTGCCTTTGCGCTGCTCTGTTTCATTAGGGTTGCATCAGACGAACGAGTAATGGCGCGAGTGGACGTTCAGCACGATCCCCAGCGCCCAAAGCGTCGTCACGAGGCTCGAGCCGCCGTAGGACAGCATGAGCAGCGGCACGCCGGCGACGGGGAATATGCCCAGGCACATCCCTACGTTGATGAAGAGATGCCCCGCGAACATCGCGGCGATCCCGGTGCACACCAAGAAGCCGTAGCGGTCCCGGGCGACCCGCGCGGCGGTCACGATCCTCCAGATGAGGGTGAAGTAGAGGAGCAACGCCAGCCCCGCCCCCCAGAACCCCATCTCCTCGCCGACGACCGCGAAGATGAAGTCCGTATGCCGTTCCGGCAAAAACCCGAGCCGGCTCTGGGTCCCTTGGAATATCCCCTTCCCTTGCAGGCCTCCCGACCCGATCGCCACGAGCGCCTGGTTCACGTTGTAGGAGGCCCCCTGGGGGTCTGCCTCCGGGGCTACCATCGCCACGACTCGGTTGCGCTGGTAGTCCTTGATCTGATGGTTCACCACGCCGCCGGACACGAGCCCGCCCGCGACGATCAACGAACCGGTCATGAAGTACAGCCAGTGGATCGGGGCGCGGGCCATCACGAACAGCCGCCAGAGGAGCCCGCCGAGCACGAATATCCCCACGATCGCGATCACCATGTTCGGCCCGGGCTGCGACAGCGAGGCGAAAAACTGGACGGCGGGGTAGCCCGCGACGAGCTCCGGCCTAAACGCCAGGAGCGTCCAGACGACGGGCAGCACGAACGTCAGGAAGCCGTAGCCCGCCAGGGAGACGAGGTGATGGATGCTGGCGCCCGCCGCGAAGAGCATCGCGAGGATGATGAGGAAGAAGATGACCGTGGACGAGAAGTCCGGCTGCTTCAGGATCAGGAGGAGGATCGGGGCGACCAGCGCGCCGGCCTGGAGCACCGGCGTGAGCGTGTGCATCTTGTTCGCGCGGGCGTCCAGGAATTTCGCGAGCACCAGGATCATCGTGACGCGGGCCAGCTCCGTCGGCTGGAAGTTCATCCCGCCGAGGCGCATCCACGAGCGGTGCCCGCGGACGGTCCGGCCGAAGATCAGCACCGCGATCAAGACGAGGATCGTCAGCGCGTACACGAACTTGTGCTGATCGGAGAAGAGCTGGTAGTTGAGCCCGACGCCGAAGAGGAACGCGAGGATGCCGACCGCCACGGCCGTGAAATGGACATGGATGATGCGCCCGTAGTGCGGCAGCGGGGAGGCCGCCGACAAAATCGCGACGGAGCCGATGAGGACGAGCCCCAGGGCGGAGAAGAGGAGCGCCCAGGTCCCGAGGTCCATCCGGCTCCGGAAGCTGCCGGACTCGGCTCTCATCAGCATCATGGCGTCACCACCGGCGGCCTCAGGGGCCGGATCTCCCGGATAAGCGTCCCGCCGGGCACCAGCGGCCCGGGGGTCGCGGTCGGCGTCGAGACGGCGACCGCCTTCGGAGCGAACTCGCCCACGCCGAAATAGGCATGGACGATCTTGCGGGCCACCGGCGCCGCGGCGTCGGAGCCGTGTCCGCCGTGCATGCCCAAGACCGCCAGCGCGATCTCGACGGGCTGGCCTTCGCGCCCGGCGTAGGCCACGAACCACGCGTGGTCTTCGCCCAGCGGGTTCTCGGCGGTGCCGGTCTTGCCCCGTACGGTGAGCCCCGGCGTGAACAGCTTGCCACCCGTGCCCGCCCGCACGACCTGCGTGAGGGCGTCGTCGAGCCACTGCCAGGTCTGCGGCTTGAGATCGATATGGCCGAGCTCCTCGGGCCGGTGCCGCCACTCCGGCCGGCCGTCCGCGTACTCGATGCGGCTCAGGAAGTGGGGCCGCCAGAGCGCCCCGCGATTGGCCACGCCGACCATCATGACCGCGAGCTGGACGGGCGTCACGAGAAGCTCGCCTTGTCCGATCGCCAGGTTGCAGGTGTCGCCGTCGTGCCAGTAGCCGCGCTTCTCGGCCTTTCGCTGCTCAGGCCCGAAGATGTGGCCCCTGCGCTCGCCCGGCAGCCCGAGATTCGTGCGCTTCCCGAGGCCGAACATCTTCTGGTACTTCTCGATGACGTCGCCTCCCGCGCGCAAGCCCATCCGGTAGAAGTACACGTCGCAGGAGTTCGCCAGGCCGTGCCACCAGTCCATGTACTTGTGGCCCTTCTTTTCCCAGCAGCCGAAACGGTGGCTGCCGAGGTAGAACTCGCCCGGGCAGAACACCCGGTCCGTCGGGTCGACCTTGCCTTCGTTCAGCATCGCCGCGCCCGTGATGATCTTGAACGTCGAGCCCGGGGCATAGGTGCCTTGCGTCGCGAGGTTGAACTCCGGGAGCGCCTTCATCGGCGCCGTGCTCTCCGGGTCCATGAACTGGTTGGGGTCGAAGTCCGGGATCGAAGCGAAGACGAGCATCGCCCCGCTCCTCACGTCGAGGACCACCGCGGCGCCGGTGTGCGACGGGGAGTTGCGCAGGGCCTCCTCCGCGACGCGCTGGAGCTTCCCGTCGATCGTCAGGTGGATGTTCGAGCCAGGCTTGGGATCGATGTTCTCGAGGCGGCGGCGCAGGCGGCCTTGGGCGTCGACTTCCATGCGGATCCCGCCGTCGACGCCGCGCAGCTCCCGTTCGAGGAGCTTCTCGAGCCCCGTCTTCCCGACGCGGGAGTCGATGCGGTAGCCCTGCCCTTTCAGGTCCTTCCACGAGCGCTCGTCCATCTTGCCG
>JACQPK010000098.1 GCA_016207565.1 Elusimicrobiota bacterium
CTGAAGAATCCAGGACAATATTATTCATCAAAGGAACTTCCTTTGATAACGAATAACGACAAATTTACCTGGATTCTCCAGGTGGCAACAAATACGACTAACTGGAGAATCCAGGCTAGCGGCGGTTGAAGGAGGCCAGCGCGCCCTTGCCCATCGCGCTCGCCAGGAGCAGCGGCAGCCAAATGCCCGTGATCGAGGGCGGATGCGCCGCGTACTGCGCGAGCTTGCTGGCGACGAAGTAAATGAGCAGCGAGCAGGCGGCCACGCGGCTGCCGCGGTGCGTGCCGTAGGCGAGCCCGAAGGCGAGCGCCACGTCGATGAGCGCGAAGAGCCCGAGCCCGACGTCGATCCAGCCCGCGGCTTCGGCGAGGATCGCGATGAGCGTGAACGAGCCGACGATCGCTCCGGCCGCGGCGGCCTCGTCGAGGGCGGATTGGTCGGCGGGAGCGAACTGCGCCTCGTGGATGAGCCCGACGCTCTCGATCGCGACCGCGGCGGCGGGCTCGCTCGATCCCGAGTAGGCCATCCCGAGCTCGCGCCTCGCCTCGCGCTGCGCCAGCTTCTCGAAGATCACCTGGCAGCTCCGGCATTCCGCCTCGCCTCCGGGCTGCTCGTGTCCGCAGCTCGGGCACTTCATCACGGTCGGCGTCCCCCACTGAGATCCGCGCATGCCCCCCCCTCCCGACGCGGGAAGGGTAGGGGGCCGCGCTCAAGCGCGGCTCACCGCGAGCTCAACGATTGTTCACGGACGGCGGGGCTTCGGCTGCGGGCCCTTTCTCGAACTTTAACCGGACGGAGACGGTCCGCTTGCCGTCGGCGGGCACCCTTATGCTGAGAGATGCTGAGCCGGAAAGCGGTGATGGCGGGCCTGCTTTGGGGCACGGCGCTGTGTCCCGACCCGCGCTTCGTGCCGCCGGGGCCCGACGAGCGAGCCCGGGCGGTCGGGGCGGCGTTCGACGCCGCGGGCTTCGAGCCGATGCGAGCGCCCGGACCCGGCGACTGGCTCTCGCGCCACTATGAAGGAGGACAGACCTACGAGGAGTACGCGCGCGAACTGGAGCCGAGCCCCGAGCGACGGCGGATTTACCTGCGGCCGCTCGGCCCGCTCCCCGCGGTGCTCGAGCCCGGGTTGCTCCGGGACTTCGCGGAGGCCTACTTCGGCCTCCCGGTGGTGTGGACCGGGCCGCTGGACGGCTCGAGGCTGGGATTCCGCACGCGGATGGATCCGGACACGGGCGTGCAGGTGAAGACCGGCGACGTCTTCGCGTACCTGCGGCGCGACGTCCCCGCCGACGCGGCCGCGGTGCTGGCCGTGACGGGCTCGGACCTCTACCCGATCGCGACGTGGCGCTTCGTCTTCGGTCAGGCCCAGCCTTCCTTCCGGGTGGGCGTCTTCAGCGTCAAGCGGCTGGGAGCCGGCGTCGGCGCGCGACGTTTGCGGGAGCGCGCGTTCCGCACGCTCGCCCACGAGACGGGGCATCTCCTCGGGCTCAAGCACTGCATCTATTTCCTGTGCCCGATGAACGGGGCCAACCACCTGAGCGAGGCCGACGCGCAGCCGCTGCGCCCCTGCCCGGTCTGCCTGCGGAAGCTTCAGCGCGCCGCGGGATTCGACGTCGGCGTCCGCGAGCGCCGCCTGGCCGCGGTCCTCCGCCGGGCCGGGATCGAGTAGCCTGGCCGCTTTCGAAAGCGCTATGATGTCGGCATGGAACAGAATCCGCCCGAGGCCGCTTCGACTCCCGAGACCGACACGCCGGAGAACGCTCCCGCTCCCGAGACCGCTCCGCTAGAAGAGACCGTTCCCATCGCCGACGCCGCCCCGGTCGCCGCGCCCGAGGCGCAGCCGGCCGCCGCCGTCGAGCCCGAGCCCGAGCCCGAAGCCGCGCCCGTTCCGGCCGCCAAGCCGAAGCCGGCGCGCCGCCCGCCCCCGCCGCGCGCCCCCGGGGCCGCCGTCGAAGCGGACATGAACATCCTGCTCTCGCAGATCTACGCCGACTACGACTTCGACTGCACCGAGGACTCCCCGGCCGGATCGAAGATCCTCGACCTCTGGGCGCTGCCCGACGACAAGAAGGTCCCCGCACCGGTCGCCATGCCGAACTCCAAGGGCGCTGCGCTCCGCGAGAAGTGGCCCGCGCGCGGCGACACCGGGCGCAAGCGCGACTACCGGCTCCACGTCTACATCAGCAAGACCAAGGACCCGGGGTGGGGCGTGCCGGGAAAGGACATCCTGGCGATCTGCAAGGACAACACGTCGGGCCTGCTCCTCTTGATGGCCGACCAGCGCGGGTATTTCCTCCCGGCGAACAAGGTGCGCGACCTCTGCGACCTGTTCACTCCGGTCGCGACGGCCCCCTTCAAGATCACGGGGCCGAAGCTCCGCAAGGGCGTGCTGGCGCGATTCTTCTCGCTGGCCGGCTTCGCCCGCGAGCTCGTCGCCGCCCGACAGCACGCCTGATGACGGCGCCCGCTCGCCGCGCGCACGAGATCGACTATACGGTCCACGGCGACGACATGCAGTTCGTAGAGATCGAGCTCGATCCCGGAGAGACCGTCGTCGCCGAGGCCGGCGCGATGTTGTTCATGGAGAACGGCATCGAGATGGAGACCCGCATGGGGGACGGCTCGCAGCCTCAGCAGGGTCTCATGGGCAAACTCCTCGAAGGCGTGAAGCGGAAGCTCACCGGCGAGTCCCTCTTCATGACGTGGTTCACGAACAAGGGGACCGGCAAGCGCAAGGTCGCATTCGCCGCCCCGCACCCCGGCAAGATCGTGCCCGTCGACTTGCGCGACGCGGGCGGCGAGCTGCTCTGCCAAAAGGACTCCTTCCTCTGCGCCGCCATGGGCACGAAGGTGGACGTCGCGTTCAACAAGCGTCTCGGCGCCGGGTTCTTCGGAGGCGAGGGCTTCATCCTGCAGCGCCTCCAGGGAGACGGCCAGACGTTCGTCCACGCGGGCGGCACGGTGTTCGAACGCCGGCTCGCCGCGGGCGACGTCCTGCGCGTCGACACCGGCTGCATCGTCGCCTTCCAGCCGTCGGTGCACTACGACATCGAGATGGTGAAAGGCTTCGGCTCCATCCTGTTCGGCGGCGAGGGACTGTTCTTCGCGACGCTGCAGGGACCGGGCCGGGTCTGGCTGCAGTCTTTGCCGTTCGCTCGGCTCGCGAACCGGATCTACGCCGCGATGCCGGTCACCGGGAGCGGGCGCGAGGAAGGCAGCGTGCTCGGCGGCCTCGGCGGGCTCATCGACGGGGACTGAGCGGCATAGAGACGACGGTCACGCGGTCAGCGCGCGAGGCGGAGGGTGTACCATAGCGAGGCGATCGAGGCGGCGATCCAGGAGACGCCCCACAGCAGCTTCGGCCCGAAATACTCGCGCGCCAGCATCTTGGCGTCGGAGTTGCAGGAGCTCCGGACCACGTCGGACCAGATGTCGGGGATCGCGTAGAGGCAGCACGTCCCGCCGATCACCTTGAGCACGAGGTCGTTGGCCTCGTCGTCGAGGTGCTTCGCGCACCAGAATAGGCCCGCCGCCGCGATGCCGCCGAACAGGAAGCCGAACGGGCTGCGGACGTAGACGAGCGTCACGTAGGCGATGAACGCCCCGAGAAGCCCGGTCAGGATGCGGTCGCGAGCGATCCGGGCGGACGCGAGCACGATCGCGCAGCCCCAGAGCATGCTCCCCAGGTAGCCCGCGTTGAGGACGATGAACCGGCTTCCGCCGATCGCCATCGTCCGGCCGCTCTCGTTGGACTCGAGGAGGATCCGGCCGACGCTTCCCCCCGTCAGCACCGCGGCCATGCCGTGGCTGATCTCGTGGAAGAAGACCGTGAGGATCTTGAGGGGCCACACCAGCCACGTGTCCCACAGGAGCGTCAGGAGGAGGACCGTGACGAGCGTCGCGGGCAGCGCGCCGATACGCCGGGCCCGCGCCCACGGGATGGCGAGCTCCATGCCGCAGAGGATGGCCCCGGTGATGGGCCCCTGTCAATGGCGAGCGGCTCCAGGTTTCCCCGGGAGCAGGGAAAACGGAGTAACGCAGAGGTCCGCAGAGGAAATTAACGGAAAGGAGCGCAGAGGACGGAGCTTTTTCGGAGCCTATCCGTATCTATTGGTTTGGAGCGGCCGGAGGATGCGATCTCACTGGCGATAATCGGGGCGGCGTTCGCGGTGCACTCGGTCTTGGGTCCGGGATTGCTCGAGAGCGCCTACGAGGCGTGTCTCGAGCACGAGTTGCGTGCACGGCGCCTCCGGGTCGCGCGGCAGGTTCCGGTCGGCGTGGTGTAACGAGGCTTGCAGCTCGAATGCGGCTATCGC
>JACQPK010000104.1 GCA_016207565.1 Elusimicrobiota bacterium
AGGAGCGACTCGAGCTTCAGGCGGACATCGAGACCGAGGATCGTCGCCAGTGCGTCGGACCGCAGGAGAGGGCTCGGCAGCGGCAGATGCTTCCCGATGAACCGGTGCGCGTCGTGGACGTCCTGGAGCGTCGGCGGCGTCATCATGGTCGACCCGCTGTCCATTCGTGCGCACGCTACCGGGCGGCCTGGATGGCGCGGCGGTGGACCGTCCGCCACCTTGCTGGCCCGCCGCTTGCTGTGCCCTCCGGAGTGCAGGTCGGGGAGCGGCTGCTGAGGGTCCGCGAGCGTGTGCGAGCTGACCTCGAGAGCGCGCGGATGCTCAGCCGCGCTGGCGTGCGCTCCTCCAGCGTCGCGCTCTATCCGCTGCGGCGGCGGATGCCGCGAGCGCGCTCGCAGATCGACCTGCGGAGCGGGCTGAGCATCATCGGGCCCGCCGACGAGCCGCTGCTCTTCCTCTTCCGCGAGATCTGGGTCGATCGCTGCTACGACCCAGGACGGCCCGCGCTGAACGGCGACGGCGCGATCGTTGACATCGGCGCGCACGTCGGGCTCTTCGCGCTGTGGGCCGTCTCCGAGGGCGCGGACGGCCCGATCGTCGCGATCGAGTCCTCGCCCCGTGCCGCCGCGTACCTGCGCGCGAACGTCCGGCGGAACGGGCTGCGCTCTGTGACGGTCCTCGAGGCAGCCTGCGGGGGCTCCCGCCGGCGCGGGCTCCTGTATCCGGGCAGGGCAGAGATGCAGAGCACGCTCCATCCGACGAGCCCGATGGCGGCTCGGCCGAACGAGGTGGACGTCCTCACGCTCGAGGACGTCTTCAAAGAGCACCGGATCGAGCGGTGCCAGCTGCTCAAGCTGGACTGCGAGGGCGCCGAGTACGAGATCCTGCTGCGCGCGGGCCGCGCGGTCCTGGAACGCGTCGACCGGATCGTGATGGAAGTCCATCTCGATCGCCCAGGCTGCGACCCCGCGGAGCTGGCCGACCATCTCAGTGCGCATGGCTTCGAGCTCCGGTGGTCGCGCGCCGATGGTATTCACGCATATGTGCACGCGAACCGGCTGCCCCGCACACTGATCCCGCTCGAAGTGGCGATCGAGCCTGCCGAAGAGCCGGTCCGCGCGTAGCCCGCTCGGGCCGTCGACCTACGCCGCGCGTTCAGCGGCGAGCACATCTGCCTCGCGCGCCGCTAGGATCACGAACCCCTCGTCGTCGAGGACGCAAGATCGCAGGCCCAGCTCGGCGAGTCGATCACGCAGGCCAGCTCGGTCACGGGGCCACACCCCTGCGGAGATGCGCTCTTCCAGCCAGCGCCTGACATGCCCGAGCGGGCCGACGAACTCCGCCTCCTCGATGAGGATCCTTCCCCCAGGGCGAAGCACGCGGGCGCTCTCGCGCAGCACCGCGTCCGCGTCCTCGACGTGGTGGAGCACCTCGATGATGAGCATCACATCGATGCTCGCGGCACGGATCGGGAGGCGCGTGCCATCGGCGCGCACGAACTGGATGTGCTCGGACCGTTCGCTTCCGCGCCTGACGAGCGCAGCGTCGGGCTCTACCACGATCGCCCGCCGCACGGCACCGCGGATGAGTGCTCCGACGCCACCGGTCCCTCCGCCGAGGTCGAGGACGACGTCGGCAGCGCGTAGACGAACGCTCCGCCGTACGACATCCGCGGAAGTGGCGTAGTGCCGCAGGATCGCGCCGCGGACGAAGTCCCAGATGAGCCCGAACACCAGCCCGAAGGGCGCGAAGCCAGGGCGGCGGCTCAGAGTGACCTCATTCCTGCGGCGCGATCTTGCACTCCGTGACGCAGCAGCAAGCAACGAGCCCTGACCCGGAGGCCCCGGTAGTCGCAGCGTTGGCATCTTGAGCGGCACCTATCGCGCTGGTACCTGAGATCACGACGGAGCCGCCAGAGACGTATCCCTGGGCGCTCTGAGAGGATCGCTCGATACGGTCCGGATCCGCGCCACCGGCGATGACAGGCTTCGCGGTCGGCATGCGCGCCCCGGATGGACCGACAGCATCGAGAGCGATTTCCCTGTCCATCAGGTCGAGCGATGCAGCAAGGGGCGTTCCGGCCCCGAAGGGCACAAGACTCGCGGCGGATCGTCCGCCGATCAGGCCCGCGCCTCTGATCCCTGCGCGAGCGTTGACCACACGCGAAGCGTGACGTTCCCCTTGAGCGCACGGCTGATCGGACAGGTCTCCTTCGCGTCTCGGCTGCTTGCGCGAACGACTCTTGGTCGGCGTCCGGAACGGTGCCGGTGACCGCGAGCTCGCTCGAGGTGACGGTCCATGCGTCACCGACCTTGTCGAACGTGACCGTCGCCGTGACCTCGAGGCGCTGCGGTCGCATCCCGTTCTTGGCGAGGCCGGCCGAGAGCGCCATGGCGAAGCAGCTCGCGTGCGCGGCCGCCAGCAGCTCTTCCGGGCTGGTCTTGCCGCCTGGCTCCCCGGTACGCGCCGGCCATGAGATGGGCAGGCCGCTGAACCGGGCGCTGGAGACCGCGGTGACCTCTCCGCTGCCCTTCGCGAGGTCGCCCTCCCATATCGCTCTGGCTTCACGCATGGTCGCCATGTGAGCCCCTCCTTCTTGTTGTGATGGACGCGTCCTGCTGACGCGGACGGGCTCGGCGCCGCTGGCCACGCTAGGTGCGGCGCTTCCGCGTGCGTGCGGCCTTGCGGGCCGCTACGCTCCGTCCCGCGGCTCCCTTGGTCCGGACGGCCCTGCGCGCGCTCGCGGACCGCTCTGCTGCCGTCCTCTTCCCCAGCGCCGATCGGGCCTGACGCGCGAGCGCCTCACGCGAGACCGCGGCGCGGCCCTCACGCTTGAGCGCGCCTCGGACCGCCCGCGCGCGCGTCGGCGAGGGCTTGCGGCCCGCTCGGCGCTTCGCGCTCTCGATGGACTTGCGCGTCCGCTCGCTCACGCGGCCCGGCGCCGGGGTCGGGAGCTTGACGCCGGCGCGGCGCGCCTTCGACAGGCCGATCGCGATCGCCTGCTTCGTCGACTCTGCGCCGTGCTTGCCTTCACGGATGTGCTCGATCTCCTCGTGCACGAAAGGGCCGGCCTGCGTGGTCGGCGCCGCGCCCTCGCGCTTCAGCTCGCGTGACTCTTCGACCGTTTCCTTTTCCATGCGCCACCTCCGACCCAAGCGCTCGCTGCATACGTGACGCCAGTCGGCAGGCGTGGCATCCGTGCTGCACGTTCGCCCGGCATCACCACATGCGAGGAGGCGGGACATGCCAACGCGAGATGACCGCTGGCGGCCGGGCACGGAGAACGTGGTCTCGGCAGGCGCGGCAAGAAGAAGGAGCAGGAGCGGACCCCCAGCGAGACCGCGAAGAAGGGCGGGATGACCGCCGAGGAGGGGTCGATCAGGCGCGAACAGCAAGGCACGCCCGCGGCCCCCGGCGGACGGATCGAGGGTCTGATGGACAAGGAGAAGCGCCCGCCCGAGGAACGCTGAGCGCGCGCTGCAGAAAGGGCGCCCTCGTGGGGATCGGCTACGCAGACGCGCGTCTGGACCAGAGCAACATAGCGAACGCAACGACGAGACCCAGAAGCATCACGACATGGATCGCGAGGTCGATTCCCAGAGGGCCGCGCGCGACCACGATCGCAAGGCCGAACAGCGTGCCTGCGAGAACGACCACGTACGCGATGGATGCCCGGACCGGATTGGCGACGGCGGCCAGGAGCACGAGACCGAGGAGGGCCTCGGCGATGCTCGCTGGCGCAAGGGCGCCTGCCGCGATCACCAGGCCGCTGTGGTAGGCCGCGGCCGTGAAGTAGAGGGCCGCGAGCGCGACCGTCACGAGCCGCAGCGAAGGCGTCATGATCGATCTCCTCACACCGGTGGGACGGGGTCCCGAAGCGGATAGATCGCGGGATAGAGCTCGCTGATCGAGCGCTCCTCGTGGATGCGGCGGATGGCCTCGGCGAGGAGCTCGGCCACCGAGACGGCGCGGAGGCGCGGGACCGGCGCCACGGCCTCCAGCGTGTCGGTCACGATGATCTCGCGTACCGCGGCGTGTTCCGAGGCGGGCGGTCGCATCACCCACGAAGAGGCCGTGCGTCGCAGCGACGACGACCTCCGCGCGCGCGCCGGCCTCGAGGAGCGCATCGATGGCGGCGGTGATGGTGGCGCCGGTCGCGATGATGTCGTCGACGATGATCGCGCGCCGACCCTCGGCGCTCCCGACGACTCCCCGCACTTCGACCTCGCCCGTCGCGAGCCGGCGCTTGTGCACGACGGCCAGTGGCAGATCGAGCAGGCGCGCGAAGCCCTCGGCGAGCTTGGCCCGGCCGAGGTCGGGCGCGACGACGACGGCGTCCGAGAGGTCACGGCGGCTGAGCTCACGCGCCAGGAGCGGGATCGCCGAAAGGTGGTCCATGGCGATATCGAAGAAGCCCTGGATGGCCGGCGTGTGGAGGTCGACGGACACGACCCGGTCGGCGCCCGCTGCGGTGAGGAGGTCCGCGAGGAGCCGCGCAGTGATCGGCTCTCGCCCCGTGCTCTTCTTCTCCTGGCGCGAATACGGCAGATACGGGATGACCGCGGTGAGGCGCGCGACGGATGCGCGTTTCAGCGCGTCCAGCAGGATGAGCAGCTCCATGACGTGCGCCCACCGGCGGTGCGCCCGACTGGATGACGAACGCGTCGGCGCCGCGGACGCTGCGCACGATCTGCACATGCGTCTCGCTGTCGGCGAACCGCCGCAGCCGCACGTCTCGCAGCGTCGTCCCGAGCCGCTTGGCGACGCGCGCCGCGAGCTGAGCGCTGGCGCTGCCTGCGATCAGCGCGACCTCGGACATCGCTCGTCACTGAGCGCACGCTGGGTGCCAGGCTCACGCACGCCCGACGGCGGCGAGATACATCACCTGGCGGCCTTCGGCGGCAGGCTCGAAGAAGCCGGTCACCTCGTCATCGAAGAAGGTGAGGCCGGTCGCGCCCAGGCCCAGCGCCGTCGCCGCGAGCTCCACGCGACCGCCAGCGATCCCGCCGGCCAGCTGCGCGACGCGGTAGCCACGCTCGCCGAAGCGCTCCTGCACGGCGTCGAGGTCGGCGAGGAAGTACAGGTCGACCGCCGCGGTCGCGCCGAGGTCCTGGCCGAGCGCGAGCGCTGCGGCGGCATCGCGGAGGTCTCCGGTGCGGATCGGCGTGAGCTCGGGGCCGTACGCGCCCGCCCCAATCCCACCGACGGCATTCACGATGAGGAACCGCTCGACCAGATCTGTGCCGAAGGCGTCGCCCGGGATCGGAGCAAGGACCGCCTGGAGGATCCGCTCCAGATCTTCGCGAAAGATGGACTCGCCTGAGAACGCGCGCGTCGAGCGACGGTCGCGGATGACGCTCTCGATGCTCGGTCCGGCGAGGCGCGCGGGCGGACTCGCTGAGGTGGCATCGGCGCGCCTCCGCCACGCGGTCACAGCCTCAGGGGAGCGCAGGCTCGACGCCCTGTGCGCAGCCTCAATGGCTTGATAGCGAACCTCGCGCGTTGACAGCCGCTCCGTCTGGAGCACGAGGTCATCGAGGCGCGGGGACGCGCCGGGCGCGGCAGCGCCCGAGCCGATGGCCACGATGGCGAGCGTCGCCTCGCGCTGGCCGTCGACACCGACGATATGGTCCAGGTCGCTGTCGACGAAGCCCATGACCACTGATGCAGGCTGACCCGCGTCGGCGGCCAGCGCGAGGACGTTCGCGATCACGGCGCCCGAGTCCCAGAATGTGTGTCGGTACGCGCGTTCTCGGTACTTCCAGGCGTTGCGCCAGAACGTGCTGGTCAGGACGATCACCAGCGGCGCCGCTGCGATGGCGGTGAAGCCGCCCGCGGAGCGCAGCAGCGCGCCGCGCACGTCCCCCTTGCGGAGCTGGCGGAGGCGATGGTCGTGCGCGCCGTAGTGGTAGAGGCCGGCGGGGAGATCGGCCCGCTCGGCGGTCGCGAGGTACAGCTCGACGTGGTACAGCGCCCCCGTGCACGCCGCGGCACGGAACCCGTAGCGCTCGCCCGAAGGACCTCGGCGCCCGCGCAGCACCCCGTTCGACAGACGGCAGAGGCGCGCGATGTCGTCCGGCGGCGGGATGCGTTCGAGGGTCGTGAAGATCTTGAACGGGCGCGGCTTGTTCGGCCAGTCAAGACCGCCGGCGCCGCGCGCGATGCTCGCGCGCGAGTGTTTCGTCGCCTCGTGGTAGCGGCGCAGGGCCGACGTGGCGGGTGCGCCCGTCCGCTCGCCCTCCACGCCTCAGCCCAGGCCGAGCCGGGCGAGGTCGTCGCGGTGATGCGCGCAGAAGCTCGTTCCCTTGCGATAGAAGCTCACGAGATCGTTCGAGTAAAGCATCACGCATCCCTCGTTCCGGCAGTGGATCAGTCCGAGCGCGTGGCCGGTCTCGTGGATCGCGGCCTTCGCGGTGCGCTCGGCGAGAGGCGCGCCCTCTCCGAACCGCGCGCTGGCGGCGACCGCCACGCGGCCTTGACGCGACCCAAGGCCGAAGAGGAAGTTCGTTCCCGGCCCATAGATGCATACAGCGCCGTTCTCGGCCCGCCGAACGTTCGAGCGCATCTCTCTCTGTGGGTCCGGTCGGTCCCATCGACCGACCTCTCCGTGGTCCACGCCTTGCTGCGAACTGCCTCTCGGAGGTGCGCCATGAAAGTGAAGGACGTCATGACACGCGAGCCCGCCACCCTCAAGCCGGACGCCACCTGCGGCGAGGCGGCCACGCTCATGCGCCAGGAGGACTGCGGCTCGATCCCCATCGCCGAAGACGGTCGGCTGCTGGGGATCGTTACCGACCGCGACATCGTCGTCCGCTGTCTCGCTGACGGTAAAGACCCGCGAGCCATATCGGTGCGTGAGGTCATGACCGCGGACCCGGTGACGATCGGCCAGGACGAGGACGTGAAGGACGCCGAGCGGATCATGGCCGACCGCCAGGTCCGCCGTCTGCCGGTCTGCGACGACGGGAGGCTCGCCGGGATCGTGGTCATCGGCCAGCTCGCGCGGCGCGAACGGAACGAGGAGCGGATCGGCGAGACGCTCAAGGAGATCAGCGAGCCGACGGTTGCGGGGGCGCGCGCCGAGTAGCGCGAGCGCGAACGCGCCGCCCGCGGGAACTGGGCGCCTGGTATCGGCGACCCCCGACGCCGATCTCACCGAACGGTGGGCGTTCCCCCGCATCGATGGCACGGATCGTCGGGCGTCCGATGTGGGCGAACTTCCGGACCCGGCCTCGGGTGGCAGCCGACGCAGGTACTCCTCCACAGCCCGCGCGAGGGCTTCCGAGTGGAACAGTCCGACGCATCGTCGGTGGGCGCAGCCAGCATGGCATCCACGCTGCACGACCTCTATCGGTCGGAGGGAATGCCAATGCGCGTGGAAACCGTCCGGGAGTGGGGATCGCCGTCGACCGCGCCCGCGACGGCCCATGAGGGACGGTCAGTCGGTCGGGGGTGCGTCCGATACGCGGATCGCGACCGCGTGCACGAGCGGAGATGATCCACGCACGGGACGCCGACACGCGTTCGGCTTCGGACGAGGAGCTCGACCGGATCGACGCGTGGTGGCGAGCCGCGAACTATCTGTCGGTCGGTCAGATCTACCTCCTCGACGATCCGCTGCTGCGTGAGCCGCTCCGGCCTGAGCACCTGAAGCCCAGGCTGCTCGGCCACTGGGGGACGACACCGGGCCTGAACTTCATCTACGCCCATCTCGAGCGGGTCATCACGGCGCGCGATCTGAACGCGATCTGCATCGTGGGACCGGGTCACGGTGGCCCGGCGGCCGTCGCCAACGCGTATCTCGAGGGCACCTACAGCGAGCTGCACCCGGAGGTGACGCGGGACGAGGACGGGATGCGCCGCCTCTTCCGCCAGTTCTCCTTCCCCGGAGGGATCGGCAGCCACGTCACCGCCGAGGTGCCCGGGTCCATCAACGAGGGCGGCGAGCTCGGCTATTCGCTCGCGCACGCGTACGGTGCTGCGCTCGACGACCCCGAGCTCATCGTGTTCAGCATCGTCGGGGACGGCGAGGCGGA
This sequence comes from Elusimicrobiota bacterium, assembly GCA_016207565.1. Lineage (GTDB taxonomy): Bacteria > Elusimicrobiota > Elusimicrobia > UBA1565 > JACRDR01 > JACRDR01. The sequence continues at coordinate 8,037 of JACQPK010000104.1, forward strand.
GACGGGAGCGCTCGCGGCGAGCTGGCACTCCAACAAGTTCCTTGATCCGAAGGGCGATGGCGCGGTCGTCCGGATCCTTCACCTGAACGGCTACAAGATCGCCGGGCCGGCCTTCCTCGCGCGCATCCCTCGACAGGAGCTCGCCGCGCTGCTCGAGGGCTACGGCCACCGGCCCTACTTCGTGGAAGGATCGGATCCCGAGGTCATGCACCGACAGATGGCCGCGACGCTGGACGAGGTCCTCGACGACATCTCGCGCATCCAGCCTCGCGGAGGAACGCTCCCAGGACCTTGGTCGCCTCGGCGGTCGTCGTGCCATGCCGGTGAGCGCGAAAGTCCGGCATCGAGAGCTCGCGGAGCAGGAGCCCACCGTTCGCGCGCGGGTTCGCGCTGAGCCGCCGGTCGCCCTTCGGCGCGAGCCGGGCGATCTCGGGGCGCAGCGAGCCGCGCTCGTCGAACAGCTCGTCAGGCCGGTAGCTGCGCAGCCAGGATGCGAGCAGGGCGAGATGGTCCGGGTCGTCCCGCACGTGCTCGAGCGGGACCTGGTGCGATCGGAACGTCCCCTCGATCCGCCTCCCATCCACCTCGCGCGGTCCCGTCCAGCCCTTGGGAGGCCTTCGTCCACATCGTGGACTCGATGTTCAACCAGCACGCGAAGTGGCTGAAGATGACCCGGGAGCTGCCGTGGCGCCGTCCCGTGGCCTCGCTAAACTACCTGCTGACCAGCCACGTCTGGCGGCAGGACCACAACGGCTTCTCCCACCAGGATCCCGGATTCATCGACCTGGTGGCCAACAAGAAGGCCGAGATCGTCCGTGTGTACCTGCCACCCGATGCGAACTGCCTCCTGTCCGTCGCCGATCACTGCTTCCGCAGCCGGAACTACGTGAACGTCATCGTCGCCGGCAAGCAGCCGTCCCTCAGCTACCTCTCCATCGACGACGCCATCGCGCACTCCGCCCGGGGGATCGGCGTGTGGCACTGGGCGAGCGACGCCGACGACGGTGAGCCGGACGTCGTCCTGGCGTGCTGCGGCGACATCCCGACGCTCGAGACGTTGGCCGCGGCGGACCTCATCCGACGCCATCTGCCCGGCCTGCGCGTGCGCCTGGTGAACGTCGTGGACCTCATGCGCCTCCAGCCGGAGCGGGAGCATCCGCACGGGCTCTCGGACCGCGACTTCGATGCCCTGTTCACGGTCGATCGGCCGATCATCTTCGCGTTCCATGGCTATCCCTGGCTCATCCACCGCCTCGCCTACCGCCGCACGAACCACAACAACCTGCATGTGCGCGGGTACAAGGAGGAGGGCACGGTCACGACGCCGTTCGACATGGTCATGCTGAACGACCTCGACCGCTACCACCTGGTCATGGATGTCATCGACCGCGTGCCAGGACTGCGAGAGCGCGCGGCGGACGTCCGAGAGCGAATGACCGAGCAGCGGCGCGCCGCGCGCGTGTACACCCGCGAGCACGGCGAGGATCCGCCCGAGATCCGCCACTGGAGCTGGCCGTACTGAGCCAGCCCGAGCGGATCGTCGTCGTGAACGCCGGCACGAGCAGCCTGAAGCTGCGCGTCCTCGCTCCGGACGACGGCGTGCTCGCGTCGGCTGACCCGCCGCCCGTCGGCACGCCCGAGGCGGATGCGGCCCTCGAGCGCTTCCTGCGCCAGGCCGATCGGATCGGCGCGGTGGGTCATCGGGTCGTGCACGGCGGTCCGGACCTCCGGGAGAGCGTCGTCGTCACGGAGGACGTGGTGCGACGGCTGCGAGCGGTCGAGGACCTTGCCCCGCTGCACATCCCTCCCGCCCTCGCCGCGCTCGAAGCGGCTCGTCGCGTGCTCCCCGGGGTGCCGCACGTCGTCTGCTTCGATACGGCGTTCCACGCGACGATCCCGGAGGAGGCAGCCATCTACGCGATCCCTCGCGAGTGGACGGAGCGCTGGCGGATCAGGCGCTACGGCTTCCATGGCCTCTCCCATTCCTACGTCGCGCGGCGCACGGCCGAGCTCCTCCGGCGACGCCTCGAGGATCTGCGAACGGTGACCTGCCATCTCGGGTCGGGTGCGTCGCTGGCCGCGGTGCGCGGGGGCAGATCGGTCGACACGACCATGGGCTTCACCCCGGACGAAGGGCTCGTCATGGCGACGCGCTCGGGGTCGGTCGACCCGGGCATGCTGCTCTGGCTACAGCGACATGCCGGCATCTCACCCGCGGAGCTCGAGGATGCACTGACGCGGCGGTCCGGGGTCCTCGGGATCTCCGGCGTGTCCTCCGACATGCGTGAGGTCCTCGCGGCGGCCGACGCGGGCGATCGTTCCGCGAGGCTGGCCGTGGGGATCTACGTCCACCACCTGCGGCAGGGCATCGCCGCCATGGCGGCGTCGATGGGCGGCCTCCACGCGGTGGCCTTCGCCGGCGGCGTCGGCGAGGGTGCCGCCCGGGTCCGCCGCGAGACATGCGCCGGTCTCGAGCATCTCGGAATACAGCTCGACCTCGCGCACAACGAGCGCGTGGGAGCGGATGACAGCGATCTCTCGGCGGAGGGCTCGCCGGTGCGCACCCTGGTCGTGCACACGCGGGAAGACGTCGAGATCGCGCGCGAGGTGCGGGGACTGCTTCGCCCGGTCGAGACCGGTAGTAGCTTCGCTACCGTCCCATCGCGCGGCGTTGGCTGACCAAGACGCGTAGCGATGGACGTCCACGAGCAAGCCGCTGTCCGTCGTCAGGAGGATCAGCGTGAGCACGGCGGTCGCGACCGCACACTGGCCTGGCTGGGTCAAGGCCCTGCTGATCGCGCAGTTCGTGCTTACTTTCGCGGTGCTCCTGCCATGGCTGCTGAGCTGGACGATGTGTGCGGGCATGGCGGTGATGCAGATGCCAGGTGGCATGCCCATGATGCCTGGGCGTTAGCGGCGATCATCGCCTCCCCCCGGACTCGCGCTCAGATGCTCGTGCCTATCCGCGGCATCCCGGCTCGCGAGGATCTCGTCATCGCGCGTGCCGTGCGGCGACTACACGGGGTGACGCGCGCACCTTCGCGATCTTCGGCTTGACGGCCACACAGGACCGTGTCGTCATGCCTCGATCCGCGCGGGCGTATCTTCCGGAAGCAGCAGGTTGCTGACCTCCCGCACGCCGTCGATGCGTCGAACTCGGCGCTCCAGCTCGCGGATCTGCTCCGGATCCTCGAGCGTCCCACCGAGCACGATCACGCCATCCTCGGCCCGCAGGTTCACCCGGTCGAGCGGGATTGCGGTGCCGCGGAACGCCTCGCTGCGCACCTTGTTCGCCAGGTCGACGTCGTTAGTTGGCGGGCTCTCGTCGCCACCGAGATGCGTGAGTCTCTGAGCGGCCCCATGCGCCTCGCTCTGCGCCATGCGCGTGGCGCGCTCAAGCCTCTTCCGGCCGCGCACGCCGAGCCCGACGAGCTTGTCGGCGACGAGCTTCGCGCGGCGGCGCGCCGTCGCGGTATCGAAGAATAGGAGGGCCGCGCCCAAGCTCGCGAGCGTGACGCCAGCGCCCAGCGCGACGCTGGACTTCCTCACTCCGGTCGGCGCCATCATCCGGTCCATGCCGCCGAGCGTCGTCCATCCGATCGATCGTGCGATCCGCCTCCGCATGCCTGCCATCGTCGTCCCTCCATATCGATCCACGCGAACGCGCCGCCGGACTCTAGCCGTCGCATCCCGTCATTCACAGCGACTTTTCCACAGACCGTGCTGCGATCGTTTCGGTCATTTCAGACGCGGATGTGTTCGTTGACCGATCAGGTCGCAACGCTGTCGGATCCTTCACCTGCCGAGCGAGCAAGACAGGACTTGCGCTCTGCGCTCGCGCGGCGATGGATCGGCAGCCCATATCAACGTACGCGATCAAGGCACGCGGCGAGGGACATCTTCCGCGAACTTCGTCTTTGGGACGCGCTTTCGTTGCGCGACCGTTCGCAGTTCTGCGGTCGCGGTCACCTCCGCGCGGCGTTGCTATGTGAGGCGCGCCGGTCGCAAGCGTCGGGCGCTCGTCAGCGGCTGGCCGCGAGGTCCTCGCGGTCCAGCGCAATGTGCACACCTTCCGCGTCGATCCGATCGATCTGGTCGGCCTCGATCTCTTGGGTCTGGCCGTCACCGAGGACGCGCTGGAGCGTGCCGCCCGGTCGTACGACCATGGCACACAGCTCGTGAGTGTGGTCGCCGACGCGGAGGTCCTGGAGCACCCCGATCTCGTCGCCGTCGCGGTCGATCACCTTGGTGCCCTTTCCGATGAGCGGAGAGATGCGTGGTTGGCGCTCGTCCGACAGCGGAACGCGCGACTCTCGCGAGGGACCCGATTCCGGCAGCTGCGCTGAGGCCGGGAATCCCACGTCGGACGGCGGGAGCCGATCGCCAGACGGCGGCGCGAAGTCCGCCGTCTCAAAGCGTCCGAGCTTGCCGATCTCGGCCTTGGTCATCTTGACGCTGACCCACTCTCCGTCTTCCGAGGCGCGGTCAAACTGATCGCTCGGAATGACGACGTCATGGCCAAGGAAGCGACCCGTGGACACGACGTAGTCGGTGATCTCATTCCGGTCGCAATCGACGATCGCATGCTTCACATGACCCGCTGCGGATCCATCGTGTGTACGCACTTCAGCGCCGAGGCCGATCCGCATCGCGACACCTCCCGGGGGTTGTGTCCCTTCAGGTGCCGCACAGGCGGTGCCAGTCGGGCGACCGAGTGATGATCGGCGACCGCGCTGCACCTTGAAGGCCGAGGGAGCCTCGGGGAAGACTCTCGATGTTCGGGATCGATCGCCGCTTGCTCAGCCCCGCGCGCCACGCGCGGCGGAAGCAGGATGCGCGGGCTACTGGGACCTGTTGACCACAAGTTGCCTCACTTCTGGCTTCGGCGTCCGCACCGGTACCTGGCCGGGTACCACTTCACGTTGAACGGCACCGAGCCGGTGCTCCTCGCGTCGACGAACGTCGACTTCCACCGTTCGCGATCGTTCTTCACGAACCCTCGGATCGGCGGGTACCGCACGGAGATCGCGCCGGGCCTCCTGGTCGTCTCGCTCGCGCGGTCGATCGAGGAGGAGCGGCTGGTCGAGGAATGGGAGATCGATAACCATGGCCCGAGCCCGGCGCGGTTCACCTTCATGCTCGCGTTCCAGGCGTCGTTCGAGGACCTGTACCAGGTCCGCGGCTTCCACGGGCCGAGCGCGCGGATCGTCTTCGGCGACTAGGACCGCGAGCGGTCGCGCCTCGCCTACCGCTACCGGAACCGCGACTTCGAGCGCTCGCTGACGATCGCCTTCGATCCCGCCGAGGGGGATCGCCTGTGCTACACCGGCGACCAGGTCATCATCGAGAAGGTCCTCCCGCCGCGTGGTGGATGGCGGGTGGCGCTCCGCCACGCCTTCGAGGCGCTCGGCGAGCCGCGGCCGAGCGGCACCGCGATCCGTTCCCCCGGCGAGCGCACCGAGCGCCGTCGCGAGCGCGGCCGCCATGGTCTGCTGCCGTTCCCGGAGCTCCGCTGCGCGGACCCGGACGTCATGCGCGCGTGGGAGCAGGCGCGCGCGGACCTCACGGCGCTCCACCTGCGTGCCGTGGGTGGGTCCTGGTTCCCGGCCGCGGGTGTCCCATGGTTCGCGACGGTCTTCGGCCGGGACGCGATCATCAGCGCCTACCAGCTCGTCCACGGCAACCCCGGGCCGGCTCGCGCCACCCTCCTCCGCCTCGCCGAGCTGCGAGCCACGGTGACCGATCCTCGGCGCAGCGCCGAGCCCGGAAAGCTGCCTCACGAGCTACGCGACGGCGAGCTCGCGCACTTCGGTGTCGCGCCGCAGCGGCCCTCCTGCACGACCGCGGACGCGACGCTCCTCTATCCGATCCTCTTGCACGAGATGTGGCGCTGGACCGCTGATGCCGATCTCGTTCGCCGGCTCGCGCCGGTCGCGGAGGGATGCCTGGAGTGGGCCGAGCGCTTCGGCGACCGCGACGGCGACGGTCTCCAGGAGTACTACCGCGACCCGGGCCTGTCCGGCCCGCACCAGATGGGCTGGAAGGATTCGCACGACGCCATCGTCGGCGCGGACGGCCGTGTCGCGGAGCCCCCGATCGCGCTCGTCGAGCTCCAGGGCTACTGGTACGACGCGCTCGTGCGCATGGCCGAGCTGCGTGAGGCGGTGCTCGAGCGTGACGGATCGGGTCTGCGCCGGCGCGCCGCGGAGCTGCGTCGCGCGATCGAGGAGCGCCTGTGGTCGCCGGACCTCGGGTGCCACCTGTTCGGGCTCGACGGGCGCAAGCGGCCCATCGCGTCGGTCACGTCGAACCCCGGGCACCTCCTGTGGAGCGGGGCGGTCACCGCGGAGCGCGCCCGCGCGGTGGCCGCCCGCCTGTTCGCGAAGGACATGTGGACGGGCTGGGGCATCCGCACGCTCTCGGCACTGAACCCCGGCTACAACCCGCTCTCCTACCACCGCGGATCCGTCTGGCCGCACGACAATTCGATCGTCGCGATGGGCCTGCGTCGATATGGGCTGGTCGACGAGGTGGGGCGGATCGCGGGCGGGATCGTCGACGCGGCCGTTCGGTTCGAGAACGCCAGCGTGCCGGAGCTGTGGAGCGGCGTGGACCGATCGGCCGCGGACTTCCCGGTCCCCTATCTGGATGCGAACCGTCCGCAGGCCTGGGCCGCGGCGAGCATCCCGCTCGTGATCCGCGCGATCCTCGGCATGGAGTGCGATCCGACCGAGCGGCGGCTCACGCTGGATCCGCTCGTCCCGGAACGCTTCGGCGAGATCGAACTGGTCGACCTCGAGGTGCTCGGCGGATGGGTCTCGCTACGGGCGAAGGGCCGCGAGTTCGAGGTCACCGAGCGCGATGCGGACGTGGAGGTGACGCGTGCCGGCCCTTGACGTCGGCTGGGCGTCGCTCGCGGGGTTCGCCGCGGGCTACGTGATGGCGCTGGGCGCGTACTGGCTCGAGGGCATCGTCGGCATCCCGCGGCTCGACTTCGGGCACACCGGGATCAAGTACCTCGGGGGCGAGAAGCCGGGGTTCTGGATCGTCGGCATCGTCTTTCACCTCGTCGACAGCGTGCTCCTCGCGCTCCTGTACGCGGTCGCCGTCTACCCGAAGCTCCCGATGCAGGCGGATGTCATCGTCGGCGCGATCGCTGGGATCGCATACGCCATCGTCCTCTGGTTCGTGCTCGCGATGCTCATCGTCATGACGCTCATGGGCTCGGGCCCGTTCGGGGTCCGCAGCGGGTCGTGGAAGCCCGCGATCGCGTCGCTCGTCCTCCACGTCGTGTACGGCGCGATCCTCGGCGGCGTCTACATCCCCCGGCTCGGCTGAGCTCGAGGCCCGCCGACGAGGCTCAGCGGCCCCGGGTGGCGCGTGGTCGTCCAGAGCCAGTCCTCGGGCGATCGTTCCCCTGTTCGCCGGCAACAGCCGCGAAACGGCCTCCTATCCGCTACCCATGACCCGATGCGCCACCCACGTCGCCTCGACGAGAGGTCCCCCGCCTTCGATCTCCGCGAGCTCGGTCCTTCGCGATCGGAGGCCCAGCCGCCTACATCGCCGCCGATTTTCTCGGGATACCCACCCTCGCGATCAATCAACACGGGCGCGCTCGCATCGGATACCCACCGCGCCAGGGATACCCAGGGAGCCGCCCGTGACTGAGCCGCTGCTGCTGCGCGTGGACGAGGTCGCCCGCGCGCTGGCCCTCGGGCGCTCCAAGGTGTACGAGCTGATTGCCTCGGGCGAACTGCCCAGCCTGACCATCGGCAGCGCCCGGCGCGTCCCCGCCGAGGCGCTGCGCCGCTGGATCGACGATCACCTCGAGGGCGCCCCTGGGAGGCCCGGTGACCGCCCGTGGACGCCTTTGTGACGCCCTTCCGCCGAGCCTCGACTTGGGGCGCCTTCTAGCGAGTGTTTGGGGCCACCACGCCAGGGGAGG
>JACQPK010000103.1 GCA_016207565.1 Elusimicrobiota bacterium
CTTTGGGACGGTGGTCGGCATCATCAAGGCCTTCCAGGACCTCGCGATGGCGGGGACCGGCGGGCCCACGGTCGTCGCCAAGGGCATCGCGGAGGCGCTCGTGGCCACGGCGGGAGGGCTGCTCGTCGCGATCCCGGCCGCGGTCCTCTACAACTACTTCCAGCGCCGCGTGAAGACGATGTCGACGGAGCTCGAGGTCTTCTCGACCCGCCTCGTCGTCATGATGGGAGCCAAGTAGAGAGAGAAACGCAAATGGCGGGAGCCCAGCAGAGCGAAGACGGCGAAATCACCGACATCAACGTCACGCCGCTCGTCGACGTGTGCCTGGTGCTCGTCATCATCTTCATGGCCGTGGCCCCGTTCGCCGTGACGGCGGGCATCAAGGTCCTCGAGACGCGCGCGAAGGCGGCCGAAGGCAAGACCGCGGCGACCGAGAACGTTCAGGTGAAGCTGACCGTCGAAGGCAAGCTGACCATCAACGGCAAACCGGCGACCTTCGACGGGCTGCCGCAAGCGCTCCTCGAGGCGATCACGAACTCGAAGGACAAAATGGTCATCGTCACCGCCGACGTGAAGAACAAGGTCGGCCAGGTCGTCACGATCCTCGACACGGCGAAGCAGAACGGGGCGCAGAAGCTCGCGATCATGCGCGAGGAGACCGCTCCTCCCGCGGGGGCGCACGGTGGCTAGGAAGAAGCGCCGGCAGGCGCCCGAGGCCGAAGGCGAGATCACCGGCATCAACGTGACGCCGCTCGTCGACGTCTGCCTGGTCTTGGTGATCATCTTCATGGTCACCGCGCCGATCATGTCGAATCCCGCGTTCAAGGTCGACCTCCCCGTCGCCCGGACCCAGGAGGGGGAGGAGAAGGACAAGACGACCCTCTCTTTGTCGGCCGACGGCCGGATGTCCGTCGACGACAAGGAGTTCAAGAAGCTCGACGAGTTGGCCGAAGAGCTCAAGATGAAGATGTCCATGAGCGAGTCGAAGCTCGTCATCCTGCGGGCGGACGCGAACGCCGAGCACGGCGCTCTGACCGACCTGATGAGCCGGGCCAAGGAGGCGGGCGCGTTGTCGATGACGATCGCGACCAGCCAGCCGAAGAAAGGGAACCCAGCGGCCGCGGTGGGGTCTAGTAAGTGATGGAAGCGCGCGTCCCCGGCGCCGTATCCGCGTCGGTGGTACTCCATTTGGCGGCCGGCTTCGCCTGGCTGCAGGTCAACAAACCCGTCAAGGGCGGGCCCCAGCGCGTCATCGGCAACGTCGATCTCATGATCCGCGTCCGGACGCCGGTCGCCACGCCTCTGCAGCCGGCCGCCAAGCCCCCGCCGATGAGCACCTGGAATTTCCTCAAGCTCGCCCTTCCTTCGATCCCGAAGGTCGCGGCGCCCCTGGACGTGGTCAAGCCCGTCGAGACCAAGAAGGCGCTCCTCGACGTGCCGGACAAGCTCGACGACAAGGGGCGCCTCGAGAAGCTCGCGAAGGTCGACCCGCTGGACCTGGGCCGCAAGCGGACGGCCGCCGCCGCGCTCGACGTCGCCAAGCTCGAGGCCGCGACCCGGCGCTCGCTGCCGGCCGACATGCCGAAGCTCGAGGAGGTGGGTACCCGCAAGGCGGCGCCCAAGGTGCTCGCCATGGCCGCCGCGCTCGAGGAGGAGAACCGGGGGCGCCTGCAGCCGCAGGGCATGGACGCGTTGTCTAAGCTGCCGGCGGAAAAGCGCGCGGCGCCGCAGGTCGCTCCGCTCCTGCCCGAGGAGCGGGCTCCGGCGCAGAAGAAGACCGTCCTCGGCCGGATGGCGGACATGCTGACGTCCGAGGCGGCGCCGCTCCCGATGCAGGCCTCGGGCCCGCCGCCGGCGATGGAGCGGCCGAAGCCCCGGCTCGACGCCCTCAAGCAGACCCTCCCGCGCCAGGAACAGGGAGCCATCGTCGAGAAGAAGAAGGCGATGGAGATCGAGGGTCCCCTCGCGAGCCGGCGGCTCGTGTACTACGAGGTGCCGGCCTTCCCGGACTGGCTGGGAAGCCAGGGCGTGGGCGAGGCGGAGGTCCGCATCAAGTTCTACGTCGACGCGGCCGGCGAGGTCCTGCCCGACATCCGCATCGAGACGACGTCGGGATACGGCCGGCTCGACCGCCTGGCGATCGAATCACTCCGGAAGTGGAAGTTCGAGCCGGCCTCCGGGGCCGGCCGCCAGTGGGGCATCATCACCTTCCGTTTCCTATCGGAGTGACCATGAACACGCATCTGAGACTCCTCATGACCGTCGCCTTGGCCCTCGCCGCGGCGGCGCCCGCGCAGGCGATCCTCGGCTTCGGCAAGAAGAAGGACAAGGCCGAGGACGACAAGCGCCGCGAGCAGACCCAAGAGCTGCCCGGCATGCCGGCGCCGGGGGAGGAGGGAGCGCCGTCGAAGGGCGCCCCCATGATGGCCGACGAGGAGCGCAAGGCCCAGGCCATGCGCGAGGCCATGAAGGAGGCCCAGGAGCAGATGAAGGGCGGCCAGCCGGAGTCCCCGGGAGGGCAGAGGGCGGGAGCCCCGCCGGCCAGCCTGCCCGCGGGCTCGGGCCTGCCTACGGAGGTCGTCATTCGCGGCTCGGGCGATAAAGAGAAGCTCGGCATGCAGAAGCCGCCGCTGCGCATCGACGCCGACCCGTTCGAGTCGATCCGGAACTCGCTGAAGCCCGACGAGTCCCTCCTCTTGGCGGAGAGCCCGCTGACCATCACCTGGCGCCGCACGCATCCGGAGTTCATGCTCAACGGCCGCGTCGTCGAGCCTTGGCGCACGACCTTCAGCGAGCGCCCGGGCATCGCGTTCTATCCGCGCGAGCAGCTATTTGAGGCCGTGGGCCGCAAGCTCGAGAACCGCGAGGCGAAGGCCTACCAGTGGCAGCTCACGATCGCCGACGAGGAAGGCCGGGTTTTCCAGCACTATGAGGGCTCGAGCAACCCGCCCGAGGAGCTGATCTGGACCGGACAAAACGACCAGGGCGAATGGATCAAGGCCGGCCGGGCCTATTCTCCGATCTTCATGTTCACGGATCCGGGCGGGTCGCCGCACACGAAGGTTGGCAAGACGCTTCAGTTCAAGGGCGTGATCCACCAGGAGCCCGACGGCCTCCACATCAGCCTGGACTCCGGCGTCCTCTTCGGCACCACGAAGGGCGCCCGCGCGTTCGAGAAGGCCGGCGACGCGCTCGTGCGCTCGGCGGCCGACCTCATCAAGCGCCGCTTCTCCGGGGTTCCGATCCGCGTGCAGGCTTTCGCCTCCGGCAAGGACCTCGGCGAGACCCAGTCGAAGCTCGTGCAGGAGCGCCTGATGCAGGAGCTCATGCTGCAGGCGCAAAGCATCGGCGCCGAGGGCGCCAGCGCGCCGTTCTCCGAACAGCGCATCGAGGTCGTTCTCCTCAACCGCTGATCGATCTTGCGCCCCGCGGCCGCTGAAATGTATCGTGCGGTGCCATGAAGAAAAGGAAGAAGTCGAAGGCTAAGGCGAAGCCGAAGGCCGCGCCCAAGGCGAAGAAGGCCGCCCGCCCGGCGCCCGCGAAGGCGGCCGCCGCCCCGCCGTTCGTGGCGCCTCGGGAGCGCCCGCGCGAGGCGGAGCCCGTCGAGGAGGCCGAGGAGGAGCGCGAGCGGCCGGAGTCCGAGGAGCAGGCGGCCGACCTCATCGACCGCGACGAGCGCGACGACCGAGACGACTGAGCCCGGCCGGCGTGAATATTCGGTGAACGGGGCCTGCTAGCCTGTGGGCATGCGGGCCTCGATCTTTCCGGCGCTCCTCTTCCTGGTCGTCTCGGCCTTCGCCGAGAGCCCCCGCAGCCGGTTCATCTCGGCGTTCCTGGGGGCCTACGCCGTCCCGCAGCCCTCCGACGCCCCGGACCCACGCCTGGCGCGAACGCTGTCGGACGCCGCTCTCGAGCAGACCCAGGTCCCCACGGTCTACGACCCGGCATACGTCAAGCTGGCTTTCCCCGGCGGGGACGTGGCCCCGGGCCGCGGGGTCTGCACGGACGTGATCATCCGCGCCTACCGCAGGGCGGGGATCGACCTCCAGGTCGAGGTGAACCGGGACATGAAGGCGAAGTTCTCCGCGTACCCCGCGATCTACGGCCGGCGCTCGCCGGACGCCAACATCGACCACCGCCGCGTGCCGAATCTGATGGTCTTCTTCTCCCGGCACGGGCGCATGCTGCCCCTCTCGGAACGGCCCGCCGATTATCTCCCGGGAGACGTCGTGGCTTGGGACCTGGGAGGCGGGGTCACGCATATCGGCCTCGTCGTCGACCGGACCGGTCGAGGCGGGCGGCCTTGGATCGTCCACAACATCGGCGCCGGACCGAAGCTCGAGGACGTGCTCTTCGACTGGCGGCTCATCGGGCACTTCCGCTACGGGCCCTCGCTAGCCTCGCGGCCGAGGCGCCGAAACAGGCGCGCGTAGTCCGGCACCTGGAAATGCGCGTTCAGCCCGCTCGGGTTCGGAAGCACCCACAGCTGGGTGCGCCCGATGCGCTCCGGCTGCGGGCCCAGGGCCGCCTGCGGGCGCGCGTAGGCGACCCGGTAGAGACCGAGGCCGAGGAACGCCGCCACGCGCGGCCGATACTTGAGCAGCTTCAGCGCGAGCCGCTCGGCTCCTGCGCGGAGCTCTTCGGGGCTGAGCTCGTCCGCCGTCGCGGTCGCTCGGTCGACGATGTTCGTGATGCCGAGCCCCCACTCGGGCAGCTGCGCCGACCGCCACGCGTCGGTGCCGGCCGGCACGAGGCCGGAGCGGACCAACGACGGCCAGAACCGGTTCCCGGGCCGTCCGAAGTGATGGCCGATCGCGGCGGTGTAGAGACCGGGGTTGATGCCGACGAACAGGATCTTCAGCCCGGGCCGGATGACGTCCGCCACCGTCTTCGAGCGGGCCGCCTCAAGGTCGGCGCGCGTTGGCCTCCGGCGCTCCATGCGCCATAGCGTAGCGTTTTCCGCCGGTCGATCCCAATGCCTTGACATAAGGGAATCCCCTATGCTACATTCGGCTTCCCCCGGTGTTCCATGGCTCGCCGAGTCGGGACGAGACCCTCCGCCCGTTCTCATGCCCTATGACCGTCGAATTATTCGATAAGCAGGACCCGAAGCTCGATCGAGTGATCAGGGTCGCGCAAGCACGCTGTCCCGACGGGGTCCTCGTGGTGGACGGGCGGGGCCGGATCGCGTCCTACAACCGCCGCTTCGTCCAGCTTTGGGGGATCCCCCGCCGCGTCCTGGCCGGTCGCTCCGACCGAGAGGCGATCCGCTTCGTGCTGGACAAGCTGGTCGATCCGCAGGGATTTCGCGCGCGCGTGCAGTACCTCTACCGGAACCGCCGCGAGCGCAGCCGCGAGGAGATCGCGCTCAAGGACGGCCGTACCATCGAGCGGCACTCGGCGCCGATCGTGAGCACCGCCGGGGAGTACTTCGGACGGGTCTGGTACTTCCGAGACATCTCCGAGCGCCGCAA
>JACQPK010000107.1 GCA_016207565.1 Elusimicrobiota bacterium
CGCCGGCCGGCGGCGTCCGGCCCACAGGCACGTCGCCGTGATCGCGGCGAACGCCAGGGTCCGCGGAGCGTGGACCATGTCGAACGGGTGGCTGCGGAGGTCGAACAGCTGGTCGGGGGGCACGGTGTAGATCGGGCTGAGCCTCACGGGCAGCACGGTGTGCTCGAGGTAGAAGACGGCCCCAAAGAGGGCGTGGGCGAGCCTTACGAGCCACCCCACCTGCGCCGCGCCCAGCACCCGTCCCGCCTCTTCCCGCCCTTGCAGCACGATCGACGCGCCCAGGAGCGCGACCAGGACGTAGGGGGTCTTTTCGGCGATCGCGGAGAGCAGCGTGCCGGAGCGTCCGGCCTCGTCGCGGAAGCGTCCCAGCGGGTAGGCGTCGAGGATCAGGAGCAGCGCCGGCAGGGTCGCGAACACCGCGTAGGTGAACGCGGCCGAGGCGTAGGCCGCCACGGACAGCGCCATCCACGCGAAATACGCCGTCGCGGCCGGCTCTCCCCCCTCCACCCGGGCCGTTCGCCGCGAGGCTTGAGCGCTCAGATAGGCGTGCACCGAGAGCAGGACGAAGAGGCCGACGAGGACGTAGGCGCGCGCCGAGATCCACACGACCGGCTCCACGCGCAGCGGGCTCGCCGCAAATACCGCGGCTGCCGCGGCGCAGGCCGCCTCACGGCGCCAGTCGAGCGGGCGGTCGCCGCCGAGGGCCTCGCCGCGATGCGCCAGCGCCAGCAGGCGCCGCGCCAGGAAATACAGCGCGACCGAGACCGCCGCGTGGAGCAGCAGGCTCGTGAGGTGGTAGCCCTCGGGCCTCCCTCCCCAGAGCATGTGGTCCAGCGCGTCCGTCATGAACTCGACCGGGTGGTACGCCCCGCCGTGCTCGAACGTCGTGAAGATGCGCTTGAGCGACGCCCACGAGAGGTCGGTCAACCGGGGAAGGATGTCCCCGTCGTCCATGTTGACGAAGCCGAACCGGAGGGCGGAAAGGAAGGGGAGGAACGCCGCCGCGGCCGCGAACGCGGGAAAGGCCCAGCGCGGCGCGCTGAATTCGATCCGCGCGGCGCGGCCGCGGACCGCGGTCGCCAGCCGTTCGCTCATCAACGCGAAAGTATAGCAGCGAACGAGCGTCCTTGACGAGCCCCGCCTGGGATGCTATTGCGAATAAAAGCTCGCATCCGTCGGCCTTGTGTCGGCGGGCGGGGCGGGCTATCGTTGCAAGCGGACGAATGACGATACGCGCGAAGCTCACCCTGATGATGGCCCTGCTGCTGTTCGCGGGCCTGGGCGCGCTCGGCGTCGGCTTCATCAGCCTGGAGCGCGGCTACCTCCTCTCGGAGAACTCCGACCGCGTGAAGCTCATGCTCGGATCCGCCGAGCGCGCGGGGAGAGACGCGCTGCTCCAAAAAGACGACGTGCTGCTCGTCTCGTACCTGAAGTTCCTCAAGGAGCAGTTCGACTCCCTGGAGTACTGCCGCGTGACCATCCAAGGGATCGAGCGGGAACGGACCCTCCCGCCGATCGGGAGCGCGCCGCCCGGCGCGAGGGTCATCGACGAGATCGTCCGTGTCCAGGATCCGGCCGACAGCCGCCGCGCGGTGACGGTCACGCTCGGGATCAACGAGGACAAGCTCGAAGAGCGCGTCGAGCAGGGCGTCGCCCGCCTCGAGCGCAACCTGGCCCGGATCCTCAGCATCGCGCTGATCCTCGTCCTTCTGGTGTCCGACTGGATCGCGCGGTCGATCGCGCGGCCCATCCGCCAGCTTTCCGAGGTCGTCGCGCAGGTCGGCCGCGGCAAGCTCGGGGCGCGGATGGAATGGACGTCGAAAGACGAGGTGGGGCAGCTCGTCGAGGGCTTCAACCAGATGTCGATGCGGCTGGAGGAGCTCGACACCATGAAGCGGGACTTCGTCTCTTCCGTCACCCACGAGCTGCGGTCCCCCCTGGGCGCCATCGAGTCCTTCATCCGGCTGATCGAGCAGAAGCTCGCGTCCGGCCGAGGCGACCCGCAGCAGCTCCACGAGTACTTCGGCCGGATCGCCCAGAACGTCCGGCGGCTCTCGGGCTTCATCAACGACCTCCTCGACGTGGCGAAGATCGAGCGAGGCAAGATGGAGTGCGTGCTGCGGCCGACGCGCATCCAGGAGGTCGCCGGCGAGGTCGTCCAGTTCTTCGAGGCGAAGAGCAAGGAGCAGCGCGTGAGCCTGACCAGCAAGGTCGACCCGGGGTTTCCCCTGGTCCAGGCCGATCCGGAGCGCATCCGCCAGGTGATCGTCAACCTGGTCTCCAACGCGCTCAAGTTCACGCCGGAGGGCGGGCACGTCTGGATCGGCTCCGAGCAGTTCCGGGAAGGCGAGCGCAAATGGGCCGAGGTGACGGTCACCGACACGGGGCGCGGGATGGACCGCCAGGACTTAGACCAGCTCTTCAAGAAGTTCCAGCAGGGCAAGAACGTGAGCCAGGGCGTCATGGGGACGAAGGGCACGGGGCTGGGCCTCTTCATCGTCAAATCGATCGCGGAGGCCCACGGCGGGAAGGTCGCGGTCCGCTCCGTGCCGGGCAAAGGGACTCAGTTCAGCTTCACGTTGAGCCTTGCCTAGCTTCTAGGCCTTGCGCCTCGGGGTCGGATTCGTTAACATCACCGTAGCGGCGAAATGGCGACGAAAGTCCTGGCGATCGACGACGAAGAGGACTACCGGGTCATCCTGCGGGACGTCCTCGGCGAGGCGGGCTTCGAGGTCCGGCTCGCGGTCGACGGCTCCGAAGGACTCGCGGCGCTCAAGCAGTTCAAACCCGACGTCATCCTCTGCGACTGGATGATGCCGAAGCTCGACGGTCAGGCCTTCGTCGCGCAGCTCCGCTCCGAGCCCGCCACCAAGTCGATCCCGGTCATCATGCTCACCGTCAAGCAGACGTCCGACGACGAGCTCGAGGCGCTCCATTTCGGCGTGGACGATTTCATCGTGAAGCCATTCCAGTCCGACGACCTGCTCGCGCGCATCCGCGCCGTGCTGCGTCGAACGAAAGTCTGACCTCCGCTTGAAGAAGCTCGCCGCCGCCGCCGCCGCTCTGTTGATCGGGCTTTCGTTCTGGCTATTTCGGGTGGGCGAGGGGGTCAGCGTGACGCTCCCCGCCAAGGCGACCGCCCGGGAGACCGCCCGCATCCTGCACGAGGAGGGCGTGATCGGCAGCCCCATGGCCTTCCGGGTGCTGGCCGCGATCACCCGGCTCGACCGCCAGCTGAAGCCGGGCACGTTCCGTCTCCGCAAGCTGATGTCGTCGCCCGAGGTGCTCTGGCGCCTCACCTACGGGCGCGCGGAGCTCGTGAAGGTCGTGATCCCGGAGGGCTTCTCGGCGCGGCAAATCGCCGAGCGCCTCGAGGCCGCGGGCGTCACCAAGGCGAAGGACTTCGAGGACTACGTCCGGGCGAACCGCCTCGAGGGCCACATCTTCCCCACCACCTACTTCTTCAGCTCCGGCATGGAGGGGTCGACGGTCGCGCACTTGATGCACGAGCAGTTCAAGCGCGACGTCGATCCAATCTTCCAGCAGCTCGGCCCGGGCTCCCGCCTGAGCCGGGAGCAGGCGGTGACCCTGGCGTCGATCGTCGAGCGCGAGGCCGTGCTGGCGCGCGAGAAGCCGCTGATCGCGGCGGTCTACCTCAACCGCCTCCAGCGCCGCATGCGCCTGGAGGCCGACCCGACCGTCCAGTTCGCCGTCGGGCACTGGAAGAAGAACCTCAACTACCGCGACCTGAAGATCGATTCCCCCTACAACACCTACCTGCACTTCGGCCTTCCTCCCGGGCCGATCTGCTCGCCCGGAGCGGCCTCGATCGAGGCGGTGCTCCGGCCCGCCACGACCGACGCGCTCTACTTCGTCGCCGACGCCACCGGCGGCCATACCTTCAGCGTCAACTACGACGACCATTTGAAGGCGGTCGCGCAACTGCGCCGCGAGCTCCGCCGCCGCCGCTCCCAGTGAGATTGTTCGTCGCCGTCGAGCCGACGCCCGAGCTCGTTCGGTGGGCGGCGGAGACGGCGGCGCGGCTGGCGCCGCTGTCATCCGGCCTGCGCTGGCTCCCCGCCGAGAACGCGCACCTGACCCTCGCCTTCCTGGGCGAGACGCCCGACGCCCGCGTCGGCGTCGCGCGCGAGGCCGTGGCGGCGGCGGCGCGGGACCGGCCGCGTTTCACGCTCGAGCTCGCGGGCCTCGGCGCGTTCGATTCCTGGCGGCGGGTGAAGGTGGTCTGGGCCGGCGTGAAGGGCGGGGCCGACTCGCTGCGGGGCCTGGCCGAGTCCGTGCGGGCCGAGCTCGAGTCGCGCGGGTTCGGGCTCGAGCGCCGCGAGTTCTCGTCGCACCTCACGCTGGCGCGGTCGCGCGACGGCCGGCCCGAGCCGGCCCTGGAGCAGGCGAGCCTGCCGCCCGCGCCTTCCGTGCCGGTCGAGGCGATCGCGCTCGTCAAGAGCGAGCGAGGCTCCCGCTCGTCGCGCTACGAGCCCCTCGAGCGCTTCCCGTTAAAACAGTAAACCCTGGGGACAGTCCCCAGGGTTTACTTTTTTCGACTCAGGCCGATTAGAATAGCCAGGAGACGACGCCGGCCGTCGTGAGGTAGCGCACGCTGTCTTGCGCGGTGCCGCTGCCGTCGAGATCGTCGTCGTGCGCGTAGTAGTGGTAGCGGGTCTCGACGCCGAGCCGCACCCGGACCGACGGGCGGTAGACCAGCCCCACGCCGCCGTTGATCCCTCCGAAGCCCCGAGCTCGCGCGGCGTCGACCCGGCGCTGGACGTTCGAGGGCAAGAGCGTCACCGTCCCGGCGTTCCGGTTCTCGAGGTAGAGGCCGGCGGCGGCGACGAAGTACGGCCGGAGGCTGTGATAGCCGACGGGGATGTCGAAGCCGAGCTTGAACGTCGGCGTGATCTGGAAGATGCCGATCTGGATGTCGGACGTGAAGCTCCCGTTCTGCCCGTGGCGCCCCTCGTAGCGATGCCCGATGTTCTGGCCGACGTCCAGTCCCAAGGACAGCGTGTCGTTGAGCCGCCGTTCCACCGAGACGTGCACGGTCGCGGAGTGCTTCGCGATGTCCGCCAGCGCGCCGCGCGGGATCGCGAAGCCGGGGCGGATCTGCAGCTCCCACTTCTTGTCCTCCGCGGCGTCCATGGACACCGGGATCGCGCGGGGGTAGTAGGGCGAGCGGGCCCATGCGGGCGAGGCCGAGGCGACCAGGATGAGCGCGAGGAGCCGCCGCATGGCGCGAGCTTACCAATAAACTAGGCCGGCCTTCTTGTAGCCCCAGCGAAGGCCGGCACAGCGGGGCTCCGCCCCGCTAGGCTTCGCGGGTGAGCTTGAGCTTGAGGAGAGGCACGTCGACGCCCGCGAGACGGCCGTCGTGGCGGTCGAGCCACTCCGTAAGCGACGCCAGCCCGAGGCGCTTCTCGGGGCTGCGGTCCCACTGGTCGATCGCCCGCTGCTCGGCGGCGGTGATCGCGTACCAGGAGATGGAGGGCAGAGGTTCGAAGGGATCGGCCGCCCCGACCTGGGGCTCGGCCGCCGGCGACACGCGCTCGGCCACGGGTCCGAAGGGAGCGCGAGCGGGCTCGCTCCACGGCTCGATCGGAGCGAGCTCCTCCCGGGGAGCGGAGCCCCGGCGAGCGGGACGGGGCCGCTCCGGCTCGGCGTCCCCCTCCCGCCGGCGTGGACCGCCCAGTCCCCAGAGGACGAGGCCCAGGCCCACCCCGACGGCCGCCACCGTGGCCAACCCGATCGACTCGCCCTTGGGCTTCTCGTCGCTGAGGTCCGGCAGGGGCGGCAGTTGGCCGCGCGGGATGAATAGCGGCTGCGGCGGCGGCACCGCGGTCGCGCGCGTCAAGCCGGGCTGCGCGGACAGAGGGCTCGCCGCGGGAGCGTTGTGCCAGGCCCCGGCCACGACCGCGCCGCCCTGGGGGCGGGACAGGTCCACGAAGTGTCCGAAGCGCTCGGAGTCCGCGATGCGGGCGTCGGGCACTTGGAGCTCGCCGATGGGACGGGCATCCGCGGCGGCGGCGGCCGAGGCCAGGCCCAGGAGCAGCGCGGCGAGCAGGCGGTCCATCGCCCTCAGCGTACGCCGGCCGCCCGGTCCGGGACTGGGCCTTAGGTCCTATCCGGGAGTAGGCCCCCTGGGCCCTAGAAAAAAAGAGCGAGGCGGAGCCTGCCGGCTCCGCCTCGCGGCCGAGTGGTGGACGTGTGGGGGATCGAACCCCAGACCTCTTCCTTGCGAAGGAAGCGCTCTCCCAGCTGAGCTACACGCCCGTGGGCGGGATTATAGCAAATCAGCCGCGAGTCGCCGCTAGGTCCTCCCCGACAAAGACTGACTCGCTCTGACTTTTCCGCCCTTTCGCGCTCGCGCGGCTGCGGTTATCCTCAGCGTAGGTTGGGAGGGATATAATGGAGAGCTTCCGGTTGGGCCAGTTGACGAAGGAGCTGGTGGCGGCGAAGCTGAGGGTGATGGACGACCCGTGCGCCGCCGCGGCGGAGATCGTGCGGACGACGATCTCGGTCGCCCTGCGCGGGATGCCCGAGCACAAGGACGCCTGGCCTGCCGTCATCAAGGACGCGAGCCAGGGCGGCATCACCGGGCTCCTGCTCGCCGAGCACAACGTCAACAAGGGAGCGGTGCTCATGATGCGCGCGATCGCGGAGGTCGCCAGCGAGCATCACATGGACCCCACCGAGGCGATGCGCGCGGCGCTCCAAGGCATCGCCGATCTCAAGCGGTTCATCCTCCCGGAGCGCATGGCCGAACTCCAGTCGGCGATCGACTCCGAGTTCATGGGCGCGGGCGAGTGCCTCCGCCAGATGGAGACCGGCCGTTCGATCGCCTAAGCGCCTTCCGGCCACTTCTCCTTCAGCTCCGCGTCGCTGAAGCCGAAGTGGTGCGCGAGCTCGTGGCGGAGCGTCGTCCGGATCGCCGCCTCGAGCTCCGCCTCGTTGGCGCAGTCCCGCTGGATGTTCTTCTGGTAGAGAATGACGCGGGCCGGCATGTAGGTCCCCGAGTCCGTCCGCTGCATCTCCGCCCGGTCGAGGCCCGCGTAGAGGCCCAGCAACGTGCCGGAGCCGTTCCATTTCCCCGCCTCGGGGCCCGGTGTGGACCGGACCTCGATGGAGACGTTGTAGAGGAGCTCGCGGAAAGGGTCCGGGATCTCCTCGAAGGCCTCCTCGGCCATCGACTCGAAGCGGGCGCGGCTGACGAACATCAACCTGGATTCTCCACTCGATCGTTTCCGTTCACGTGGAGAATCCAGGGAAAAATGTTATTCATTGAGGAGCTCCTCATGAAAATTCATATTCCTGGATTCTTCGGACGTTGCTTGAACGATCAACCGAAGAATCCAGGCTATTTCGGCGCGAGTTGGATGCCGAGATCGCGCAGCTGCTTCGGGTCGACGGGCGAGGGGCACTCGCTGAGCGGGTCCGTTCCCTTCTGCGTCTTCGGGAACGCGATGACCTCGCGGATCGACTCCTCTCCGCGGATGATGGCGACGAGCCGGTCGAGGCCGAGGCCCAGGCCCCCGTGAGGCGGAGCCCCGTGCTCGAGGGCGTTGAGCAGGAGGCCGAAGCGGCGCTGGCTCTCCGAATCGTCGTAGCCCATCAGGCGGAAGATCTTGCGCTGGATGTCGGCCCGGTGGTTGCGGATGGAGCCCGACGCCAGCTCCACGCCGTTGAGCACGAGGTCGTACTGGTTCGAGCGCATCTTGCCCGGGTCGGTGTCCAGCATGGGCAGCTCGTCCTCGAGGGGAGCCGTGAAGGGGTTGTGGGCGAACGTCCAGCGCTTCTCCTCGGCGTCCCATTCGAGCAGCGGGAAGTGCTTGACCCAGAGGAATGCCCAGTCCCGTGAGGGACTGGGCTTCAAGAGCGTTATCAGCTCCTTCCTCAATTCTCCCAGGTACTTCGCGACCTCGTTCGCCGGCCCCGCGCCGAAGAAGACTATCTGACCCGGCTGAAGGCCGAACACGGCCTTCAGCCGGGACAGCTCGTCCTCGCTCAAGAACTTCGCGAAGGTGGACTCCGGCTTGAGCTCCGCGCCGGTGAAGCGGATCCACGCGAGGCCCTTGGCCCCGAGCGCCTTCACCTTGTCGGTCCACTTGTCGATCGTGGCCCGGTTGATCGGCTCGCCCGGCGCGGCGAGAGCGCGCACGACGCCTCCCCCTTTCACGGCCTCGCTGAAGACCTTGAAGCCGGAGGCGGCGAACGTCTGCGAGAGGTCCGAAATCTCGAAGCCGAACCGGAGGTCCGGCTTATCCGAGCCGTAGCGGGCCATCGCCTCGGAATACTCGAGGCCGAGGAAGGGCGTCTCCAGGGCGACGCCGAGCACCTCCTGGAACATCGCGCGGAGCATGCCCTCGATCATCTGGTGGACGTCTTCTTCGCGGACGAAGGACATCTCGAGGTCGAGCTGCGTATGCTCGGGCTGTCGGTCCGCGCGCAGGTCCTCGTCGCGGAAGTTCCGGGCGATCTGGAAGTAGCGCTCCATCCCGGACACCATCAGGATCTGCTTGAAGATCTGGGGAGACTGGGGCAGCGCGTAGAACTCGCCGGGCGACAGCCTGGACGGCACGAGGAAGTCGCGCGCCCCCTCGGGGGTCGACTTCGTCAGGATCGGGGTCTCGATCTCGATGAAGCCGCGGTTGTCGAGATAGCGGCGGAGCGACTGGGCGACCTTGTGCCGCGTGATGAGGTTCTGCTGCATCCTTGTCCGGCGCAGATCGAGGAAGCGGTACTTGAGCCGGACCTCCTCCGACACCGTCACGTGGTCCGTGGGCTCGAAGGGGAGCGTCTTGGCGACGGAGAGGACGCGCAGCTCCTTGGCGTGCACCTCGATCTCTCCGGTCGGGAGCTTCGGGTTGACCGTCCCCTCGGGCCGGCGCGCGACGATCCCCGTGACCGCCACGACGTACTCGCCGTGGAGCTTCTCGGCGGCCGCGAAGACCTCCTTGTCGTCGGGATGCGCGACGATCTGCGTCAGCCCGCTGCGGTCCCGGAGGTCGAAGAAGTACAGCCCGCCGTGGTCGCGGCGCGAGTGGACCCAGCCCGCGAGCTTGACGGTCTGCCCCGCGTGGGACGCCCGCAGCTCGCCGCAGACGTGGGTCCGGTAGCCGGTCGCGCTCATGGCGTGAGCCGGTTCCGGACGGCGCGCTCCAGCTCCGCGATCGTCGTTTGCGACTGCAGGTCCTTCTCCCGTAGATCCTTGACCGTGCACTTCCCCTCCGAGAACTCCGACTGCCCGAAGATCACCGCGACCGAAGCGCCCAGCCGGTCCGCCTCGCGCATCTGGGACTTGAGGCTGTGCCCGAAGAGGGCGCCCTCGACCCGCCAGGAGCCTCGCAAAAGCTGCATCGCGGTGAACGCCGCCTTCTCCAGCTCGGGGCTCTCGGCCTGCACGGCCACGTAGACATCGGGATGCGGCGGCCGGGGCTGCGCCCCCGCCGCCGCCAACGCCATCAGCACGCGCTCGACGCCCAAGGCCCAGCCGGTCGCGGGCACGTCGGGGCCGCCCATCGACTTGATGAGCCCGTCGTAGCGGCCGCCCCCGGCGAGCGCGTCCTGCGAGCCGATGGCGCTCGAGCGTATCTCGAAGACGGTGCGGGTGTAGTAGTCGAGGCCGCGGACCAGGCTCGAATCGAGCTGCGGCGCGACGCCTCCGGCGGGCAGCAGGGTCAAGACCGTGTCGAAGTGCGCCCGGCACTCCGCGCACGGCTCGAGCCGCGGCGTCTTCGGGTCCTCCTTGAGCCGCGGCCCGTCGCCCTTGCAGTCCAACGCGCGCAGCGGGTTCCGGTCGACGCGCCGCTTGCAGTTGTCGCACAGGTCCGAGACCGTCGAGCGCAGGAAATCGAGCAGGCGGCTCCGGAAGGCCGGCCGGCACTCGGGGCGCTCGCACCCGAGGTTGTTGAGGTGGACGGTGGTGCGGCCCTTCAGCCCCGCCTCGTCGAGGATCCGGGTCAACGCGAGGATCGACTCGACGTCCGCCGACGGGTGGGCGTTGCCGAACGCCTCGGCTCCGATCTGCTCGAACTCGCGGAAGCGCCCGGCCTGCGGCCGCTCGGCGCGGAACATGCTGCCCACGTAGTACAGCTTGGTCCGTCCGCCCTGGAGGTTCAGGTTGTGCTGGAGGAAGGCGCGTACCGCGCCGGGCGTGCCTTCGGGCCGCAGCGCCAGGTGCCGCCCCCCGGCGTCGGTGAGCACGAACATCTCCTTCTCGACGATGTCGGTGGTCTCCCCGGTGGCCTTCACGAAGAGCTCTTGGGATTCGACGGTCGGCAGCCGGAGCTCCCGGAAGCCGAAGGCCTCGAGCACGCGGCGCGACAGCGCCTCGAAGGCGGCGGTGCGCTCGGACTCGGGCGGCAGGATATCCTTGAAGCCTTTGACGGACTGCGCGGCCATCGGAGCGGACGCCTTAGACGGCGACGCCGTCCCCGACGAGCTCGCGCATCTTGCGCGGGTTGCGCAGGAAGAGCTGGCCGTGGCGGACCTCGACGAGGTCCGCGCGGCGCAGCGCGGCCAGCGCGCGCGAGAGGGGCTCGCGGGTCGTTCCGACGAGATCGGCGAGCTCCTGGTGCGTGAAGCGCCCGCCGATCAGCATCCCGCCGCGGAAGCGCTTGCCTCCCTGCTCGGCGAGGGAGATCAGCGTCTTCGACACGCGGCCGAGGACGTTTCGGAACATCAGCCCTTCGATCTCCTCGTTGGCGCGGCGGAGGCGGTCGGACAGCGTGCGCAAAAGATGCAGGGCCAAGCGAGGGTCCTGGATGATCATCGCCTGGAACTCGCGCTTGTGGATGAGCAGGAGCCGGGTATCCTCGACGGCCTGGGCCGAGGCCGACCGCTCGCGCCCTTCGAGGAGCGCCATCTCGCCGAAGAACTTGCCGGGGCCGAGATAGGCGAAGGTCTTGCGCTTCTTCCCGGAAGACGCCGAGAAGATCTTCACGCGGCCTTGGCCGATGATGAAAAGGTGGCCCGCCTGGTCCGCCTTGGAGAACACGTCGGTGCCCGCGGGGAAATCCCGCCACCGCGCGAAGCGCAGGACGCGCCGGAGCGCCGCCTGCGGCAGCGACCGCAGCAACGGACTGGAGCGCAAGAGAGCCAGGCTCATGGGATCGATCTTATAATATTCAGGACTTCCCTTAGGGCGAAAAGTCGAGGTGGCGGTAGGCATCAGCTCTATTATAGGTCCCATTTCTTGAGTCCTTGTAGCATCGCGTTGTCGGTCGCGTCGATGTGCAGCGGCGTCACCGTGATCTTGTCTTCCTCGATCGCCGCGACGTCCGTGCCCGGAATGGATATCCCGGAGACCTGCTTGCCGGCCAGCCAGAAGTACTCGAGCCCGCGCGGGTCCATGCGGCCGGTGATCTTGGTGCCGTAGATCCGGCGGCCGAGGCGCGAGACGGCCGTTCCCTTGAGCCGGCCGCGAGGCAGCGGAGGGACGTTCACGTTCAGGCAGATCCCGGCCGGGAGGCCACGCTCGAGGACCTGGGCGGCGATCCTTTTTGCGAACACGGCGGCGGCCGTGAACGAGACCTTCTCGTTGGGGCCGTAGCCTTGGCTGAAGGCGATCGCCTGCTTGTCGAGCAGCGTTCCCTCCATCGCGGCGGCGACCGTGCCGGAGTAGACCACGTCCTCGCCGAGGTTGTAGCCGTGGTTGATGCCGGAGACGACCAGGTCGACCTTGTTTTTCAGGATGCCGAGGATCCCGAAGCGGGCGCAGTCCGCCGGGGAGCCGTTGAGGATGTAGAAGTCCTTTTGCACCTGCCGGACCCGCAGCGGCTTGTGGAGCGTGAGGCAGTGGCTGTCCGCCGAGCGCTCCTGGTCGGGGACGACGACGGTGACGCTTCCCAGGCCGCGCATGGCCCCGATCAGCGGCTTCAGGCCGAGCCCGTAGACGCCGTCGTCGTTGCAGACGAGGATCGACGGCTGGTCGGAGTCGCGTCTTCCAAATCTCTTGGTCACTGGTTCAGAAAACGTCCAAGAGATTTGGAACTACACTTTTTCATTGAGGAAGTTCCTCATACAAACAAATCATACCATGGCTTCTTCGGATGTGGACTCAACGATCAGCCGAAGAAGCCAAGCTAGCGACCGCGGCCGCCAGGCCCGCGACGCAGTCCGCGGCGGAGGGCAGTCCCAGACGAGACCAACGCCGGCCCATGTCCAGCAAACGGGCGCGGGCCGCGGCCGTCTTTGCCGTGCCCGACGGTATCAAATCGCCGAGCAGCTCTGCCAGGCGGGTCGCCGTGAGCTCGCGCTCGGGCAGGCAGCGCGCCGCGCCGGCGCGGGCGGCCGTCCACGCGTTGACCTCCTGGTGATTGGCGGCGGCGTGCGGGAACGGGATGAGGAGCGCGGGCTTGCCCGTGGCCGCAAGCTCCGCGAGCGTGCTGGCGCCGGAGCGGGAGACGACGAGATCGGCGGCGGCGTAGCCGCGCTCCATCTCGTGGAGGTACGGCAGGACGACGGCCTTGAAGGCTGCTCCCGCGTAGGCCTCCGACGCGGTGTCGGCGTCCTTGGCGCCCGCGAGGTGGAGCACTTGGAACGGGCCGGCCC
>JACQPK010000097.1 GCA_016207565.1 Elusimicrobiota bacterium
GGCATACAGCGGATCGTCAACCGTCTTTGATCTTCAGTCCTCTGCGTGCCTTTCCGTCACTTTCCTTTGCGTACCTCTGCGTTACTCCGTTCCCAGGGCACCGGGGAAACTTGGAAGCCGCCGCCATTGACGACCGTGCCGGCCGCCCCCATACTATCGATGGTGCTCGACGTGCCCTACGGAATCGTCCCTTGAGCAAGCACGAGCCGCCGGCCGAGCCGAAGGACCGCCGGCTCCTCGGGCTGCTCGCGCTCGCGGTGCTGCTCGTCGGCGTCGCGGCCGGCGTGGAGCTCTACCGGAGGTGGTTCCTGCGCGCCGGTCCGGAGAAGCTTCCCGGCGACTTCGGCTTCAAGCTGCCGCCGGCCGCCCCGACGCCCGAGCCGGGGCCCGAGCGTCCCCCTCCCTCGCGCGAGGTCAGCGCCGAGCGGTTCCTGACGATCCTGGCGCGCGAGACGCCCAGGCCCGTCGCGCGGAGGTTCGCCACCGCCTTCACGCGCAACCCCAGGCTCAAGAAGGCCTTCGCGCACTCCACACGCGCGGGCCTCGCCCAGACGCCGGCGCGCGTGCTGCTGAAGGCTCTCCTGTCGGAGCCGGACTTCCGGGCGCTCGTGATCGAGTCCCGGTCCGACCCCGGCTTTCGCTCCGCGTTCGCTCAACTCGCCCGCAACCCCGAGGTCGGAGGACCGCTCCGCGCCGGCACGGTCGGGCTGGTGCGCCCTCCACCCGACGTCACGGCCCTGTCGCCCGTGGACGGACCGAGCGGCCGCCCGGACCCCGGCGCCGGGTTCGCGGGCGCGCCGCCGCCGACCCGCCTGCCGGACACGCCCCCGCCGGCGGACGGCGAGCGCGGCGACCTCCGTCACGAGGAGGCTCGAGGCCCGGAGGCGCACGACGTGTCGCCTACGCTCGCCGCGATCGAGAGGCCGAAAGGCGAGCAGCTCGCGTCGAGCTACTTCTCGTCGATGTTCAAGGAGCTGCGGCCCGAGTTCCGGCAATACCTCGAGGACCGGTGCGACGATTTCAAGAACACCGAGCTCGGCTGCGACGTAAAGACGATCTGCCGCGACTCGCTGGAGCTCCTCCAGGCCTGCAAAGAGGCCTGCGCCAAGAGTCCGAAGTGCCCGCAGGATTCCTTCCAAGAAGACTAGCCTAGTGCCGATTCGTTTTCCGCGGTTGGTGCGGGGGCCCCGCTTCGCGCATCCCTCCTTCGACCCTGGAGCCTCCGAGGCGCCGGCGTTAGACTGAACCTGCCCTGTAATCCTTGAGATCGGTCAAGGAGCATCCACCCGCGGCCCTAACCGCGGTAACCAGGGGAAGCGAGGCGACAGCCTCCTCGCTTCCCCTGGTTTCTTTTGAGGGAGGATCGCATGAGACTCGCGCTCGCAGTGGCCGCACTCGGGTTCGCCGCAGGGCCGGTCCGGGCGGAGGAGCCTCGCTCCGGCAAGGACGCCGCCCTGGCTCGCGTCACGAGGGTCGCGGCGGGACTCGCGCGCGGCTGCGACCTCTTCGACGGGAAGGCCGGCGCGACCGGCGGCGCGGCGGACGCGGTCGAGGGCGGGTGGCCGGCGGCTCCGGCGCCTACGGCGCCCCAAACGGGTCTGACGCCCTCTCAAGAGCCCCTTTATAAGGAAGTCGCGGCGCCCGTGCCGGCAACGGCGCCCGTGAAAGGTTCGCCCGACAACCCGCTCGCATGGGTCTTGGAGGGCACTCGCAATCTCGCGCACCGGCTGAAGAGCACGATTGGGCGGATCTTCGACGGGACGAGAAATCTCTAGGGCAAAAACGAGGAGACATGGAACGGACGAATCGATGGCTGTGGTCGGCGGCGGCGACCGCGCTCTTGGCGGGCAACGGGCTGGCGGCCGACAACGCGGGACGGATGCTCGGTAACGCCGAGCGGGCGGCGGGGCTCTTCCAGTCGGGGCTCGGCGCGGGCGTGACTCCGGAGGACACGGCGGCCCGCGGCTTCGAGGGACAGCAGGCCCTGCTCGGCTTCGGCGCCGGCGCCGGCGGCGACGGCGCGGTCGACGCGACCGGCAGGACGGCCCCAAGCGGCTTCGCGCGCTTTCAGGAGCGGCACGCCGCCGGAAGGACAGGCGCGGGCTACGTGCCTTCGCCGATCGCCGGCCACCGCTGGGATCCCTCCGAACGGGGCGGGAGCTACGGCGGGGACGGCGGAGACAGGGGGCGGCGGATCGGCGAGATCGTCGGGCGCGTGGCGGGCCTCGCCCTGGGCGTGATCGCGATGATGTCGGCGGTCCCGCTCGCGTTCTCCGGGAACATCGTCGGCGTGGCGATCGCGGCGGCGGTCATCGCCGGGACCTGGCAAGGAAGGCCGCAGGGCGAATCCCTCATCGAGCGGATCGCGTCGTCCCCGTTGTCGAACGGACTCGGAAAGCTCGGGGGCTTCGTCGGGCACTGGACCGACCGCGGGATCGAGAAGGTGAAGGGGCTGTTCCGCCGCTGACGCTCATGGCGCCGGCCCGCCCTCCGGGGCGGGCCGGTGCCGTTTAGCTCGATTCCGGAAGGCCCTCCGCCCGGGGGGTCGCCTGCCTCCAAAGCCTCATGTGAGTCTCCCGCGCCGCCGCTATACTGCCGGCGTCCCCTAAGAGCACACGCACCGGAGGCGCCTGCATGATCACGACGCGAGTCCCGCTGGCCGTAGCCCTCGCCCTGAGCCTCAACGTCGCGGCCCTCGTGTGTCCCGCGACGGCCCAGGAGCCGGAGGAGAGCCGGGACGGAGCCCAACGGCTCTGGGACCTCCTGGAGCGGAAGTTCAAGGACGAGAAAGGCGGCGAGGCCTGGCTCAACCGGAAGTTCCGCAACGACGAGTGGTTCGGCAAGATCAAGGAGCGCGAGGTCCGGCCTAAGCCCGCGCCGGCTCCGACGCCGCCCGGGACCTCCCTGCCGAGCGAAGGCGCCGTGACCGACGTCGCCGACGGCGATACCTTGGTGGTCGCGGGCGTCGGCAAGATACGCCTCCAGGGCGTGGACACGACCGAAAAGCTCCACCCCACCAAGCCCATCCAATATCTGTCGGAGGAGGCGTCGGCGTTCACGCGCCGCGTCGCCCTCGGCCAGCGAGTCCGCCTCGAGTACGGCAAGGAGCTCTACGACAAGTACGGCCGCGTGCTCGCCTACGTGTATCTGCCCGACGGCCGGATGCTGAACGCCGAGCTCATCCGAGAAGGCCTAGGGTACTCCTATACCCGCTACCCGCACAAGCACCGCCGGCAGTTCGACGCTCTCGAAGAGGACGCGCAGAAGCGGAACGTCGGCCTCTGGGCCGACCACGGGCTGGGCGAGTACCACTGGCTACGGGCGCAGAATCGCGGGAGCTTCGAGGTCTTCGCCATGTCGTCGAACCTCTGGGGCGTGCAGTGGGCCGACCTCGTGCTCCTCCGGCTCACGACGGACCAGCTGCGCCTCGAGCTCGAGCACCTCCAGAAGGACGTGCATACGTACGGCCCGCGCGATCTGGAGAAGGAGTTGACGGGGCGCGGCTACCAGAAGGTACCCCGGGGGAACTCATGATCCGCCGACTAGCTCTCGCCGTCCTCCTTTTCACCCCGGCCTTCGCCGGAGCGATCGACAGCCCGGCCCTCCGCCAACTCGGCTCGCTCGCCGGAGGCGCCGGCGTCGATCTGCCGGCTGCGTCGCCGGCGAAGGACCCGCCGAATATCCGGTGGGAAGACGCCGCGCAATACGAAGGGCAGGTGGTGACGGTCGAAGGCGTCGTCGTCCGTCCGTACGCGAACCAGAACGTCTGCTTCCTCAACTTCAGCGAGGACTTCCAGAATTCGCTGACCCTGGTGATCTTCGCCTCCTCCTTCGGGCAGTTTCCCGCGGGCCCCCAGTTCTACTACCAGGACAAACGGGTGCGGGCGACCGGAAAGATCCAGCGCTCGGATCGCGGACAGCTTCAGATCATCCTCAACGACGCCGACCAGCTCCGGCTGCTCGATCCCGAAGCCGTGCCCGAGCTCGACTGGCAGGACGTCACGGCCGCTCATGCGAACCAGATCATCACGGTGACCGGCGAGATCGTCTCCGTGACGCAGCGGGCCAAGGCCGCATTCCTCAACTTCCACCAGAACTGGACCCGCTACGTGGGCGTGGCGATCTTCGCCACGGCTTACCCCCGTTTCCCGCACGACCTCAAGGCGGCCTACGAGGGGAAGGCGGTGAAGGTCACCGGACGCGTGAAGCTCTACGAGGGTCGCCCCGAGATCATCCTCTTCTCGTCCGCTCAGGTCCAGATCGTGCGGCGGCGTCAACGCGTGCGCCTGTCGAAGGAGAAGCTCGTCTACGACGACGGCGACACGATCCGCTACGCGTTCGGCACGGACGAGAGCCCGGACGGCAAGCCGTTCGAAGGCGGGCTGCGGCTGCTGGGTTTCGACACGCCGGAGACGCTGCACCCCGAGGACGGCATCTTCTACGACCAGCCGAAGGGAGACGATGCGACGGCCCTTGCCAAGGCCGCGATCGGGAGCGGCAAAAAGATCGAGTTCGTGACGAACGGGGAGCGCGACAAGTACGGCCGCATGCTCGGGCACCTGTTGATCGACGGAGAGCTCCTGGGCGCGCTGCAGCTCCGGGCCGGGCTGGCCTATGAGATGGTCGGCGACTACGGCGACAACGGGTTTCCGAAGGAGGCCGCGAAGCTGCTGGAGGCGTGGAGCAAGGGCCCCATCGCCTCGGCTCTGGAAGCGGGCCGCCGGCCCCCGTTCGTCAAGCCGGGCGACTGGCGGAGGCTGCACCAGGTGCCCGACCTGAAGATGACCCGCGAGGCGTGGGACGCGATGAGCCGCAAGGAAAAGATGGAATTCCTGGTCAAGGTCAAAGAGATCGTCCGGCAGCGACGCCGGGACCGGCGGAACGGAGACAAGCCCGGAGAATGACCCGCAAGCACGGGAGGACGGCCAGGCGCCTCCTCCTGCCCGAGGACGTGCGCAACGGCGCCCTCGACGCGCTCCTGTCGACCGCCTCGTTCTCCCTCGCCCTGGGGTTCCATCCGGTGGTGCCCCTCGTCGCGTTCGTGGACGGGCTCCTGGGCCGTCACCTCAGCCGCCTGCGCCTGCACATCGCCCGCGGCGGCGGGGACGGCGTGGGGGCCAACGCGGCGGCCCTCGCAACCCACGCCGCGATCGGCACGATGAAGTTCGGGCTGTTCATCAACCCGATCGGCGGCTACGGGGTGCCGCTGCCGGCCATCCTCCGCGTCAGCCTCACGAATTCCTTGTCCAAGGGCACCGTCCGCCTCCTCTTCGACAAGGCGTTCGCGTGCCGGGGCGAGCGCCGGCGGGCCACCGGAGTCGCCTACGCCTCGTTGCTCACCTTCGGCCAAGGGCTGCTGTGCGGCCTCGTCTATAAAGGAAGCGGCGCCGCGACGGCGCTGCAGTACGGCTTCGCGGCGGCCGGCATCGCGCTCGTGCTCGCGCCGACCGCGAAGCGTTTCTATCGCGCGTGGACGACGTTCCGCGACCCCGGAGACTCCGAGCCCATCGTCCCGACGGTGTTTTCTCGCCCTTCCGAACCGCGGATCCCCGACCTCGCGGGGTAGGGGTCCCTAATCCTCAATCAAGGGCCGTCCTCTGCGTCCTCTTCGTTACTTCCCTCTGCGTACCTCCGCGTTACTCCGTGCTCTTCGTGCGTCGGGCTGCAACAGCGCATCGCAGA
>JACQPK010000099.1 GCA_016207565.1 Elusimicrobiota bacterium
CAGATGCACCGCTGAAGACGCCCTTGTCGGCCTCGGGAACCGCGTCGTTGTTCTCGACGGAGGTCAATGTGCGAAATCCCCAAGGCTTTGGGCCTGAGCCGGCACCCGGGCTCGAACCGGGAACCGGTGGTTTACAAACTCGACCCGCTCATGTCGCACGGGTCCGCGCGGGTCCGCCGATGCCGTGAACATTGCGCGTCTCGTTCGGGTCAGTCCGCGCGATGACGAGCGGATCCGCCCACTTGGCTACAAGTTGGCTACAGGTTCGGTCGAACCTACAAGACGAATCCCGTGCTCGCGCTGGCCCTGTAGAGGCTGTCGCCTATCGCGAGTGCGTAGTCGATCGGAAGCGACGAGCCGTCCGTCGAGGTCGAGATCGTGACGGGCATGATGACCGTCACTTTCTCGTAGCCGACCGAATCTGACGCCGGCTGCGGAGTCACGATCGCGTCCCCCGCGGACAACGCGACGGACAGACCGACGCCAACCTTCACAGCGCCGACGATGAGCGGATGCGGTCGTCCAGCGTGCCACATGCAGCGTGAAGTCTAGCGACGACGAAATGGAGGAAACGACGCATGACCCTTGGAAAGAAGGCCTCAGACCGGCCGATGAGCGTCGGAGAGGTCGCCGCCGCACTCGGTTTGCCAGGACCGTGGACGGTGCGGCGTCTCGAAGACCGAGGCATCGTCCCGCCCGCCCGCCTTCCGAATCCGCGTCAACCTTGATGCCGCCATGCCAGGTGACATGCTAGAGATGGTGCCGAAGGAGCTTTCCAGCGCCGACTTCGATCCGAGCGACCCAGACGCGCTCGAAAGAGTCGTTCGAGAGGCGCTCCGGGGCCGGAAGCTCGCCCCTCTGCGTGGAGCAATGTCGCGTTTGCGCGTGCAGGACCCCGACGCCTACGAGGACCTACTGGCGGAAGCGAAGACTCGCGTGCTCGAGGCACGCCGCGCCTATGACCCAGCGAGGGCTCGCACCACGCCTCGAAAGAACGCCAAGAACGTCGCCGAGTACGCGGTCAAGAAGGCGCTCGAGGCGCGCTCTATGACCATCTCCGCATCTGCGTTCGCCGCGAGCGCAGACGCCGACGGCGAGCAGGAGTCAGACAGTCCCGTAGACGTGCTTGACGGCTGGCGGACACCCTCAGTTTTCGATTTGGAAGACGACCCTGACGCCACGGCTTCAGCAGCGGCGCGCGCCACTGAGAAGAGTCTCTTGGAGAAGCGCCTCCTGCAGATTGACGCAGCCGACGCGGAGCTTTCGGACGCCGAGCGGGCCACGCTCGAGACCCTCGAGCTGCCCGTCGCGGACGTAGCGGCTCGGCTCAGCGTCTCCGAGGGTGTCGTGAAGGTCCGCAGGCACCGTCTGCGGAAGAAGCTCGCCGCGTTTCGAGAGGCGGACCCTCTCACACATCCACGGGGTCCCGAAGGCCCTCCGGCCCTGGAGGCCGCGCCAGTTGAGATACGCGGTCTCCCACGGACCTTCGACCCGCTTTGAGCATTCCAAGAGTCCCGGGCAAAGACGTAACCGAAATCGGCCTAGTTTCCCTTAGATGGGTAGGGACACGAGCCGGCAACGTTCACCTGTTGAACCTAGGAGGGCCTCGACATGAGACCTGACGCCCAAGAGGCGGCCTTCCGCATCGGCGAGGTGGCTCGCGCCCTCGATCTCCATCCCAACTCCCTGCGCCGGGCCGAGCGTGAGCAGCGCATCCCGGAGGCTCGCCGAGAGCGAGTCAGCCGTCAGCGCTTCTACACGCCCGAGGACCTCGAGGTATTGCGCGAGAGGTTCGCCCGCCGGTAGGGCGCGCTCACGCAGCAGCACGCCGACAAGAGCCCGCTGGGAAGCGGGCTTCTTCATTTCGCGCGGCCAACAAGAGAGAACCGCCGCGGAGCGCACCTGACCGGAGCAGCTCACACGGCGGCGGAAGGAAACGATCGTCAAATGGAAGTTTACAACGTCTCTGCTCGACTTCGCCCGGCTCAGTGTGCCGAGCCTATCGGGATCGGCCTCCACTTCGGACCGCGCGGATGGTCGCGGACCTTCCACGATGCCCCTGCGAGCCTGCGGGTCCGGCCCTCTCAGGCTCGGACGGCCGCATGAGCGCCCAGACGGTCATCGAGGCGCTCGCGTGTACGTCGGCGTGCTGCGCGGCGGCGCGTCGGAAGGGCGCGGGGCTCGTCCATTGCCCGACGCATGACGACCCGAGGCCGAGCCTCAGTGTCACCGACCAGCGCGGGACCCTTCTCGTCCACTGTCACGGCGGATGCGCTCAGGAAAGCGTGATCGCCGAGCTCCGCGACCGCGGAGTGTGGAACGGGACCGGGCCGAAGGTCGCGGCCCAGGTCGTCGCGCGCTACTCGTACCTCGACGAGCGCGGCGACCTGCTGTACGAGATCGAGAGGCGCGAGCCGAAGGGCTTTCGAGCGCGCCGGCCGGACGGACAGGGCGGCTGGACCTACTCGCTCGACGGCGCACGCCGCGTCATCTATCGGCTTCCCGAGGTCCTCGCGGTCGCGCGGGCCGGCTGGCGCGTGTACGTCACAGAAGGCGAGAAGGACGCGGACGCGATCACGGCGCTAGGCCTAATGGGAACGACGGCACCGTTCGGGGCCGGGAAATGGCGCTCCGAGTACGCCGCCGCGCTGACTGGCGCCGAAGTCGTCGTAGTCGCGGACAAGGATGGTCCGGGTCGCGAGCACGCTCGGGCCGTCGCCCGCTCCTGCTCGCGGCTGGCCCGCTCCGTCCGCGTCCTCGAGCTTCCCGGCGAGCACGTCAAGGACGCGAGCGACTGGATCAGCGCGGGCGGCACCCGCGCGCAGCTCGAGGCGCTCGCGAGCGCGGCGCCCGAAAATGCTTCCGCCGCTCTTAGAGATGAGGTTCCGGCGGAACGAATCCGGCGTCTTGCCTTCCGCTCGGCACCCGAGTTCGCGGCGACCACGCCGGAGGCGCCGCCGTGGGTCCTGAACGGGTACATCGCCAGGAACGCGATCGCCGAGATTGGCGGCAAGATCAAGATCGCCGGCAAGACGACGCTCGCGCTGGCGATGAGCCGCGCCATCGTGAGCGGCGACCCGTTCGCCGGTAGGCAGACCGAGCGCACCGGGATCCTGTACCTCACCGAGCAGCCCGCCGCGAGTTTCCGTGAGGCGCTCGAACGTGGCGGCCTCCTCGACGAGGAGCGGTTCACGGTCCTGTCGTGGCACGACGCCATCGGCGTGAAGTGGTCCTCGGTCGTGGCCCAGGCCGTCGAGGAGTGCAAGGTTCGCGAGGCCGGAGTGCTGTTCGTGGACACGCTCTCGCAATGGGCCGGCATCCGCGGCGACGGCGAGAACAGCGCGGGCGAGGCGCTCGAGGCGCTCGCGCCGCTTCAGGAAGCCGCTGGGAGGCATGGCCTCGCCGTCGTCGTCCTCCGGCACTCGCGCAAGGCCGGCGGGGATGTGGGCGATGACACCCGCGGCTCGTCAGCGTTCGCAGGAGCCGTGGACATCGTGCTTTCGCTGCGCCGGGCCGACGGCAACGCCGAGCCGAACATCCGCGTCCTCCACGGTCTCTCGCGCTTCGCGGACACGCCTGAGAGCCTCGCGCTGCGGCTCACCGCCGAGGAGGGATACGTTGCGCTCGGCACCGAGGCGGCCCTCGCGGTCGAGATCGCTAGGCGACAACTCCTCGAGGCCGCGCCGCGGACGACCGAGCACGCTATGACGGCCGATGAGTTGATCGACGCCGCGAAGGTCCGACGCACGTCCGGTCAGGAGGCGCTCGGCGCGCTCCTCGATCTCGGCCAGCTCGTCAGGACCGGCAGGGGCAAGAAAGGCGATCCCTACCGTTACCACGCGCCAGAGATTCATTCCGCCGGAACCTCACACACAGGGCGGCAGAACGAATCCGGCGACGGCGAGCGCCCTCCTGAGGCTGGCTCGGATTCCCGTTCCGATTCGGGAACGGGAATCAGCGACGATGAGAGCGATGACCCGATGCTCCGCGCGGCGATCGAAGTCTTCGGTCGGCCGGGCGTACCGGCATCGGCACCGCCCCTCTAGCGATCCATCCAACCCGTCGCCTCCATGGCGACGTGGGTCCTCGCGCCCGCGCCGCGAGTCCCGAGCGCTCCGCGGATCCGGCCAAGACAGGAGCCGTCCGAGCGCAACGCACGAACGGCAAGGGAGCGAAGTGACGACGTGGCACCCGCTGCGCGCCCGCTGTCTATGGAGCGCGGCGCCAGCGGCGACCACCGACACGAGCGAAAAGATCCGAAGAGGAGATACAGCGATGGGCAAGAACCCCGGCGTCGGCAAGACCTCCGCGAGCACCCGCGTCACCCCGACCAGCGTCCGCGTCCAGGGCACGAGCTACGGCATCACGCAGAAGCGGCCTCAGTCCTCCAGCGTGAAGATCAAGAGCCTCAACAACGACTACACGACGTACACCGAGACGAAGGTCCCCGTCCGCGAGGACGCCCGCTAGAACGATCGCCGCATGTCCGACGCGAAATGACATCCCGGCCACGCGCGCCGGGAAGGAGCACAGCACCGTGACCGATGAGATCCAGCAGCCCGAACCGCAAGCCGAGCCACAGTCCGAGCGCGAGGCCACGCCGGCCGAGATCGAGGAATACCAGCGGGATGTGCGTCAGTACGGCCGCGAGCGGGCGGACGAGATGTGGCGGAACGCCAGCGCGCGCGCCAGCACCGATCCCCACTACGGGCAGCTCGTGGCGCAGTTCAAGGATCACGTCCTCGCCCGCCTGACCGAGGAGGGCCTCGAGCGCGAGGAGGTCGCCGAATTCCTACAGTCCGAGCGCGGAAAGAAGCTCGCCGCGCAGTTCCAGGCATATGCAAAGGACGCGAAGACGCCGTTCCAGTGGACCTCGGCCTTGGAGAAGGCGATCAAAGACGTGCGCTATCTCCGCTCTCGCGGATTCCTCGAGATGAGCCCCGACGAGCAGGCCGTCGTCGTCAAGAAGGCCAAGGACCGTGCAGAGGCCCGCGACCGCCGGGCCAAGGAGATGCACGCCGCGCAGGACCGCGAACGCCGGGCCGCGATCATCCGCGGCGACCCCGACCACCGCTCGCCGAGCATCCTGGCGCTCTCGCCCGAGGACTGGGAGAAGTTCCAGAAGCAGGTTCGCTAGGCCATGTCCACCCGACGAACGCCCATGCGACCTCCCGAGGCCGATCTCAGTCGCGTTCTGAGACGGCGCACGGTCCCAGCACGGCCAGAGGGCGCACAGAGCACGACTGAGGACGAGAACGGCGGATCGGCGCCATACCTGCCCCTTCCGCCCGGATCCGAGCGCGAGATTGGCCTAGCGGTCCCGATGCCGCGTCGGCGCGGGCGACGTCCGCGGCCAGCGATCCCGTCCCTGATCCCGCCAGCCGAGGAGGCGCCATGGATCCGCTCTTGATCAGCGTCGAAGAGGCCGGCAAGCGGCTCGGCGTCGGCCGCACGTTCGCCTACGAGCTCGTAGCCAGCGGCGAGCTGCCGTCCGTGAAGCTCGGCCGGCGCCGCCTGGTGCCTGTCGCGGCCCTCTCCGAGTACGTGGACCGAGCCCTCGGGGCTACACGGATGGCTACAAACGCGCCCGAGAGGCCCGAGATCCTTAGCATTCCGGCCCGGAACCGGCGGTTTGCCTGACCGCCCATGACTGAAACGGCCCCCTTCGCGAGGCCGTAGAGCCCTCCCCCCAACAGGCCAGGCCCGACGGTTGCAGCGCACGGGCCGAGCGCCCAGCGAGAGACCAGACGCAAGACCTGACCCCCGGTGGGTGTTGGACCGATGCTGATGCCGGCCCCCATCCCGCTGCATGGGACCCCCTCCCTCCGGCGGCTGAGCGGCCGACGAGATCCCTGCCCCGTGTTTGATCAATGGGTCCCATCCGCCCAGACGCGCGCCCCTGCGCGAGATCCCGCCAGGAGAACGTGAATGATCGACGAGAAGAACCCCGAGACCGACGAGCAGGCCGCCGCCGACGCTCGCAAGATCGCGGAGCTCTCGGCCCGCAGCCCGAAGATGCTCGCCTTCGCGCGCTGGTCCATGAGCGACCCGCAGACGCGGGAGCACCGCGATCAGAAGGACTGGGCCAAGGCCCACGGCGTGGCCCAGAGCACCCTCAGCAGGTG
Organism: Elusimicrobiota bacterium; assembly: GCA_016207565.1. Taxonomy (GTDB): domain Bacteria; phylum Elusimicrobiota; class Elusimicrobia; order UBA1565; family JACRDR01; genus JACRDR01. The sequence continues at coordinate 6,126 of JACQPK010000099.1, forward strand.
GAAGCGCGATCCGCTGTTCCTGTCGATCCTGAAGGGCTGGCGGGCCGAGATGGCTCCGCTCACCGCGAACGTCGCGGCCGCGCTCTACAAGACCGCCGTCAATGGCGACGTGAAGGCGATGCGCGCCTGGTTCGAGCTGATGGGCGAGTTCCCGAAGCAGCAGATCGAGGTCTCGACTCCTCTCGTCGGCCTCGGCGACTTCCTGTCCACGGACGATCCCAAGATCCGCGCTGCCGGCGCCGCACAGTTCGCGGCGATCTGGGAGAGGTCCGAACGCCGAGCCGCCGCCGCCCAGGAGGCCGAGCTGTCGCGCAAGAGCGCCGCGTCGGCCGCCGCACTCGCCAAGTTGCCGAAGCGCAAGGACCCCGAGGCTCCGCTCAACTGATCTCCGCATTGACGGTTACTAGACGGTTATGATACGGTTCCTGACGTGGTCAGGGAACGGAGCGGCTACGTCGCGCTGAACGACCTGGCCGGCCGCGAGCGATGGCCGAGCCGGGCGAGCCTCTTCGCGTACGTGCGGAGGTACAAGATCCCCCGCTATCGGTTCCCGCGCGACCGCAAGACCTACGTCCGGCTG
>JACQPK010000131.1 GCA_016207565.1 Elusimicrobiota bacterium
AGTCGTCCATGGTCAGCGTCATAACCTCCGATTATGACGGCACGCCGAGACACCCTCATTTCGGGCTCATCTTGCATTGGAATGACGGACCATTTGGGGCTCATCCCGTATTGGAAAAGACTGGGGGTACCGCCAGGGGTTCGTTTCGAGTACAATCGGCGCGATGAAGTTCCTGCTGGTCAACGCCGGCCAGTTGCTCACCTTCGGCGGGCCCTCGGGCCCCCGCGCGGGCGCCGAGATGGGGCGCGTCGGCCTCTGCCGCGGAGGCTCGGTCTTAGTCGACGACGGCAAGATCGCGGCCGCCGGCTTGGCCGACCTCGTCGCGCGCCACCCCGACGCGGACAAGGCCCGCATCCTCGACATCGGCGGGCGCGTCGTGATGCCCGGTTTCGTCGACAGCCACGCGCACCCCGTCTTCGCCGCGCCGCGGCTCAAGGACTTCGAGCTCCGGACCCGCGGCAAGGGCTACGAGGAGATCGCGGCCGCGGGCGGGGGGATCCTCTCGAGCGTCGACCGGGTCCGCGGGGCGCGCGAGGACGAGCTGGCCGAGCGCCTCGGGCGCTGGGCCGCCCGCTTCATCGAGTGCGGCACGACCACGCTCGAGGCCAAGAGCGGCTACGGGCTCGACCTCGCTACCGAGCTCAAGTGCCTGCGGGCGGTCAAGCGCGCCGGCGCGCACACGGCGCTCGAGCTGGTGCCGACGTTCCTCGGCGCGCACGCGGTCCCCGCCGAGCTCAAGCACGACCCCCACGGGTACGTGCGCCGGGTCTGCGAGGAGATGATCCCGGCGGTGGCGAAGGAGGGGCTCGCGCGGTTCGCGGACGTCTTCTGCGACCGCGGCTACTTCTCGGAGCCGCAGGCGGAGACGGTCCTGCGCGCGGGCCTCGACCACGGGCTGAGGCCGAAGATCCACGCCGAGCAGCTCTCCCGATCGGGCGGGGCGTCGGTCGCCGCCCGCGTCGGGGCGGTCTCGGCCGACCACCTCGATCACGCCGAGCCCGACGACCTCGCCGCGCTCAAGGCGGCCGGCGTGGTGGCGTCCCTCGTCCCTGCGGCGAACTATTTCCTCGGGCTCAACCGCTACCCGTCCGGCCGGCGGCTCATCGACGCGGGGCTCGCCGTGGCGCTCGCGACCGACTTTAACCCCGGGACGGCGCCGTGCTGGAACATGCAGTTCGTGCTGTCGTTGGCCTGCACCCATCTCGGGATGACGCCCGAGGAGGCGCTGACGGCCGCGACCGTCAACGGCGCTCACGCGCTCGGGCTCGGCGCCACCCACGGCACCCTCGAGCCGGGCCGCCAGGCCGATCTCATCGTGCTCGACACCGACGACTACCGCGAGGCCTGCTACTACTTCGGGGGCAACCTCGTGTCGATGGTGATGAAGCGCGGCGGCATCGTCCACTCGGACCGCGAGTACCGCGCGTGAGAGGCCCGAAGGTCGAGCCTGTCGGCCCGAAGGACCTCGACGACGTCCGCGCGATGTTCCGCGAGTACGCCCAAGGCATCATGGGCGCCCACTGCCTCGAGGGTTTCCACGAGGAGGTGGAGGGGCTGCCTGGCGCGTACGCCGAGCCGGCCGGCCGCCTGCTCGTCGCCCGGGTCGGCCGCCGCCCGGCCGGCTGCGTGGGGCTGCGGCCCGTCAAAGAAGGCACTTGCGAGATGAAGCGTCTCTACGTCCGGCCGGCCTTCCGCGGCAAGAAGCTCGGCCGCGCCTTGGTCGAGCGGGCGCTCGCGGAGGCGAAGGCGGCCGGCTACCAGCGGATGGTCTTAGACACCCTGCCGACGATGGCCGAGGCGCGCGCCCTCTACCGCAAGCTCGGCTTCACGCCGTCGGAGCCGTACTGGGAGAATCCCACGCCGACGGCGATCTGCCTGGAGAAGAGCCTCTAGTAATCGTTGCCGTGGAGCGCGCGCCAGCGCGCGCCGTAGCGGCCGTGCGTCGCGTCGAACAGGAGACCCGCCAGGAACGCGTCGAAGCGCGCGTGCGCGCGGCCGACCCATGAGTTCGGATAGACCGACGTCGCGGCGTGCTCCGCCGCGCTCGCGGCGAGCCCCAAGAGCAAGCCGGGGCGGGCCGTGGAGGTCCCGGACAGCCGCGCGTGGCGCTGGAGCGCTCCCTGCTCGGGCGAGGGGCCGACCGAGGAATAGAACTCGATCTCGGGCGCGCCGGTGCCCTTCGGGCCCTCCGCTTCGTCGAACGTCGTCTTGAGCGTCGTCTCCGGGGCCTTCGCGAGCTCTTCGCCGAGTGCGGTGGAGCGCTCGCCGACCTGCTGCTGCAAGACGATCAGGCGCCGGCCCGGCGCGCCCTCCGCCTGCGCGAGGGCTTGCTTCGCGATCGCGGTCTTGCAGGTGGCGGCGAGCGGGCAGCGGCTGCAGTCGTTGGCGCAGCCCCTATTCTCCTTCTCGGCGCCCGCGACGATCGCGGAGGCGGCGATCGAGAGCGGCTTCGCGCCGGCCGTCGTGGGGAGCGCCGTCATCGCGTTGGAGGGGGTCGTCGGCGCTGTGACGAGGGTCGCTCCGGCGACGCCCGACGCGGCGCCGGCCGCGGTCGCGGCCGCCCCGGAGACGGTCCTTTGCGCGGCGGCGGTGCCGGCCAGCGAGCAAACGAGGCTCAGCGCCCAAAGCGGTCGGGAGTCGATGGTCATGCCTCCAGTCTAAGCCGCGGAGCGGTTGTCCGGAAGGGCCGGCCGACCGCCTGGAATCTAGGCCCTCCGGCCTAAGCGGCCCGGCCGCCGGAGTTTGGTAGAATCCGGCGGTATGTTCAAACCGCTTTCCACGCCCGCCGAGGCGCAGGACGTCGTCGCCAAGGTGGCCAAGGCCTTCGAGTCCTCCTCGCGCCTGCCGGCCCACGCCCGCGCCAAGATCCTGCTGGCCGTCTCGGACGGCCTCGCCCGGCGCAAGGAGGAGTTCGCCTCCCTGATCGTCGAGGAAGTGGCCAAGCCCCTCAAGGAGGCGCGCCGGGAGATGGACCGGGCGATCTTCACCTTCCGCTGGGCCTCCGAAGAGACCAAGCGCTTCGGCGGCGAGTGGCTTCCGCTCGACCTAGACGCCGCGGGCGAGGGGCGGCTCGCGGTCGTGCGCCGCTTCGCGCGGGGGCCCTGCCTGTTCATCACGCCGTTCAACTTCCCGGTCAACCTCGTCGCGCACAAGGTCGCGCCCGCGATCGCGGTCGGCGCGCCGTTCTTGCTCAAGCCCGCGCCGCAGGCGCCGAAGTGCGCGGTTGCCTTGGGCGAGCTCATCTTCGAGGCGGGCTGGCCCGACGAGGCCTGCGCGGTCTGTCCCACCTCCAACGAGCTCGCGGAGTCTCTGGTCAAAGACGACCGCTTCGCGGTGTTGTCGTTCACCGGCTCGGCCGCGGTCGGCTGGAAGCTCAAGGCGCTCGCGGGCAAGAAGCAGGTGCTGCTCGAGCTCGGCGGCAACGGCGGCGTGATCGTCGGCCCGGACGCCGACCTCAACTGGGCGGCCGCGCGCTGCGCGTGGGGGGCCTACTACTACTCGGGGCAGGTGTGCATCTCGGTGCAGCGGATCTTCGCCCACGAAAAGGTCTAC
>JACQPK010000100.1 GCA_016207565.1 Elusimicrobiota bacterium
AGCCCCTGCAGGAACACCTTGAGCGTGCCGTCGGGCATCCGGATCGACTGGACGACGTCGGCCACCACGCCGACGACGAAGAAATCCTTGGCGGAAGGCTCCTCGATCGCCGCTTGACGCTGGGCGACGACGAATACGCGCTTGCCCTGCGCCGCCGCCTCGAGGGCCTTGATGGAGCGCTCGCGCCCCACCGAGAGCGGCAGGGACATGTGGGGGAAGACGACGACGTCGCGTACCGCCAGGAGCGGGAGGCGCGACGGACGCTCGGCCGAGTGGGAACCGGGCATCCGGGTTATTTCTTCTTCATCGGCAGCACCTCGTCGATGATGCCGTACTCCTTCGCTTCCAAGGCGGACATGTACTTGTTCCGCTCCATGTCGGCCCGCAGCTTCTCGGGGGTCTGGCCCGTGTGCTTGGCCAGGATCTTCTCGAGCTTCTGCTTGGTCAGCATCATCTCCTTGGCCTCGATCTCGATGTCCGTGGCCTGGCCGGAGATGCCCCCGTAGATGAGCGGCTGGTGGATCATGACGCGCGAGTAGGGGAGCGCGTAGCGGCGGCCCTTCGAGCCGGCCGCGAGCAGCACGGCGCCGAACGACATCGCCATGCCCATGCAGATCGTCGTGATCGGCGACTTGACGTACTGCATCGTGTCGTAGACCGCGAGCCCCGCCGTGACCATGCCGCCCGGGGAGTTGATGTAGAGGTTGATCTCTTTGTCCGGATCCTCGGCGTCGAGGTAGAGGAGCTGGGCGATGAGGAGGTTCGCCGAATCCGTCGTGATGGCCCCTTCTCCGCCGCCCACGAAGATGATCCGGTCCTTCAGCAGGCGCGAGTAGATGTCGTAGCCGATCGCGGCGCCCTGCGTCCAACGCTCGAGGATGGTAGGGATGATCATGGTCGCCCCATTAAACAATACCGGTAATGGCGATTCAAACTAGGACTCGGTGATCGCCGCGTGCTCCTTTATGAACGCCACGACCTTGCGGTCGCGGATCATGCCCTTGACCTCGTCCTCGTGGTCCTGGAAGAACTTCCGGATGCCCCGTTTGCGGTCCTCGTTCGGCGAGTCCTCGAGCGTGCGGTTGAGCTCGGCGGACACGTCCTCGGGCGTCGCCTCGATCTTCTCGGCCTCGGCGATCTTCCGCAGGAGGAAGGAGAGCTTCACCTCGGCCTCGGCGCGCGGGGCGAGCTTCTCGCGGAGCTTGTTGAATTCGGCCTCCGGGAGCTCGCGGTTCGGTCCGACGAACTGCTCCTGGACGCGGCTCGCGAGCCGGTCGAGCTGGCCCGCCACCAACGACGGCGGGGCGTCGAACTTGTGGTTCGCGAGGAGCGCATCCTCTAACTGCGCCGTCAGCTCGCGGTCGGCGCGCGTCTCGCCTTCCTTCTGGATGAGCTCGCGGAGCTTCGCCTTCAGCTCGTCGAGCTTCTCGAAGCCGACGTCCTTGGCGAACTCGTCGTCGAGAGCGGGCAGCACCTTCGCCTTGATCTCCTTGACGGTCACGTGGAACACGGCCTTCTTGCCGCCCTCGAGCGTGACCGGGACGTCCTTCGCCTCGCCGCGACCCAGCCCGAGGAGCCCCGTCGTCAGGCCCTCGACCGTCTGCTCGGAGGACATATCGACGAGCTCGTCTTGGCCCTTGCCTTCCGGGAGCGGCTTGCCGTCGGCGGACGCCGTGAAGTCGATGACGACGTAGTGGGCCTGCCCGACCTTGTCTTCGGCGGCCTTCTCGAGCCGCGCGTTGCCTTCGCGGAGCTCCGACACCCGTTTGTCGACCTCGTCGTCGGTCGCGGTGAACTTCTTGCGGGTCGCTTTGAGCTTCTTGTACGTCTTGAGGTCGATCTTGGGCGCCTGCTCGACGTCGAACTTGAAGGACAGCGGCTTGCCCGGCTCCCACTGGAGATCGTGGACCTCGGGGCTGGTCACGGGCGTCAGGTCGAGCTGCTTGATCGCGTCCGGGATCGCGCGCTGGATCAGCGTCTCGACGGCGCGGCTACGCGCCTCGCCCTGGAACTGCTGCTGGACCAAGGCCAGCGGCGCCTTACCGGGGCGGAAGCCCGGCAGCCGGGCCTGGCCCTGGATGCGCAGCCACACGTTGTGCATGGCGTCCTGCACCAGGCCCACCGGGACCTCGACCTCGACGGTCGTCACGCACCCCTGTTCCTTGCCCTTCTTCGCCTTGACCTTATCCAGGATCGCTACCATGATTCGTTCTCCTTTAAACCTTTGGACCGGGAGGGACTCGAACCCTCACGCCCTTGCGGGCACAAGGTCCTAAGCCTTGCGCGTCTGCCGTTCCGCCACCGGTCCGTCAACTCGCCGGCTTGGGCTTCTCGTCCTTCGCCGGCTTCCCTTCCTGCTTCGCCGCCGGCTTCTCCGCCGGTTTCTCCGCGGTCTTCTCCTCCGGCTTCGAGGCTTGCGCCGGAGGAGGCTCCGGCACGCTCACGGCGCTCTTGAGCTCGAACATCAGCTTGGCGCCCTGCGCGAAATTCACGTCGTCCTTGCCGCCGATGATCGAGCCCGCCGCTCCCGCGGCCGCCCCGGCGCCGGCGCCGATGACCGCGCCGTCCTTGCCTCCGAAGATCATCCCGTAAAGCGCGCCCTGCAGCGCGCCCATGAGCCCGGAGCCCACGTGCGCCCCTTTGTGGCCCTGGCCCGAGTACGTCAGCGTGTCCGTCTTCAGCTCGTACGACTTCCCCTCCAGCTCCAGCGCCGACAGCGTCAGCGAGAGCTTCGCGACTCCCTTCAGCCGTCCGGAGGGCTTGGCCTCGGTCACCAGCCCCCGGATCGTCGCCCCCGGAGGGACCACGATCCGGCCCTGCAGCCAGATCCCGTCCTGGAGCTTCGTGCGAAACGACTCACCCTCCCGGTTCTTCGCCGAGGTCAACGCGTCGACCAGCTCGACGGTGAGCACGGTCCCGCTCGGCACCTCGAGCCGCTTGACGTCTTCGGCCGAGGCGGCGAGAGGCAGAGCGAGGAGCGGGATCAGCCGGAGCGGACGGGGGATCAAGTCGAGAGTGTGGGCCATATAGGATTCGAACCTATAACCTTGCGCTTAAGAGGCGCCTGCTCTACCGTTGAGCTAATGGCCCGTGGGCGCCATCATACAAAAATCGCCGGCGGCCCGTCATCTCCTTATATAATGAGGATAAGTTCTGGCGGCGGCGTTGCATCGATCTTCGGTGGGGGCGCCTATGGAGCGCGAGAGGCGGCAGTGGGTCGCCCGGGACGTCATGTCCACCCGGGTAGTGTCCGTCCGTCCTTCGGACCCGATCGCGGAGGTCGCCCGGCTTCTGCGGCGGCGGCGGATTTCCGCCGTCCCCGTGGTCAGCCGGCTGGGCCACGCGGTCGGCGTCGTCTCGCAGTCGGACCTCGTGCGCCACCTCGGCGGCGGGGAGGCGGGCGACACGGCCCAAGACGTCATGACGCCGTGGGTCGTGTCGTGCGAGGAGGACACCCCGGTCTCCGAGCTCGGACGCGAGATGATCCGGAAGCGGATCCACCGTGTCCTCGTGACCCGCGACGGCAGGGTCGTCGGCATCGTGAGCGCGCTCGATCTGCTGTCGGCCTGGCTCGGGCGGACGCGGCGGGCCGGAGATCCGCCGCCCGAAACGGCCGGACTCGACCTGGTGCGGACGCTCGAGGGGGACCATGCCCGGCTCCGCGAGCTGGCGGAGCGCTGCGAGCGGTGGGCTCGCTCCCCGGCCGCGCAGCGGCAGGAGCGGGCCGGGCGCGAGAGCCTGCGTTCGCTCCTGCGCGCCCTGGCGCGCCACGAGGAGGCGGAGATGGCCGTGCTGTTTCCGGCCATCGAGCGGCATCTTCCGGGAGCGGGGGCCCTGCTGGAGTCCATGGCCATGGCCCATGGGCTGATCGACCGCGCCGCTCGCCGGCTCCGGTGCGCGCCCGCGACGGGGAGGGCCGCGACGGCCGGCGTGCTCGAGTTCACCGCGCGCCTGCGGAGCCACATGGAGGAGGAGGAGCGAAACGTTTTCACGGCGGCGCGCCTCATCCCGGCTCCCGTGTTGCACGAGCTGGGCCGGGAGGCGCGGGGCATCCTCGTGGCGCCGAGCCGTCGGGCGCGCGGGGGCACGCCCGCGGAGTAGGGCCCCCGCGGACGCTGGCCGGTGCATTGCGACGTCGGAGGACGGCCGGAGTCGCGGACGTCGCGCGCCGACCGGGAGGGCGCCTTGGAACTGGCGAGGATCCTGGACGCGGGACTCCGTCTGCGCGCATCCGATATCCATCTGGCCGCGGGCGCTCCGCCGCTCGTGCGCGTGGACGGCGTCCTCAACGAGCTGCCGGAGTTCCCGGTCCTGTCGGCGGAGTCCTGCCGCGCGCTCGTCTACTCGGCGCTCTACGACGAGCAGCGCGCGCGCTTCGAGCGCGACCTCGAGCTGGACTGCGCGCTTTCGGTGCCCGGCCTGACCCGGGTGCGGCTCAACGTGCTCATGCAGCGCCAGTCGGTCGAGGCGATCCTGCGTATCGTTCCGACGGCGATCCCCTCGGCGGAGGCCTTGGGCCTGGGCCCGACGGCGATGAGCCTCGCGGACTTCCCGCGGGGCCTCGTGCTCGTCACGGGAGCGGCCGGGTGCGGCAAGTCGACGACGCTCGCCTGCCTCATCCATCACATCAACAGCCGCCAACGCCGCCACATCGTGACGATCGAGGACCCGATCGAGTTCGTGCACACGCGCATCCGGAGCCTGGTCCGCCAGCGGGAGGTCGGGGTCGACACCCGCTCCTTCGGGCAGGCCCTACGTCACGCCCTGCGGCAGGACCCGGACGTCCTCCTCGTCGGCGAGCTGCGCGATCTCGAGACGATGGCGC
>JACQPK010000101.1 GCA_016207565.1 Elusimicrobiota bacterium
CGCCGCTCGCCTCGGCCAGCCAGTGGGCCGTCCGCAGGCGGAAGCAGGACCCGACGAGCGCCAGGGCGGCCGTCGCGCTGCCGAGCCCCGAGCCCCACTCGAAAAACGGCAGCCAGCTTCGGATCTCGGCCTTGAGCTCGGGGAGTAGGATGACGCCGATGACGGAGGCCAGGCCGATGGGCAGCCACGAACGGGAGAAGAGGGCGGCGGCGGTCAAGGTCAGCGCGATCAGCGGCGGGCCCGTGAGCGACATCGCGGACTGCCAGGCCTGCAAGTCGTGCGGCCGCGCCTCCTCGAACCCGAGTCGAACGACGATCGCCGCGCACGCGAAGACCCCGTAGAGGAGCAGCACCGAGGAGCGCGCGCTCAACACGAGGGGCGCGGGAGCGGCGCGCGTGACGGCGAGCCAAGCGAGCGAGAGGACGCCGAGGCCGAACACGAGCGTGTTCCCGTAAAGGGCGCGGCCGCTCATGTCCGCGAAGCCGGCGTAGGGCAACACGAAGGCGGCGGTGACCGCCGCCGCGTGGAGGTGCGCGAGCTTGTCGTCGAGGCTCGCGCGGCGCGCGAGGCCGGCGGCCGCGGTGGCGAGGAGCCCCGCGGTGAGAAGCGGCTCCGTATGGGCGCGCCATTGCAGCGCCACGGCCAGCACGGCGGCCGCCTGCAGCGCGGCCGCCTGCGTCCCCGCGCCGACGGACTCGAGCCCGCGCCACCAGCCTTTCGAGCCGCGCCCGACGATCTCCATGGCGGCGGCGACGGCGAGGAGCAGCGCGGGGGCGGCCGCCGCGGGGAAGTCCGCCCACAACGCGATCGAGCCGCCGCCCGCGGCCAGCAATCCGAAGGCGATCCAGGCGTGGAGCGCGTCGGCGCGCGCCGCGGCCTGCGCGAGCCAGACGGCTCCGGCGAGCACCAAGCTCAGCGTGCGGGTCTGCGGGTGCGAGGCGCCGAGCAGGAGCCCGAGGAGCACGCACGCGTACCCGAGGAACGAGTTCGTGCCGTAGACCGGGTCGTCCTTCCTGCGGATGAGGGGGCTGCGCTCGGTGAACATCACGAGCGCCCCGGCCAGGATCGCGAGGCACGCGTACGTCTCGGGCGCCGGCACGTGCCTCAGGAACCCGTGCACCCACAAGAACACCTGGGCGTAGGTCGTGGTGAGCACGACCGCGAAAAACCACGGCACCCGCTCCTGCTCGATCATCTGGGGCGTGAGCCCCCCGAGGAATCGCACGACCGCGTGGGCCGCGACGGCGAAACCGGCGTAGAAGCCCGCGGCCAAGACGAGCGGACGGCCTTGGCAGAGCGGGCCGAGCAGCACCAGGGCATTGAGCGCGAGGAGCGTGCGCGGCAGGAGCCCGCCGAGGCTCGGGTCGGCGGCGGCGCACCAGCGCGACAGCCCCCGGCCCGCGAAGGCGAGATAGATCGCGGCATATAGAGGAAAGAGCACGGCCTTCGCGGGCACGCCCGGATCCTGCGCCAGGAGCGCGACCGCCATGAAGTTGGCCGGGAGGAGCGCGATGGAGGCGCCTCGCAGCATGTTGGCGGCGCTCTTGAGCCGCCGCTCGCGTCCCTCCATCCAGCCGGCGAGCCGCCCGAGGCCGCCGGTGAACGAGCCCAACAGGAGCGGGAGCAGCGTGTAGCGGGCGAGCCAGTGCTTGTCCCACGTGTAGTAGGCGAGAAGCGAGCTGCCGACCACGACCATCGCGATGCCGGTCAGCATCGGCCAGTTGCCGGCGAGAAACGGCATCATGTGCTCGTCCCAGAACGAGGGCTCGTCCGGAGCCGGAGGGTTCTGCTCGGGAATCTGGACGTGCGCCGGTTGCTCCGGCGCGCGGGGAGGAGGGATGAAGGCCGGCGCCGGCGCGGTCCTCTCGACGACGGCGGCCTCCGGCTTCGCCGTGCACCATGCGCGCAAGGCCTCGCGGGCCCCGGAGGGCCAAAGGAGCTTGCGGTCGCGCATCCAGGCGAGCAGCAGCTCGGCGGGCTTGGCGCTTTCGATCGCGGCGAGCTCCTCGTAGGGAGCCTTGTCCTGAGCGGCCGCGCGCTCGAGCCACTGGGCGCAGGCGTGCCAGTCGTAGACCGCCGGCTCGTTGTGCCGGACCGCCATCGCGAGCATGATCGTCTCTCGCGCGTCCGGGTGCCGCTCGCCGAGCTCGCGAAGGAACTGGGCCAGGCCGCTGGTCGGCCAGGCGCAGGCGAGCTCGACCGCGCGGCGGCGGTCCTGAGGCGTGCCGGACTCGAGCGCCCGCCGGATGACCGACACCGCGTCGGAGGCGAGGAGCCCGGCGGGCGGAGCGGGGGCCTCCGCCCGCACGTACCGGCCCGCTTCCTGGGCGGCGCGGGAGACGGCACCCTCGAGCGTCCCCCGCAACGCCACGAGATGCCGCCGGATCGGCGCCGATTCCTGGCGGGCCAAGAGCTTGTCCACCAGCGCGACGGGATCGATTAAGCGCGCGACCGCGTCCTCGAGCGGGGCTCCGCCGTCGACGCCTTCGGCGGCGCAGCGCAGCCGCGCCGCCGCTTCTTTGACGGTGACCCAGCCGAGCGGCAACCCGGCCGGCAGGTCCGCCAGAACCTCGGTGAACTCGCCGGCGTCGCCGCCCGCGCGCCGCCGCAGGTGGCAGCGGCGCGCCTCGTCGAAGCGGCGCGCGCGGACGTGCGCGGCCAGGCCCGCGTAGGCTCCGCCCGGCCGGGCGTTGAGCGCCTCGAGCAGCTCCGACGTCGAGCGCCGCACGGGGACGCCCCTGCTGAGCTCGCGGATCGCCTGCAGCACGAACCCGGAGTCGAGGCCGCCCGTGCCGAGACGGCCGCAGAGCTCGTCGAGCAGCTCGCGTTCGTTCATGGCTAGTTGAACCAGAGGCCGAACGCGAGCGTCCGGCCGCCGAAGGCGCGCTCGAGCCGGGCCGCGACCTCGCGGGTCACGGTCGGCCCGCTCTCGCGGTACGGCACCGCGGCGAGACCTTGGATCCAGAGGACGAGGTCGAAGGCCCGCGGCTGAAGGAACACGCGCCGCACGTTGATCGCGAGGTTTCCTCGGGGATGGGGGATGAGGAGCCGTCCGGCAAGGATCTCTCGCGCCGTGAGCAGGAGCGTCCGCCAGGCGGCGACCATCTCGGAGGTCACGCGCACGCCCAGGGCGCCCTGCTGGTGCGGGGCGGGAAGCCACTCGTGATCGCTCTCCTGCTGGGCGCCGGCGAAGTCCCAGACCTCGAGGTCGAAGCCGACCGCCGCCTCGAAGTGGGCGAGGGCGGCGGACAGCCGGTTCGCGTCGCGCAGGGGGAATCTCGTGAGATGGACGAGCGCGATCGCGTCGGCGAAGCGCTCGAAGCCCGTCGTCTCGCCCAGCTTCGGATTGGCCGGCACGGCGCGGGGAAAGAGGAGATAGCCGGCCGTCTCGAAGAGCTCGCGATGGTCGTAGGCGAGGACCGCCTCGGCCAGGCCCATCATCAGGCGGCAGTAGCCCCGGAACCACGAGGCGTCCCCGCGGTCGAACTTCACGAGGAGCTCGGGATCGAGATGCGAGGTCTCCGAAGGCGCGAGCGTCCCGAGCCACTGCGCGAGAGGTCGCTCCGGCACGCCGTCGCCGTCGAGGTCGAGGCGGCCGGGCCCCAGCCGCAGCGGCAGGCGGAGCTTAGGGTCGGTCACGCCGGAGAACGCGTCGTCGGCGCGGCGGAGGTCGGCCAGGAAGCCCTCCACGATGTTCCGGAGGTCGTCGTAGGAGACGTCGGACGGCTCCGGGTTTCGCGGGATCATCTCGAGCCACGGCATGAACCGGCGCGCGAGCCCGTCCGCGATCCCGTAGCCGTAGGCGAGCTGCGAGACGCGCTCGAACGCCCCGAGGAACTCGAGTACCCCCAGCCCGTAGCGCGCGGCCTGATCCCTCGTGTCGCCGGCGCAGCGCCGCCGGAGTTCCTCCGCTCCGCGCCGCACCGTTCCGGCATGCATGTGCCGCTCCACCAGTTCGTACGGGGCCGTCGTCATCGTCTCGCTCATCGCTCCCTCCCGGATACGCTGGACTCAACGACTCCGCTCTTACAAGGCGCGAACCGAACGCCAGATCGTTTCCGACAACTCGTCCGCCAACTCGGTCAACGGGACGCTCACCAGGCCGCGCGAGCGCCGGACGCACAGGCGGTGCGCGCTGCCGAGGATGATCGAGAACAGGACCTCCGGGGCCGCGGCCCGGAGCTCCCCGCTCGCCTGACCCTCGGCGACCAGTTGGTCGACGATGTTGCCGGGGTGCAGGTAGTTCTGCGTGAACTTGGCGAGCTCGCGGTGCTCGGAGAGGATCAGGTAATAGAACAGGGTCGGGTTCTTCTCGCAGGCGGCGAAGGACTCGGCGATGAAGATCCGGATCCGCTCGCGCGTGTCGCGGACCGCCAGGACCTTCGCGAGGAGGGTCTGCGTGTATTCCTTTAGGTTGACCTCGAAGAGGTGCCAGGCCAACTCCTCCTTGCTCTTGAAGTGGCGGTAGAGGGCGCCGTCCGCGACTTTCGCGTCGGTGGCGATCTCCTTGACCGAAGTCCCTTCGATCCCTTTTGCAACAAAAAGCTTAACCGCAGACTGGAGAATCTGAGGAAGCTTCGTGTCCTGCTTGGCCTCGTCGATGTGTATCTGCATATGTGAATGAACGCTCATTCACATACTAACAGACGAACCCTCTTTTGTCAAGACCCAAGGGGGGGCGGGTCGAGTCTCAGGCACGACGTTTTTGAGAATGTCCCTTGACGATCTGATGACGCGGAGCTAGACTCAGTCCATGCCGGGGAGCGCCGAGTCCCGCCGCGGCTTCACGCTGGTCGAGCTGATGGTCGTGGTGGCCGTCGTGGGCACGCTCGCCGCGATCGCGGTCCCCCGCTTCGCCGAGACGATCCGCCTCGCCAACGAAGGCGCGACGAAAGGCAACCTCGGCATCCTCCGCAGCTCCCTCAGCGTGTACTACGCGGACATGGACGGGCAGTATCCCTCCGAGCTGACGCCGCTACTCACGCCCGGTAACAAGTACCTGAGCCAACCGCTCTCCGCGTACACGATCATTCACGACAAGACCCGGACGATCGACTACGTGGCCGACCCGGAGGACTCGGACACCGGGCACTGGGCCTATGTGAATTCCGGCTCCAACTGGGGTAAGATGTACATCGCCTGCACCCATTCCGACACCAAGGGGAATCTATGGAGCCAGTACTGACGGCCGGAGCCTCCCGACAGCGAGCGCTGCTCGTCAATCGCTACGCGATGCCGTTCGCGGTGATGACCGTCTGTCTGGCCGTGGCGCTCGGCAACCCGGAAGGCCTCACCGGCCGGATCAGCATCGGCCTGCTCGTATTCGGGGCGGTGTTCAACGTCGCCGCCAACCGCTACATCGAAGCCTCCGCCGACGCGTCTTCGAAGTTCCTCCACATCCGCATGTGGGTCAACCTCGCCTGCAACGCGGCGATCGTGTGGATGCTGGGCGGCTACTGGACGCCGGCGTGGCTCCTGCTCGCCCTCACGCCGATCGCCGCCGCGATCTACTCCACGGCGGGCGAGACGCTATTCCTCTCGATCGTCGTTTCCGTGATCCTCCTCGCCCGCCACGCGGTCCGCGGCTCGGGAACTCCGCTGGAGTGGGGCGAGCAGGCGTGCTACGCCGCGTTCATCATCCTCGGCAGCCTGATGGTCCACGGGCTGCGCCGCGAGGGTGAGATGCAGCCCCCGCGCTAATTTAGTATCAAGCGTCGATGCCTGCCGTCGGCTCGAGCCCCCTCCGGCGCGAGGGCGCGGACAAGGTCTGCGGCCTCGCCCGCTACATCGACGACTACGCGATCGACGGCTGCCTCCACGGCGTCACGCTCCGCTCCTCCGTCGCCGCCGGCCGGATCAAATCCGTCACGCTCGATCCCGCGTTCCCATGGGACGAGTACGTCGTCGCCCGCCCCTCCGACATCCCCGCCGCGAACTACGTCGCGCTGATCGAGAACGACCAGCCGCTCCTGGCCGACGGCGTGGTCCGCCACAAGCACGAGCCGATCCTCCTCATCGCCCACCCCTCGCGACAGAAGGCGTACCAGGCCCTCGACCACGTGAAGGTCGAGTACGAGCTCGAGACGCCGAACTTCGACATCGACGGCGGCGGTCGCGTCTTCAAGGACATCCTCATCGAGAAGGGTGACCTCGCCGCGGGGTTCGAGAAGGCGTGGAAGGTCGTGGAAAGCGAGTACTGGGTCCCGCACCAGGAGCAGACCTACATCGAGAACAACGGCATGGCCGCGCGCGTCGAGGCCGACGGCACGATCGTCGTCGAGGGCTCGATGCAGTGTCCCTACTATATCCACAAGGCGCTCAAGGCGATCTTCGGGCTGCCGGACGCGAAGGTCCGCGTGATCCAGGCGACGACCGGCGGCGGCTTCGGCGGAAAGGAGGAGTATCCCTCGATGCTCGCGGGGCACGCGGCTCTCCTCGCGCACGTGTCCAAGCGCCCGGTGAAGATGATCTACGACCGCGCCGAGGACATGATGGCGACGACCAAGCGCCACCCGGCCCGCGTCCGGTTCAAGTCCGCGATCGCCAAAGACGGCCGGCTCGTCGCCCAGGATATCGACGTCGTCATGGACGGCGGGGCCTACCTGACGCTGTCGCCGGTCGTGCTGTCCCGCGGCGCGTTGCACGCGACGGGCCCCTACGGGTGCCCGAACGTCCGCGTGCGGGCGCGCGCCGTTGCGACGAACACGCCTCCGAACGGCGCCTTCCGCGGCTTCGGCGCGCCGCAGACGCTGTTCGCGGCCGAGGTCCAGATGGATCGCTTGGCCGCGGCCGGGGGCCTCGACCCCGTCGCGATCCGCCGCAAGAACCTCTACAAGAAGGGCTCGATCACGCACACCGGGCAGAAGCTCGAGCTCAGCATCGGCACCTCCGAGGTGCTCGAGAAGACGCTGCGCCTGAGCGGCTGGGCGGCGAAGCGCCGCGCCAACCGGGCCTGGAACCGAGCGAAGGAGCCCACGTGGCGCGGCACCGGCGTCGCGCTCGTGCACCACGGCGCGGGCTTCACCGGCGCCGGCGAGGTCTACCTCGCGAGCGAGGCCGGCGTCGGCATCGACCGCGAGGGCCGCGTGCGCGTCCTCACCGCCAACACCGAGATCGGCCAGGGGACGAACACTATCTTCGCGCAGATCGCCGCCGACACCCTCGGCGTGGCGTTCGAGCGCGTCCATGTCGCCGTGCCCGACACGTCGCAGGTCCCCAACAGCGGCCCGACCGTCGCGAGCCGCACGTGCATGGTCGTCGGGGGCCTCGTCCACCGCGCCGCAGGCATGCTGCGCCGGGCGGTGGTGGACGCGGGCGGCTCCTTCAAGGACCCGAAGAAGCTCAAGGGCGCGGCGGCCAAGCTGTGCGGAGGAAAGGACGAGCGGGTCTTCGTCGCGAAGTACGAGAAGCCCGGCTGGGTCTCGTGGGACGACAAGGCGTACCAAGGCGACGCCTACGCCTGCTACAGCTACGGCTGCGTTGTCGTCGACCTCGAGATCGACCGGACCACCTACGAGATCCGCCTGCGCGAGGTCACCACGGCGCAGGACATCGGCAAGGCCGTGCACCCGCGCTTCGTCGAAGGGCAGATCATCGGGGGCGTGGTGCAGGGCCTGGGCTACGCCCTGCTCGAGAACGTCGTCATGAAGGACGGCGGGATGGCCAACGCGTCGCTCACGAACTACATCATCCCGACCGCGGCCGACACGCCCCGCTTCAAGGTCGCGATCGTCGAGAAGCCTTATCAGGGAGGGCCGTTCGGGGCGAAGGGCGTCGGCGAGCTCCCGATGGACCCACCCGCCCCCGCGGTGGCGAATGCGATCTACGACGCGATCGGCAAGTCGCCGTCGAGGCTGCCGATCCTGCCCGAGACGATCCTGGAGCTGCTCCGATGAAGCTCACCATCAACGGCCGCGCCCGCGAGTACGGCGGCGACCCCTTCAAGCGCTTGATCGACGTGCTTCGCGAGGACTTCGACCTCACCGGCACGAAGGAGGGCTGCGGCGAAGGCGAGTGCGGCGCCTGCACGGTGCTCGTCGACGGGCGTCCCGTGAACTCGTGCCTGATCCCGGTCGCGCAGGCGGACGGCCGCGACGTGCGCACGATCGAGGGCCTGGGCACGCCGGACATGCCTCATCCCATGCAGCAGGCTTTCCTCGAGCACGGCGGCGCGCAGTGCGGCATCTGCACGCCGGGCATGATCGTCTCGGCCGCGGCCTGGGCCGAGTCGAAGGCTCCGAAGACGGACGCGGCGTGCCGGCAGGCGCTCGCCGGGAACCTGTGCCGGTGCACGGGCTATCAGCACATCGTCGACTCGGTCCTCGCCGCGGCGAGGCCGAAGAAAGGCAAAGGTGCGCGGCGATAGCTCGACGATGACCCTCCTGCGGCCGGCGACGGCCGCCGAGGCGCTCTCGCTATACGCGAAGACGCCGGGCGCGCTGCCCTTGGCCGGCGGCACGGACTTCATGGTCTCCTGGAACATGGGGCTCCTCAACGGCCGGACCGTCCTCGACCTCTCGCGGCTCGTCGAGTGGTCGCGGATCCGCGTCTCGACCGAGGCGGCCCGGCTCGGCGCGCTCGTCACCCATTCCCAGATCCAGGAGCACCCGATCCTCGCCAAGCAGTTCCCGCTCCTCGTTGGGGCGTGCGCGACGATCGGCGCCGCGCAGATCCAAAACCGCGGCACGATCGGCGGCAACCTCGCCAACGCGTCCCCGGCGGGCGACACGTTCCCGGCCCTGGCCGTCTACGAGGCGGTCGTGCTGGCCGCCTCCGCCGGCGGCCGCCGGCGGCTGCCGCTCTCGGAGCTGTTCGCGGGCGTGAAGAAGACGACGCTCGCGGCCGGCGAGCTGATCGAGGCCGTCGAGCTCCCTTATCCGGGCAAGCCCGCGCGCCAGTTCTTCCGCAAGATCGGGACGCGGGCCGCTCAGGCGATCTCGAAGACCGTGGGCGCGGGCCTCCTGTGGACCCGGGCGGGCAAGATCGCCGACTGCCGGATCGCCTTCGGCAGCGTCGCGCCCACCGTCCGCCGATTGAAGGCCGTCGAGGAGTTCGTGAAAGGCAAGCGCCTCGGAGCCGACCTCGCGCGCGAGGCGGCGGCCCGGGTCGAGCGTGACATCTCGCCGATCGACGACCTCCGCTCGACGCGGGCGTACCGGCTCGCCGTGTCCGCCAACCTCGTCCGAGAATTCCTCTCGTAGTGCTCCACGGGGTCCTGCTCGCCGCGGCCGCGCTGGGGCAAGGCTCGCCTTGCTTTCAGTCGAGCTTCCCGCCGGTCAGGCCGTCGCGCTCCGAGTCGCGTCGCGAGGCGATCGCCGACTGCACGCGCCTCCTGCTCGCCGAACCTTTCGACGCGCGGCTGTACTGGCACCGCGCCGCCGCGCGCTGGGTCGGCCCCGACCCCGCGCGCGGCTGGAACGAGCCTCCGCACTTCGACCTGACCGTCGCGGAGGACCCGGGCCCGGTGATCTTCGACTACGAGCAGGCGCTCCACCGCTCGAACGGGGAGCGGGCGCTGGAGGACCCCGGCACCGCCTGGCTCCGGCTCGGCTACCTGCACGCCTCGAAGGGCGCCTGGAGCGACGCGGTCCGCGCCTGGCGCAAGGCCGCGGACTTCCCGGGCGTCGCGCGTGAGGCGCGCGCCCGGCTGCATTTCGGCCAGGCCCGGCTGACCGCCCCCGACCGGCTGATCCAGGCGCCGCCGGCGCGCTGCGTGGATCTCACCTTCTGGGACTGCGCGTTCGTGCTGGGTTGCGTCCTCGTCGTCGAGGGCTCCGAGCGCGCCTTCCGGGGCTGCAAGGGCGCCCCGCGGGGGCTCGAGCCCGGAGTGCGGCCGCGGACGCTCGACTGCGGCCTGCTCGACGAGACGTTCTGCGAGCAGACCCGACGCTGTCGCTGGCGTCCCGCCGGCCGGCTGCGAGGCGGGGCCTGCGTTGGTGCCGGTTAACGTCTGGACGCCCCGCGCTCTCCGGCTATACTGAACGCTGGAACCCGGCGCGGAGGTCTGATGGACGATATCCCGATCGAGACGTTCTTCGACGGACGCGGCGTCTCCGACGGACGCGACGAACGCAAGGCCCACGGCATCGCCGACGTGCTCCTCCGCCACGCCATCCTCGACGCCGACATCCTCCGCGGCCTGAGCGGCTGGCAGGAAGGCAAGAATGCCGCCGTGGCGATCTCGAACCTCCTGTACTGGCCCGAGCGCTATCCCGAGATGCGCCATGCCGCCGCCGCCTGCCGCCTGCAGGCGGGGGACTTCCTGCTCCAGCTCGGCGACGTCGCCGAAGCCCAGCGCCTCTACGCCCTCGTCTCCGCCGACAAGTCCCGCGACCTAAAGCCCTACCGCGCCCTGGCGCAAGCCCGCCTCGGCGCGCTCGAGCGCTCCCGCCCCAAGAACTAGTGAAGAAAGTAAAGTGGGGACTGTCCCCACTTTACTTGCTCTCCAAACCCTGGACCTACTTTGCGGCGCGGGCCTCCTTCAGCGCCTCGAGCCGGCGCGCGATGCCGCGGCTGTCGGGCCTGAGCTCCAGCGCTTGGCGGTATTGCTCCTCCGCTTCGTCGTAGCGGCGGCCCGCCTCTAGGAAGGCGCCGAACTCGAGGAAAGTGCCGACGTCCTCGGGCGCCTCCTGCAGCCTCGCCTTGAAGGCGCGCTCGGCCCGCTTCTTCGCTTTGTTGCCGCCCCCGCCCATGAGGGTCAGGGCCTGCGGGGCGGCCGAGGCGCCGGTCTCGGCCAGCCGGCTCGGAGGCTCGCAAGGGACCTCCTCCGACTTCACGGCCTCCTTCCGGTCGACGACGCTCGCCTTGGCCCCGGCCTTCACCTTGGCCGGGCCGGAGATCGTCTCCTGCCGGCAGTCGGCATAATAAAGGAGAGTGACCGAGCCCCCTTTCCCGACCTTGAGCGAATCCCCGCGGCGGAGATCGTCGAGGATTTCGGGCGGCGCCTTCCTGCCCGGGCTCCAGCTCACCTCGCCCTGGACGTCTTGCAGCACGCCGACCGGCTCCGGGGCCGCGAACGCGGACCCCGGGGAGAAGAGCAGCGACGCGGCGGCGATCAGGGTTGTCATGCGGGTTTCACCTCGCTTGCGGCCTTGAGCCTAGACACGGCGTAGAGCGCGATCGGGGCGTGCCCGCGGACATCCGCGACACCCATCGCCTCGGCCTCCACGGCCGCGCCGACCTCGTCGAACACCGGCTGCGTGATGAGGATCGGGCGGTTGAGGTCCTTGGTGAGGCTCTCGACGCGGGAGGCCAGGTTGGTGGTGTCCCCGATCGCCGTGTAGTCCATCTTGCGCTCCGAGCCGATGTTGCCGACCACCGCGTCCCCGGCGTGGATGCCTACGCCGACGCGGATCTCGGGTAGACCCTGCGCGGACCACTCGGCGTTGAGCGCGACCAACCGCTCCTGCATCGCGAGCGCGACCCGGATCGCCGCCATCGCCGCGTCCGGCCGCTCAACGGGGGCGCCGAAGAAGCCCATGATCCCGTCGCCCACGAACTTGTCGATCGTCCCGCCGTGGTCCAAGATGATGTCGCTCATCGCCGAGAGGTAGCGGTTCAGGAAACGGACCACGCCTTCCGGCGGCAGCTTCTCGGAGAGCTTCGTGAATCCCCGGACGTCCGAGAACAGGATCGCGACGCGGCGGCGGCGGCCGGTGAGGATGGAGGCGATGTCGTCGGCGCTCAGCGCCTCCTCGACGAGCTTCGGGTTGACGTACCCGGTGAGGGCCTTCTTGAGCTTCCGCTTCTCGCGGTCCGCCACGACCACGCGGTACATGACAGCCGTCGCGGCGCAGAGCAGGATCGAGAAGACGGGGCCGGCGACGCCCGCCACCCGGCGGGCGTGGAAGAGCCCTTGAGCCAGTCCCAGCCAAGCCACCAGGATCGCGGCGGCCGCCCCGACGCCGAGGCCCGGTCCCAGCCTCAGGAGGAGCGCTCCCGCCGCGATGCCGAGCGAGGCGGTCACCGCCGCCTGGAGCCAAGCGCCCAGCGGCCGGAGCGGACGGGCCGAGAGGAAGGAGTCGATCGAGAACGCCAGGTTCCAGACGCCCGGGGTCTGCGGCCCGAGCGGGGTCGGCAGCCGGTCGAGGAGGCCGGAGGTCGTGCCGATGAGAGCGACCTTGCCCGCGAAGCGCTCGCGGAAGTACTCGCGATCGCCGGCTCGCGCCTTCTCGACGGCCTCGTGGAAGGGCAGGCGGTCGAAGGGGGGCGCGGCCTCGCTGAAATCGATGAGCCTCTCGGTGCCCGGGTCCAGCGGCGACGGCGCCAGGGCCGAGGCGGCCTGGAACGCGAACGTGGGTGAGCGCTCGGTCCGCCCGTCCCGGCCGACGACGGCGTAGGTCGGGCGCTGGCGGCGGATGACGCCGTCCTCATCGGGGACGGGATTGACGATCGCGAAGCTGCGGCTGCCGATCGCGGCCGCGTACTTGCCGAGCGAGCGCCCTGCTCCGGAGGAGCCGGTGTCGCCGAGGGCGGCCAGGACCAGCGTCGTCTTCTTCTGCGCCGCGAGCAGTGCCCGCACCAGCGCCTTCCGCGGGCTCTCCCCTTTGAGCTCCAGGAACTCGTCGACCGACTTGAGCCAGAGCACGTCCGCCGCGATCGCCTTGGCCCCGGAGCCAGAGAGAGCCTCGATCACCGCCGCGAAGTGACGGTCCCACAGGATGAACGGCTCCGGGATCCTCCGCGCCGACTCGTCGTCGATCTCGACGAGGGTGATGCGCCGCGTCTCGGCGGCCAGCGGGGCGAGGCGGTCCCGCGTCCGGAAGCGCCAGTCGAGCGTCTTGAGCTCGGTCCGCCGCCAGAGGCCCGCGTGGTCGGCGGCGCAGCAGAGGGCGGCGCAGGCCGCGACCAGGGCGACTCCGAGGCGCCGGCGCGCGACGTGCCTGGGGAGCTCCGCATCCGGCGTCACGCCGGGGTTATAACAGCAGGGCCGCGAGACTTCAATGGGCTGCTCAACAGGCCTGTTCGACGGGTCTTGACGCAGGCCCAGCCTCGCCATAAACTGGCGCGTGCGCGCCGAGGCCCCCTTGTTCCGTCTACCCGCTTGGCTATCGCTGCTCCTTGCGAGCTCTCTCGCGCTGCTCCTCGGGGTCGCGCGCTTGCAGGCCTCCACCTCCGCCGACGACGTGCGGCTCGACCTGAAGCTCGCGCAACTAGGCGACGCGGACGCTCAGGCAGACTTGGCCCGCCGTTATCGCGCGGGCGACGGCGTGGAGAAAGACGAAAAGGCGGCGCTCGAGTGGCTGCGCAAGGCGGCGCTCCAGGGGCACCCGGCGTCCCAGTACAACCTCGGGCTCGCGTACGACCAAGGCCTCGGCACGCCCGTCGACTTCGGCGAGGCGCGGCGCTGGCTCGCGGCCGCGGCCGAGCAGGCCCACGACGTTTCGGGACTCGCGCGCTTCAACCTCGGGGTGATGGCTCTCAAGGGCGAAGGCGGGCGCCCCGACCCGGCCGAGGCCCTCCGGTGGTTCGAGGCGGCGGCCGAGCGCGGGCGCGGGGAGGCGATGCGCTACCTCGCCGCGATGCGCTCGGGCGAGTTCGGCCAGACAAGGGACCTTCGGGAGGCCTTCCGCTGGTCGAAGGCCGCCGCGGAAACGGGGGACCCGGCCGCCCAACACGACCTCGCCGCCAGGTACGTGAACGGCGATGGGACGAAGAAGGACCTCATCGAGGCCTGCACGTGGCTCCTGCTCGCGGCCGGGCAGGGCCAAGCGGACGCCCGGGCCGCGGTAAACGCCGTCTGCGCCAAGCTGACGCCCAGGCAGCTCCGAAAGGCCGAGGGGCGCGCCGCCAAGGCGGTCCAAGGTCCGCTGCTGCGGAAGGCGCGGGCGCTTCTGGACGAGATACGCCGCCGACAGGAGATCCACCGGACCCAGCATTCGGAGTATGCCGCGAGCCTGCCGGCGCTGGCGTCCACCGGGCTCGACCTCCGCGCCTTCGAGGAGGAGCTCCAGGCCGTCTTCGGTGCGAGCGTGACCCTCCGGGCGGACGAGTCTTCCTACGCTGTTGAAGCGGTCGCCCAAGATGTCGATCGTACCCGCTTCAAGCTCGCGGGGCGGGCGGGCTCCAAGGAGTCATTGACCACGCTGCTGGAGATCATCGACCCGAAGCTCTCGTCGGCGACAGCCCGCGGCAAGAGTCTCGATGAGCTTTCGCGCGAGGTCGAATCGCTGATATCCAAGGACCGGATCGAGGATGCGCTGATCGTCTCGAAAGTCGCCCTCTCGCTCGCCTTACGGCTCAAGGACCGGAAATACGCCGGCTACTTCGCCAACGACCTGGGCGCGCTGCACAACATGAGAGGCCACACCGCGTGGGCGCTGATCTACCTCAACGCGGCGGTCGAGCTCGCCGTCGAGCTGAAGGATGCCCACGAAGAGGCCCAGGCCCTCGTGAATCTCGGCAACGCCTTCATAGAGCTCGGCATCCTGCCCAAGGCCGCCGAGGGTTACCGGCGGGCGCTCCATATCCGCAGAAAGAGCGGCGATCGAAGGGGACAGGCGAGCTGCCTCCATAACCTCGGCGAGCTGTACCGCAATTTGGGCGAGCTGGGCAAAGCCAGGGACTCGTTCCAGGAGGCGATCGCGTTGGGCATCGAGGTCTCCGGGCCCGATCGCCTGGCGGGATCCTTGGCCAGCCTCGGGACGATACACATCCAGCTCGGCGACCTGGAGTCGGCGGACAAGGCGTTCTCCGACGCGGTGAGGCTCGCCAGTAGCGACGGCGTCGCCCAACGGACGCATGCGAAGGTGCTCAACAGGCTCGGCGAGCTCACGGCGCTCCAAGGAAATTACGACACCTCCATTAAGGCGTACCTCGAGTCCGCGCGGATCGCCAGGGAGCTCGGCCTCCGGGACGAAACCAACGAGCTCGCGATCGGCGCGGTATACCTGCTCAAGGGCGAATTCGCGAAGGCGCGCGCTATTTTCGAGAAGCACGGCGGGGACCGCTGGATCGGCATGTCGCTGTTGGCGTCGGGAAAACCCGCGCAGGCCAGGGACCGCTTCGAGCGGTGCCTAGCGACGATCCGTAGCCGGGCGGAGCGCCTGTCGATGGCGGATTGGGCCGCGAGCTCGAGACTGCCGTGCGCTCTCGGGCTGGCGGTCGCCTACGAGCGACTGAAGGAGCCGGAGCGCGCGCGTCCCGCCTACGAGGACGCGGTCGGCGCGCTCGAGCACATGCGAGACCGGCTGCCCCTCGCCGTACGCGGGAAGTTCCTGTCCGGCTCCGAAGGCCTGATCCCGATCATCGAAGCCTACAAAGGAAGGGCGAGAGCGGCGACCGACGCCGATGAGGCGTTCTTTTGGTCGGAGAGCGCCAAGGCCCGCGTGTTCGTGGAGGCGCTGGCCGGCCGCCTGGCGGAGGGGGGCGGCGGCCTCCCGAAGCCGTCGGCCGAGCGCGAGGCGCGGCTGGCGGCGGAGGTCGTCTCCCTGTCGCGCCAGATCGACGCGGCCCTCGAGCGCCGGCTCTCGAGCCGGCGGCTTCAGCTCGAGGCCACGCTTGCCGAGGTCCGCAAGGAGCAAGAGGAGCTCGTGGCGCTGCTGCGCAAGGAGCATCCGGCCTACGCGGCGGTCCACTACCCGCAGCCGCTGCGCGCCGCGGAGGTCGCGCTGGAGCCGGACGAGGTGCTTCTGCAGTTCGACGTTTCCGAGGACCAGGGCTCCCTCTACGTCCTCAGGGCCGGCCGGCCCGCGCGCCGCCTCGTGCTGAAGGCCGGCCGCGGGCTCCTCCGAGGGCTCGTCGAGGCCTTCCGCGAGCCTTTCGAGGACCCGCTGGACTCGCGCGGCCGCTTCGCGAACCGATTCGACGAGAAAGCCGGCGCGGCGCTCTATCGCCGGCTGATCCAGCCCGCGAGGCGTTTCCTCCCGAAGGGCTCCAGGCTCATCATCGTCCCCGACGGCGTCCTGGGCCTCCTCCCGTTCGAGGCCCTCGTCGCCCAGCCCAAGAAGGCGGGGCGCGCCAGGCGCTATCTGGCCGACGACTTCGACGTCAGCTACGCGCAGTCGGGCACCGCGCTCACCTTGGCCCGCAGGTTCGGTCAAGGGGCCGGCAGGTCGAAGGGCATGTTCGTCCTGGCCGACCCGGTATTCGGTGACGCCGACCCTCGCTTCGAGAGAGACGGCAAGGCACCCGCCCCCTTGGCCTTGGTCGCGAAGTCCATCGTGCGGCGCATGGGCGGGGGGGAGGAGTCTTCCTTCCCGCGCCTCGTCGAGACCGCCGCCTTGGCCAAGGCCCTGGAGGCGCTGTCGCCCGGCGGGACGAAGATGCTCCTGGGCACGAGGGCGAACGCGGCCGCGCTGCGCGCGGAGGACCTCTCTCGCTACCGCTACTTGGTCTTCGCCACGCACGGAATCCTCGACACCGATGTGCCGCACATCCGCGAACCCGCTCTCGTCCTGGCTCAGCCGCGCGCTTCGGCCCCCGGGGAGGGTTTCCTGACCATGAGCCAGGTCATGGGCCTCAAGCTCGATGCGGAGGTGGCGGCGCTCACCGCTTGCCAGACGGGTCTCGGCAAGGAGGTCAGTGGGGAGGGGGTCCTCGGCCTCGGCCGGGCCTTCCAATACGCGGGCGCGAGGAACGTGCTCGTGAGCCTGTGGAGCGTCGCGGAGAAGTCCTCGACGATGCTCGCCGAGACGTTCTTCGCGGAGCTCAAGGGGGGGAAGAACCCTCGCGAGGCGCTGCGCGCCGCCCGAGCCGCGGTACGGAAGCAGGGCTACGACCACCCGTTCTTCTGGGCGCCGTTCATCCTGATCGGCGTGTGAGCGCTAGAGCGTGTTGAGCGTGGCCGCGACCCGCGCGAGCGCCTGGTCGTAGTCCTGGCCCGCGAAGTCGACGTACTGGAGCTTCGAGAGCCGGTAGGGGACCTTGCAGGCCTTGAGACGGGCCACGACGACCGGCCGCTTGGTGTCGAGGAAGTAGTTCCACTCGTCGTCGACGTTCTCCGAGGCGACGCTGGCCGGTGACAACACCAGGAGCATCACCCCGCAGCGGTCCAAGGCCTCGCCGATCTGCCGGGCCCAACTCTTGGCCGGCTCGATGCGGTAGCGGTCCAGCCACACGTCGATGTTCTGCTTGATGAGGCCGTTGGCGAGCCGGGTGACGAAGGGCTCGTCGACCCGCGCGTAGCTTACGAACACCTTGGGCGGCGGAGTGTCGCGCTTCTTGAGGCGTGCGATCTCGAGCAGCCGCTTCTCCTCTTGGACCAGGAATCGCTTGAGCACCATCCGCGAGAGCTCTACGGCGATCTCCGGCCGGGCCTTGACCAGCTCATCGAACGCCGCGCGGTCGACGACGAGGAGCCGCGTCGTCTCGGACGTGATGATCGTGGCGGTGCGAGGCACGTCGAGGAGCAGCGCCAGGTCCCCGAACTGCGCCCCGGGGCCGAGGTGGTTGATGAACACCTTCTGGCCCTCCGTCACCTTATAGACGTCGGCCATCCCGTCGACGATGATGTAAAAGGCGTCCTCGACCTCTCCCTCGTGGCACAGCGTCGTGTCCGCCGGCTGGGTCACGTCCTTGGCCGAGCGCCTGAGCCTCCGCAACGCGGCCGGGCTCAGCGTCGGAAATACCGCGCGCAGCACGGCGAGCGCCGCGTCGCCGGCAGGACGCGGCGTCTGGGTCGGGAGGGAGGGTTCGGGGGATGGCATGAACGGCCCGGTTGAAGGATGGCGAGGGTGGCTCGGAAAGTCAAGACGCCCTCATCCGAGTGAAGGAAGTAAATTGGGGACTGTCCCCAATTTACTTGCGCGCCAAGGCGGCTTTGGCGAGCGTGATCGAGGCGAGCAGGCGTTCGAGGCGCTCGGCGACGGCGGCCTCGAAGCGGACGCGCGGGCGCGGCTTCCGGACGGCTTTTTCCCGGCGGCGGGCGGGGACGGCTGCGGGCATGACTTCTCCTGCCGGGCTGAGCCGAGTATACCACGTCCCCCCGGGCAGGGACTTGGGTCCTCGGGGCTACCGCGCCCGGGACCTCAGCGGCAGAGGGGGAGCTCGCCCTGCCGCGCCTGCGAGGACGTCGGGCTCCACGTGCCGGCGATGATCGCGTCGAACTGCGCCTGCGTCATCACGCACGCGCCGCCCATCGTGTCGCCCGTCCGGTCCGTGCCGTCCGTCCCGGCGCAGGACGCCGCGGCGCCGAAGATGCGGCTGCCGCCGTTGTCGTAGCAGCAGACCGTCCCGCCCTGGATGTCGCAGTAGCCGTTCGGGCAGCCTCTCGGGCCGCAGCGGTCGTCGGGCGGCGGCGCCGGGGTCGGGCCCGATCCGGGAGCGACGCACGGCGGTTGTCGGGCGCAGAGCGTACGGCAGCGCGCGGCGTCCCCGTCGTTGGCGTCGAGGCAGGCCTGCCAGCCTTCGACGGCGACGCAGGACGGACCGGCCGCCTCGCACGCCCTACGGCATTCGGCGTAGAGCGTGCGCGCGAAGCAGGAGCCCCAGAGTCCGGAGGAGTCGATCCCGGGCTGCACGCCTCGGCGCTGCTCCTCGGTCAGCCGCCCGAGCCACGGATACACCTCCAAGAGGCGCGCCATGCGCGTGCTCTCGGCGTCGCGGACCCCGGCGAGGGGCGTCGCGGCGTGCGCCCCGTCGCCCGAGGTGGCGGGACGGGTGGTGTACGCGCTCGCGCGTCCCCCGGCCGCCGGGGCCGAAAGCCCGATCCGGCCGGGCGCGGCCGTTGCAGGCCGCAGCGCGCGGGAGGGCGCCGCGCCCGGCCGCGGCCGGACCGGAGCGGACCCCGCCGCCGAAAGCGGCTCGCCGCCCGCGGAGCGCCGGGTCACCGTAGGGGCGCCGGCCATCGGGATCCTCGCGGAGAGCCTCCCGGGCTCCTCGGGCGCGGCCTCCCCGGCGGTCGCGTCCTCCCGGGGGCTCTCCCGCTCGAGGTCCGCGAGGAGCGCCTCGAAGATCGGGTCTCGCCTCATCGCCGCCCACAGCGCGGCGCGCGACGGGCCCGGGCGCTCCCGCCGGAGGAGCTCCCAGCGCTCGCGGAGCCGCACATCTCGCTCGAGCGCGTCGAAGAGCCGTCCGGCGAGGACCCGGCCCTCCGGCGACGCCAGGAGCGCCTCGAGCTCGGCGATCGAGAGCGCGGACGGTCGGGCGAGTTCGGAGGGCCGGGGCGGCCCGGAGGCGCCGGGGGCGGCGTCCTTGGCGCGCAGGAGCCGCGCGCCCTCGAGCCCGATACCGGCCCCCAAGAGGAGCAGCGCCACGAGCAGCGCGAGGCGGATCCGCGAGTCGGAGAGGTCGAGCGGCGCCATCAGCTGCGGTTGCGGTTCTCGAGGACCTCGCCCGTCGTCATCGGGATTTCGCGGACCTCGCGCGTCCGCAGGAACGCGTCGAGCCGGTCGGTCGCGGGGTCGAGCGCGAGGAGCGCGTCGTAGAGGCCCGGCGCGAGGAGGACGGGATGGCCGCGTTTGCCGTCGACGACGGGCGCCGCGGCGTCGGCGCCGCGCAGCCCCTCGAGCAGCGCGCGATAGACCGGACGGCCGTAGCACGGCATGTCCACGTGGTAGACGAACCCGGGGGCGTCGGAGGGCCGGTAGGCCACGAGGGCCTGGAGCGAGGCGAGCGGCGGCAGGTCGGGATCGGTCGCGACCCAGTAGGCTGCGGGCGCGTGCTCCTTGCAGCGCGGGAGCCACTCGGCCTGCACGCTGACCGTGACGCTCGCCACCGCGCCGATAATGTTCGCGAGATGCCCGAACAGCGCCGGCCGCCCGTCGACGTCGCGCCAGGCCTTCGGCCCGCCGGCGCGCTCGCCGCGCCCGGCGGCGAGGAGGAAGACCTGCGTCTCCCTCAGGCTGCGCCGCATGCGGTGAGGACTTCGGAGGCGATCGCGATGGCGATCGCCTTCGGATTCTTGGACCGGAGGCCGGCGCCCATCGGGCAGCGCACGCGCTCCTCCCACCGGCGCTCGACGTCGTCGAGCGCGGTGCCGGCCGACACCAGGCGCGCCTGGAACACGCGCGCCTTGTGCGCGGAGCCGATCAAGCCGAGGTAGCCCAGAGGGCGGCGCATGAGCTCGGAGACCAGCCGGAAATCCAGGTCGTGGCTGTGCGTCAGGATGCACGCCGCGTCGTCGGCGTCCCACACGCGGGCGGCGACGTAGGCGGCCGGGTCCTCGCGCCGGACGGACACGCCTTCCGGCAGTCCGTCGGAGCCCGACCACTCCTCGCGCGGCTCGATGAGCACGACCTCGACGGGAGAACCCGCGAGCACCGAGGCCAACGCGCGCCCGACGTGGCCGCCCCCGAAGACGTGCGCGACCTTGCGGCGGAGCACGGGCTCGAAGAACACCTGGACGCGTCCGCCGCAGCACTGGCCCATCTCCTTGCAGAGGACGTACGCCTTGAGCTGCGCCGTCGCGTCGCGTCGGCCGACCAGCGTGCGCGCGTGCGCGAGTACCTCGGCCTCGAACCTGCCTCCGCCGAGCGTGCCCTCGAAGCGCTCGGCCGTCACCCACATCCGCGCGCCGGGCTCCTGCGGGGCGGAGCCGACGACCGAGACGAGCGTGCAGAGGACGGCCGGGCGGGGGAGCCCGGGGGCGAAATCGACGATCGTTTTCGGGGTCTGCGCCTTTAACTGGGCCACGGACTGATTATATGATACTCGGCCATGTCGAGAGCCCCCCGGACGGCGGCGCATCGCGCCGCGATCCTGACGCTGGACT
Organism: Elusimicrobiota bacterium; assembly: GCA_016207565.1. GTDB lineage: Bacteria > Elusimicrobiota > Elusimicrobia > UBA1565 > JACRDR01 > JACRDR01. The sequence continues at coordinate 20,651 of JACQPK010000101.1, forward strand.
CGGAGGACCGCCTCCGCTACTTCGCCGACGGCATCCTGGCCGTCGGCGGGGACGGCCGCATCGAGTACTGCGGCCCGGCGGCGGGCGCGAAGCTCCGGGGCGCCGCGGTCCGCGCGCACCGCGGGGCGCTCGTGATCCCCGGACTCGTCGACGCGCACTGCCACCTTCCCCAGTATCCCGCGGTCGCCGCCGACGGGCTGACGCTGCTCCCCTGGCTCGAGCGGCACATCTTCCCGCTCGAGCGCGCGTTTCGCGGCCCGAAGGCCCGGGACCTCGCGCGGAGCTTCTTCGCCGACATGGCCGCCTCGGGCACCACCGCCGCCTGCGTCTACACGAGCATCTGGAAGGACTCGACGGAGGTCTGCTTCGAGGAAGCGGACCGAGCCGGCCTGCGGATCGCGATGGGCAAGGTCATGATGGACCAAGGCTCCTACGAC